>JAVERT010000030.1:0-24300 GCA_034006985.1 Gudongella sp.
AAGGTCAATATGAAGAAGGCGAAAAGATTTTCGGCAGGTCTACTCTTGCAGGGACATATAATGTTTCTCCAGAGACAATAAGAAGAGCAATAAAAATCCTCGAAGATGTTGGAGTTGTAGAATCTTCGAGAGGCAGTGGAATAGTTATTATTTCTAAAGATAAAGCTTTTAAGTATATAAATAGGTTTAAAAATATTGAGAGTGTTGCTTCTTTTAGAATGAAAATAATGGAACAAATAGAAGCTAAAAAAAGAATAGAAAGTGAAATTTTGGATACTGTTGACAGAATAATTGAAAGAAGCAGTATTTTAAGCCATACAACTGCTTTAACTCCATTTGAATTAGAAATAACTGATAATTGCAAAATACTTGGTAAATCAATTGGAGAACTAAACTTTTGGCAAAATACTGGTGCAACAATTGTCGGAATTAGAAGAGAAAATGAGACACTACTTTCACCAGGGCCATACGCTACAATAGAGTTAGGAGACGTTATGCTTATCATTGGGGAAGAAGAGGTGTATCAGGCGGCAAGGACATTTGTTGAAGAGGATTAACATCTTATTTACAGTAAGATGTTGGAAAATGAACATCCTTTATTTGACTAACTTGATGAACTAATATATAATTGTAAAGAGTTGGCATTAAATACTGAGGTTGTTTTATGGATAGGAGTGGTTTTGTGAAGCAGGATATAGAAAAATTATTTTATGAGCTTGTTAAAATAAAGAGTGATACCGGGACAAAGCTTGAGAGAGATGTGGAAAGTTTTATATACAACTACTTGAAGGAATTACCATATTATATTAGGAACAAGAATAATTTCGGTAAGTATGAGCTAACTAACGATCCATTAAATAGAGCTATAATATGGGGATTGCTAAAGGGTGAAGGAAATGAAACTGTAATACTTCTTCATCACCATGATGTAGTGGACTCATTTGACTACGGAATTTTAAATGAATATGCATATGAGCCAGATAAACTTATTGAAAAAATAACTCACGCAGATATAAATGAAGATGCTAAAATGGATTTGGAATCAGAAGAGTGGATTTTTGGCAGAGGGACAGCAGACATGAAAGCTGCAGCAGCTATTCACATGAATTTGATGAAGTATTATTCACAGAAAGAGGACTTTAAAGGTAATATATTATTTTTATCGGTTCCTGATGAAGAATCCTTATCACAGGGTGCTAGGGAAGGTGCAAGTTTACTTAAAAAACTTAAGAAGGATTTTAATCTAGATTACAGCCTATGTATAGATGGAGAACCTCATGAAAGAGATGATCAAGGAAGAGCTATATTTTATGAGGGCTCAGTAGGGAAAACCATGGTAGTGGTTTATGTCCGAGGGAAGAAAACTCATATTGGTCATATATTTCAAGGAATAAATCCTTCGCATATTCTAGCCCAAATTGTTTCAAATATAGATATGAATCCTGCATTTTCGGACAGAGTCGAGAAAGAAGTATCACCACCACCTTCATGGAGTTATTGTAGAGACACTAAAGAGCAGTATGATGCATCGATTCCAGAATCCGCAGGGGGATATTTTAGTGTATTAACTTTATCTCAAACTCCTAAGGATGTATTGGAAAATGTTAAGAAATTAACTAAACAATCATTTGATGAAGTAATAAAAAGAATAAACACTCATTATGATAAATATAGAATTATGGGTCATATGCCTATTGAAACTTTGCCTTGGGAATCAAAAGTACTACTTTTTTCGGAGTGCTACCAGCAAGCTATAGAAGATTCAGGTGATGAATTTATTAAAGCATATGAAAAAACCAAGTTGAGAATAAAAAAAGAAATTGAAGAAGGAGAGACAAATATACCAAATAGTACTTTAGATTTGATAAGTGTCACAGTGGATTATATTAAGGACAAATCGCCAAAAGCAGTTATCGCATTTTCACCACCTTATTATCCCCATATTTCAAATTTAGATTTTGAAACATTACCACAAGAAATTAAAGACTTGGGGGATAATATAATCGAGTTTGCAAAGAATGAGTTAAATGAAGATTATGCAAGAAAATATTATTTTATGGGGATATCTGATCTTTCTTATCTTGCTCTTAATAAAAGTGATTCTGTAATACCATATATAAGCCCAAATATGCCTCATTGGGGAGAGAGTTATTCTATACCTTTTGAGGACTTAAAAGAAATTTCAGTTCCTATAATTAATATAGGTCCTTGGGGAAAAGATTATCATAAGTTTACTGAGAGGGTATTTAAGAATGATTTATACCTAAACACACCTGAATTGACTAAGTTTGTAATTGAGAAGTTACTCATTAAATGATATTAAATGAAGTTGTTTAATATAAAAAAATTTTTTAAAGGAGGCTTTATATGGAAGCGTTTATAAACGTTGTAAATGCGATAACTGGATGGGTGTGGGGATTGCCTATGCTACTTACTTTAGGACTTGGAGGATTCTTTTTATCTGCAAAATTAGGATTCTTTCAAATAAGATATTTTCCCTACATCATGAAACAAACATTTGGGAAGATGTTTACTAAAGCAGCGCCAGGAGAGGTATCACCATTCCAGGCAGCTACAGCAGCATTAGCTTCAACAGTTGGAGCATCAAATATTGTAGGTGTACCAGCAGCGATTATGTTTGGTGGTCCTGGAGCAATATTTTGGATGTGGATAATGGCATTATTTGGAATGGGCTCAAAATTTGTTGAAATTGTACTTGGATTTAAGTACAGAGAAAAGAATGAACTTGGGGAATATGTAGGGGGACCTATGTATTATATGAAAAATGGACTTAAAATGAAGTGGCTTGGATCTTTCTTTGCATTTTTCTTGATGCTTGAATTAGTTCCAAGTATAATGGTTCAAGCAAATTCAGTATCTGCATCAGCATTAGAAGCTTTTAATTTACCACCTTTAGTCACAGGAATTATCACATTGGTTTTAGTTGGGTTAGTAGTAATAGGTGGAATTAAGAGAATAGCAAAAGTAACTGAAAAATTAGTACCTTTTATGGCATTGGCTTATTTCTTAGGCGCTTCAGTTATAGTAATTGCAAATATAGGAGAATTACCAGGAGTAATTGCATTGATTTTTAGTTATGCATTTAGACCAATGGCTGCTGTAGGTGGATTTGCTGGTTCAGCAGTTGCTGCAACCATTCGTTGGGGAGTTGCAAGAGGTGTTTACTCAAACGAGGCTGGTATGGGTACCGCTCCTATGGCACATTCATCAGCGACAAATGACCATGCAGTTAGACAAGGTTTCTGGGGTTTGTTTGAGATAATAGTAGATACACTAGTAATCTGTACTATTACAGCTTTCGTAGTATTGTCAACAGGTTTATGGGAATCTCCTGGTGCTATGGAAAATGCTTCAGCACTTCCTGCAATGGCATTTAATAACTTTTATGGCCCAATTGGAGGTATGGTTGTATCGGTGTCACTTCTTTTATTCGTAATATCAACAATTATAGTTGTAATATTTTATGGTGAGAAGCAAGCTGAATTCTTGTTTGGTTTAAAGTTTGCTATGGTAATGAGATATGTTTATTTAGTAGCTATCGTAGTAGGAGCAGTAGGAGGAGCACAGACTTTGTGGGTATTCTTAGATATAATGCTTGCTATGATTATATTCCCTAATATGTTCGCCTTATTTATGCTAAGTGGTGAAGTTAAAGATCTTACAAAAGAATTCTTTACTTCTAAGGATTACTATCTAAAAGATATTGGAAAAGCTTAAATTTAGAAAGGATGAAGTATAACAATGAGATCAGCTATTGATAAAGAAAAACTTGAAAAATTACTATCTGAGCTTATCTCGATATATAGCCCTTATCTAAAAGAAGAAAAAGCTATGGAATTTGTTTTAAATTGGTTTCAGGAAAGAGGACTACCCGCAAATTATCATAAATATTCGGAGGATAGAATATTGAATTTTAAGGGGATTAATGTAGTTGGGTCTATAAAAGGAGATAGGGAAGGACCTAAAGTGCTTCTAAATGGGCATATTGATACAGTCGAGAAAACAGAGGATTGGACAAAAGACCCATTAAAACCTTTGAGAGATGGAGATAAGTTGTTTGGGCTAGGTGCTTTAGATATGAAGTCCGGAGTAGCATCAATAATGATGGCTGTAGAGGCATTTTATAGGACCTACAAGAGTTTTGCTGGAGAAATCCTATATACTGTAGTCTCTGATGAAGAAGGGCCATATGGGCTTGGTACAGACGCTCTTATACTAGATGGAATAACTGATGGTGTAGATGTTGCAATTGTACCCGAACCAAGTAGTGGATTTACAGCAAAGCCATTTCCTGTTTTGTGCTTAGGGGCTAGAGGTGGATGGAATTACACTGTATTCTTAAAAGGTAAAGCTGCACACGCGGCAAATCCTACATTAGGATTAAGTGCTATAGTGGAAGCATCTAAGTTAATCCTAGAACTAAAAAAAATGGATGGTCTATCAGATAGCTCACTTGGAAAAGGGGATTTATGTGTAATTGGCATAAATGGTGGGGGCGCTGCTTGTAGTGTAGCTGAAAAAGCTTCATTTACGGTTTTTAGGCACGTTGTACGTGGAGAAACTAAAGAATACCTTATTGAAGAAGTTTTGGAAGCTGCTAAAAGAGCAGGAATAACTGCTGAATTAGATATAAAATTTAGAGATTCTCCGCATTCTCTTAATGGAGGATTCTATCCATATACTGTTGAAGAAGATAACGAATATACTCTTGTTTTAAAGGAGTCTATAAAAGAAGTAACCGGAGAGTCCACTAAAATTGATTATTTTTCAAGTATCGGAGACTTTAATTATTTGGGTACTAGAGCAAATATACCAACTTTTGTCTTTGGTCCTAGTGGAGAGAACTACCATACTTCAGATGAATATGTTAATTTTTCTAGTGTAGTCTTGACGGCAGATGTTATATTTAGATTTTTAGAAAAGACACTAGTAACACAAAATCCAGATATTTAATTATCTGGATTTTGTTATGTGATAAAGTGATAGTAAGCCAAAATTAGGGTATAGTTATATTAATAAACATATACTGACAAGGAGGTTTATATGAAAAAGATTTTAGTACCTGTGGATGGTTCAGAAAACTCAATGAAAGCACTTGAAAAGGCGTATGAATTAGGAACACTGAAAAATAGTGAGATTTTAATTTTAACGGTAGTAAATAGTCAAAGAGATAATCCGTATATAGTAGATCAGGATTATACTTCAGAATTGAGTAAAGAAAATATAGCACTAGGAGAAAAACTCTTAGAAGAAGCTAAAAAGAAATTTAAAGATTATCCAGGTCAAGTAAAAACATTGCTAAGAAATGGAGATGTCGCAGAAACAATTATCGATATTGCAGAAGATGAGGGATTTAATGTAATTGTGATGGGTAGAAGAGGTACAACCATATCTTCAAGATCTTTGCTTGGAAGTGTTTCTAACAAAGTAATAAATTATGCAAATACATCAGTGCTTGTAGTAAAATAAATAAGTGGGAGTCACAATTAAATTGACTCCCACTTTTATTATTTTATAAAGTTGTCGAAATAACCTTGAATGTATACTATAGGGGTCCCCTTGTCTCCACTGCCAGAGGTTAAATCTGAAAGAGAGCCTATTAAGTCAGTTAATCTTCTAGGAGTAGTACCTTGAGAAGACATTTTACCTACTAAGGAATCTTCTTTGTTTAGAATATAATCTGAAATCGCAAGTCTTAGTTCTTCACCACTTAAATGATCAAATTCATTATCTGCAAGGTATTTAAGCTTAATTTCTGAGGGTGTTCCTTTTAGCCCTAGTGTGTACGCTGGTGAAACTACAGGGTCTGCAAGTTCCCATATTTTACCTACAGGATCTTTGAAAGCACCATCACCATATATCATAACCTCAATGTTTTTCCCAGTTAGTTCTTTTATCTTTGTTTGTATTCTCTCTACTAATGGTTGTCCATCTCTAGGAAAGAGTTTTACTTTTTCCTCAGATGATTTATTAGACCCCAATAATCCATACTCTTGATTGTAACCGCAATTATCAACGGGTATATTTAATATATCATCAAGTCCATATATTTTAAGCCCACCATATTTTTTCAGTAAGCTTTTTGTTCTAAATCTAGTATGTATATCACATGCTAATACATTTTTTGTGTAATCTAGTATTGTTAAAGGATTGTTTGAAAAGATAATCTCATATTCAATATTATATGACTCCATAATAGATTTGTAATATTCAATATAATCTATGCCAGTAAATGGATGTTTAACATATCCAAAGTAATCTCTAAATTCTTTTTCGGTAAGAACATCAGACCAAGGGTTAACTCCTTTTATATCAAGAACATCTCTGTCTACCAGATGGTTGCCGACTTCATCGGCAGGATAGCTTAACATTAGGTATATTTTTTTAGCTTTTTTAGAAATACCTTTTAATAGGATACCAAATCTATTTCTACTTAAAATAGGAAATACAACACCGAATTCTTCATCTCCAAATTTATGTGAAATGTCTTCGGCAATTGAATCAATACTAGCATAGTTTCCTTGTGTCCTTGCAACTACTGATTCAGTAATTGTCAAAACATCATTGTCGCATATATTAAAGCCTTCGGATTCTGCAGCTTTAAGCAGAGTATCAACAGCAATTTCGACGACATCATCGCCTTCTTTAAAGATAGGTGCTCTAAGTCCTCTTACAACAGTACCAACCATTCGAACCATTTTAAATCTCTCCTTTTAGTTGAGTAATAAACTCTATGGCTCTATTATAGTTCATTGTATGATATAATTAAAATAAATATAACATATACTAGACATAAGGAGAGATTATGCATGATTAAGCTTGACCTTTACTCTGTTTTTAATGAAGTTGCTAAAACTCAAAATTTTACTATAGCTGCGAAATTACTTTTTGTTAGCCAACCAGCAGTAAGTCAATCTATATCACAATTAGAATCAGATTTAGGAACCAGATTATTTACGAGAACATCAAAAGGAGTACATTTAACTTCAGAAGGTAAGTTGTTGTATGAATATACACATGCTGGAATTAGTCTGATAAAAAATGGAGAACAGAGGCTTATTGATAGCAAAAATCTATTGATTGGACAGCTGAGAATTGGAGTAGGTGATACAATTTCAAGGTATTATCTAATAGATTATCTTGAAAGATTTAATTCTATTTATCCCAAGATAAAACTTAGAATCATTAATAAAACTACTCTCGAATTAGTCCAAATGATTAAATCTGGTGAAATAGACTTAGGCGTATGTAATCTACCGATATATGATAAGTCCTTACAAATTACTCCCATAGAAGAAATTCAAGATATTTTCGTAGCTGGCGATAAATTTAAAGAATTAAAAAACAAAACTATTAGTTTTAAAGACTTGGAGAACTATCCTTTGATTATGCTAGACAAACGTTCAAGAACAAGGCAATACTTGGAATCTTTCTTGATAGGGAAAGCGGTAAATATAGTTCCTGAAATTGAATTGGGGTCACATGATCTTTTACTAGAATTTGCTAAAATAGGATTGGGGATTGCTTGTGTTGTAAAAGAATATTCATATGAACAAATTAAGAAAAATGAACTATTTCAAGTTAGAACAATGGAGGAAATTCCAAAGAGAAGTATAGGAGTTTGTACACTTTCTGGGGTGGCTTTATCTCCAGCTGCTAAGAGATTTGCTGATATTTTAATTAATTAGTGTTTGGAGAGTATTGATTTATAGATTAGGGTATAAAAACAAAAAACAGAAAAGAGGATAATAACAATGGTTGAGAGAATAAATTTAGTGCTACTCAGAACAATATCTAATGAATTAGAGCTTGGTATGATTACATCAATTCTTGAAGATAATGATATACCATTTATTGTAAAAAATTATGGTTCTGGTGGTTATATGAGAATAATCTCGGGTGCTTCGCCATTTAGAACAGATATAATGGTAGATGAAGTAGCTTATGAAGCAGCTAATTCCTTACTGGAACAGATTAGTCTCTAAATAGATTAGCAATTTAGAAAAAGGGTTGATACTATGAATAAGCGTGAATTTGAAAAGTCTTATACAGAAAAGTTAAATGAAAGTATTAATAAAAGAGGTTTTGATATATCGTTATTAGAGAGTATTAAAACAAGTTTAGATAGAAAATTTGATAGAGAAAATGGTGGGTTCGGGCTTCCACCAAAGTTTCCTATGCCACAATATCTTTTATTCCTATTAAACTATTATTTGTATAAAAATGATCAATCTGCAAAGGATATGCTGGTTAATACCCTAGTTCAAATGAGTCGAGGTGGGATATTTGATCAGATTGGATATGGATTTTTTAGTTATTCAACAGATAGGGAATGGAAAATACCACATTATAAAAAAAAGCTTAGTGACAATGCTCTATTAGCTATAGTATATTTAAAGGCCTCCGCTGTACTTCAATCAAAGGAATTAAGAGAAACTGCAGAAAAGATACTTGAATTTATCATAAGAGATTTAAGGAGTGAAGAAGGAGGTTTTTATACTGCTTTAAATGAGGATATAGAAGGAGTAGAGGGAAATCACTATTTATTTAGTGCAAATGAAATAGTGAATTTATTAGGGGAGACTCTGGGTAATCTTTATAATAATTTTCACGGTTTAGATTTAGATAATATAGAAAAGAAAAGATTGCCTAATATACTGAGGTATAGAATAGAAGAGCTTTCAGAGATGGAGAAAGCTAGTTTAAATAGTATAAATCAAATGCTTTTAGATTACAGAGAATTAAGGGCTAATCCATTGAGAGATGAAAAAATATTGACATCTTTAAATGGATTATCAATCTGGGCATTATCATATGCGGGGGCAGTATTAGAAAGACCATTTTATGTCAATCAAGCTAAGAAGGCATATGATTTTGTAAATAAAAATTTGATTATAGAGGGCCAGATATTCTCAGAGTTTGTTGACGGAAAAAACTATAAAAATGGTTTACTAGAGGATTATTCGTTTTTATTAGTGGCTAGTATTAATCTATATAAAGCAACAAAAGAAGAAAAGTATTTAATCCATGCTAAAGAATTCGCAGATTGGATTTTACTGAAGTTAAAAGACAAGAACAATAAGTTAGGATTAAGCGATCTTAAAGAGAATGAGTTACCTTTTGAACTTATAGAATTTGAGGATGAAGTGATACCATCAGGAGGAGCTATGGCGATTCTTGGATTTAAAGAATTATCTGTAATATTAGGTGAAGATTATTATAAGAAACAAGCGGATGAATTATTTAAATCAATTGAAAATAGAATAGTAGAATCGCCAATGGTTTATTTATATACTTTGATTGCAAATTTGTGGGGGATATAGACACTTTACAACGCGACATTTTAATCGTATAATATGTTTATTACAAATAAGTTTTAATAAAGAAAAATAGCTAAACATTGGCTATAGAGATAGGTTGAAATAAATAAGATTTTGAATAACCCTCCATCTCTTTATTAGAGATGTAGGGTTTATTATATTTTATAAGGGGTGTTTATTTTGGATAAAAAAGTTGTTTTTAGTGGTATCCAGCCATCCGGTGCATTGACATTGGGGAATTATATTGGTGCATTAAGAAATTTTGGGGAATTACAGGATGAGTATGAGTGTTATTATTGTATAGTTGATATGCATGCTATAACGGTTCCTCAAGTACCAAAAGATTTAAGAAAAAATTCATTAGCTGTACTAGCACTTTATCTAGCGTGTGGGATAGATCCTGATAAATCGACATTGTTTATTCAATCGCATGTTTCAGCACATGCTGAACTTGCATGGGTTTTAAGCACTATTACTTATATGGGGCAACTAAATAGAATGACACAATTTAAAGAAAAATCCAAAAAATCAGAAGAAAATCTTAATGCAGGATTATTTACATATCCTGTATTAATGGCAGCAGATATTTTACTTTATGGAGCAGATTTTGTTCCTGTTGGAAACGATCAGAAACAGCATCTTGAATTGGCAAGAGATCTTGCAATTAGATTTAACAATCGATACAGTGATACTTTTGTAGTACCCGAGCCAATGATAAAAGAATTTGGGGCAAGGATTATGAGTTTACAAAACCCTGAAACTAAAATGAGTAAATCGGATCCAGACGAAAACGCATTTATTTTATTGCAGGACTCTAAAGATAAAATAGTGAAAAAAATCAAAAAAGCTGTAACGGATTCCAAAGGAACTATATTGTATTCTGATGATCAACCTGGAGTAAAAAATCTTATAAATATTTACTCGGTTTTAGAGGGTATAGGAGTAGATGAAATAATTCATAGATACGAAAATAGAGGTTACGGAGAGTTTAAAAAGGATTTAGCTGAAGTTGTAATAACAGCTCTTGAACCACTTCAAGATAGATATACTAATTATTTAAATAACAAGGATTTTCTTGAGGAAGTTTATAAAAAAGGATCAAGAAAAGCTGAAGAAAAAGCCTGCAAAATTTTAAGTAAAGTATATAAAAAAGTAGGGTTTATTAAAAGATAAGTGGTATATGATTGGATGATAGAATTAGATAGTTAGTAGGTTTAGATTAGTTAAAAAATTTAAGGGTAACTAAAGTATTATAATATAATTCTTAAATTTAATATGTCTAATCCAAAGAGAGGATTTATTATGACACTACCTAATATTATTACCATATTTAGAATTTTTTTGGTTCCTGTTTATCTCTATATATTTTTTGGAAAAACTGAAAATAGTGTTCTCTTAGCAGGATTAATCTTTATGCTTGCTGGGATTTCAGATGTTTTAGATGGTTATATTGCAAGAAAGTATAATTTAACAAGTAAACTAGGGGCAGTGCTTGATCCATTTGCAGATAAGCTTATGAGTTTTACTGTACTTGTAACATTTACAATTATAGGTCTTGTACCACTTTGGATATTAGTACCTATGATATTGAAAGAACTTGTTATGGTGATAGGTGGAGGATTATTGTATTTAAAGCATGGGAAATTAGTTATTCCATCAAATAAGTACGGGAAAATAGCAACTTTGTCATTATATGCTGCAATATTTACAATAGTTTTTAAAATCAATTTTAGTATTTCTGATTTATTACTTGTTTTAACTTTATTTTTGAATTTAGTTGCTTTTTATAATTATTTAATCATTTTCAAAAAATTATTAATTGATAAAAAAAATGAAGTTGACAAAAATGAGCTATAAAGCTATAATTTTGATTATATATTTTGCTATGAGAAAGAGGAGTAATTTGATTTATTTTAAAGAGAGCAAATCCATGGCTGTAAGATTTGTAAATTAGGTCAAATGAAGGTAGCTTTTGAGCATTTTAGCTGAAAAAAAGTAAGCTAAGACGGGAGACCGATATCTATTTAAGTGCTATGACTTAAGTCATAGAATTAAGGTGGTACCGCGAGCCCTCGTCCTTTGTTTTAGGATGAGGGCTTTATTTTTATTTTTAGAGGAGGAAACATAATGTTGGAAAACTTGTCAAAGACCTATGATCCAAAGGAATTTGAGGATAAGCTTTATGAATTTTGGAATGAAAATGGTTATTTCACACCAAAAGTTGATAAGACAAAAAAACCTTATACCATAATGATGCCGCCACCAAATGTAACGGGAAGTCTTCATATGGGACATGCTTTAAATAACACTATTCAAGATATCTTAATTAGATGGAAAAGAATGGAAGGCTATGAGGCACTTTGGCTACCCGGAACAGATCACGCTAGTATATCTACAGAGGCAAAAGTTGTAGAAAAAATAAGGTCTGAAGGTAGGTCAAAAGAAGAATTAGGCAGAGAAGGTTTTATAAAAGAAGCTTGGGAATGGACAGATATTTATGGTGGAACTATTAAAAATCAACTTAAAAAATTAGGCGTATCTTGCGATTGGTCAAGGGTTAGATTTACTTTAGATGAAATGCTTAGCAATGCAGTTGAAGAAGTTTTTGTTCGCCTATATGACAAAGGATTAGTTTATAGGGGAGATAGAATAATAAACTGGTGTCCTAGTTGCCATACAGCTATTTCAGATGCTGAAGTAGAACATGAAGATAGTCATGGTTATATTTATAGTGTTAGATACCCTATAAAAGATAGCGAAGAGTTCATTACAATAGCAACAACTAGACCTGAAACTATACTGGGGGATCTTGCAATAGCAGTTCATCCAGAAGATGAAAGATATAAGGATATTGTGGGGAAAATAGCAATATTACCACTAGTGGGAAGAGAGATTCCAATTATTGCTGATAGCTATGTTGAAATGGAATTTGGAACTGGTGCACTTAAAATTACTCCATCACATGACCCTAATGATTTTGAAGTTGGGGAGAGACATAATCTTGGACAATGCAAAATTTTAAATGAAGATGGATATATCAACGAAAATGGCGGTGAATTTGAAGGCATTGAAAGATTCGAAGCTAGAAAAGTCATAGTTGAGGAATTAAAGAAAAATGGTTTTTTAGTCGAAATTAAAGATCATGAAAATGCTGTAGGACACTGTGAAAGATGTAAAACAGTTATAGAACCAATTATATCTAAGCAGTGGTTTGTAAAGATGGAACCATTGGCAAAGCCAGCCTTAGAAGCATATTACAATGGAGAAATTAATTTTGTTCCTGAAAGATTTGGAAAAGTATATGTTCATTGGCTTGAGAATATTAGAGATTGGTGTATTTCTAGACAGCTTTGGTGGGGACATAGATTGCCAGTATACTATTGCGATGATTGTGGAGAAGTAATCGTATCAAGAGGAGAGGTTACAAGCTGTACTAAATGTAATAGCAAGAATATAAGACAAGAGACAGATACTTTAGATACGTGGTTTTCATCTGCACTATGGCCTTTTTCAACACTTGGATGGCCTGATAAGACAGAGGATTTAGATTATTTTTTCCCAACTGATGTTCTTGTTACAGGTTATGATATTATTTTCTTTTGGGTAATTAGAATGATATTTTCTAGTCTTGAACAACTTGATGAACTTCCGTTTAAGGATGTATTTTTAACCGGCTTAGTTAGAGATTCACAGGGAAGAAAAATGAGCAAATCATTGGGAAATGGAATAGATCCATTAGAGCTTATTGAAGAATTTGGAGCTGATGCGTTAAGATTTATGCTTATAACGGGAACTACACCGGGCAATGATATGAGATTCTATGTCGAAAAAGTAGAAGCGAGTAGAAATTTTGCTAATAAACTATGGAATGCCACTAGATTTGTGTTAATGAATTTAGATGAAAACATGGAAAATTATTCCGTAGAAAATATAGAGTTATTTACAGAGGATAAGTGGATTTTAACAAGATTGAATAGGTTGAAATCTGAAGTTAAAGCTAATATGGATAAATATGAAATCGGGTTAGCAGGCCAGAGAATATCTGAATTTATCTGGGAAGATTATTGTGATTGGTATATTGAAATGGTTAAGACTAGACTTTATGGGGCTGAGGGTGAATCTAAAGAAATAGCTCAAAAGGTATTAGTAACAGTTCTAAAAGATGTACTAAAATTATTACATCCATTTATGCCATTTATAACTGAAGAAATATGGCAACATCTTCCTGAAAAAACTAATCCATTGATAATTGAACAGTGGCCATTAACAAATGAAGAATTTATTTTTGATAAAGATGAGAAGAAGATAGAATTTATAAAAAAAGCAATAAAGGGCATTAGAAACGCTCGAGCAGAGATGAACATAGCCCCTTCAAAAAAATCTAAATTTATTTTTGTTGTAGAAGATGATAGCTTGAAGGATACTATAATAGAGGGTAAGAGTAAATTCATAACACTTGCTGGAGCAGAAGAAATATCTTTTGAAAAAGATAAGAGTAAAATAGGCGAAGATAATATATCTGTTGTACTCGAAGGATGTGAAGTTTATCTTCCACTTAAGGAGTTAATAGATTATGATAAAGAGATAGAAAGACTCGAAAAAGAAAAAGCAAAACTTGAAGACGAAATATCTAGAGTTGATTCTAAATTAGCTAATAAAGGATTTATAGCTAAGGCCCCTGAAAGCATAGTGGCTGAAGAAAAAGAGAAGAGAGAAAAATATTCTGGAATGTTAACTAAAGTCCTTGAACGATTAGAAAGATTCAACAAGTAGGAGGATATTGATGAACTACAATGAGGCACTTGCTTATATTAATGATAAAGATAAATACGGTTCAAGATTGGGGTTAGATTCCATTGGAACACTTTTGGGTTATTTAGAAAACCCACATAAAAATTTAAAGTGCATCCACGTTGCTGGTACAAATGGGAAAGGCTCTACATCAGCTTATATTGCTCAAATGTTAAGAACAGCGGGGTATAGAGTGGGACTCTATACTTCGCCTTATCTTGAAAGCTTTACAGAGAGGATACAAATTAATAATTTGGATATTCCAAAAGAGGATTTAGCCAAGATAACAGAACTGGTAAAAATGGCTTCGGATAAAATGGTAGAGAATGGAATTGAACATCCCACTACATTTGAAATAGTTACTGCAATAGCTTTTGTTTATTTTAGAGAACAAGATGTAGACTATGTTGTATTAGAGGTTGGGCTAGGTGGTAGATATGACTCTACAAATATAATACAAACTTCGTTGGCATCAGTTATAACTACTATTGACTATGATCACACTGAAATATTAGGGAATACTCTTTCTGAAATCGCTTATCAAAAAGCTGGAATTATAAAAGAAAATGGATTGGTAATATTATATCCACAAAATTCTGAAGCAGAAGTTAGGATTTTGCAAGTGGCAGAAGAAAAAAATGCTAGAGTGGTAAAAGTTCCAATGGATGGAATAGATATTACTAGCCAGACATATCTTGAAAGTGTTTTTAATTTTAAAATAAATCAATTTGATTTTGAAAATATTAAAATATCCATGATTGGCAAGTATCAAATATACAATGCAGTTACTGCAATTACAACTATTATTGAATTAGAGAAACTTGGAGTATTAAACATATCTGAAAAAGAACTTAAAGAAGGATTATTAAAGACTAAGTGGAAAGGCAGACTTGAAGTAATTAAGAAAAATCCGATTTTTCTTATTGATGGTGCACATAATCTACAAGGAATTACACAGTTAGTCGAGGCTATTAAACTTTTTCCATATAAAAGATTGATCTTAGGTGTAGCAGTATTAAAGGATAAAGATTTTAGTCATATGATAGAAAAAATATCATTACTTGCTGATGAGGTTGTAGCGACTGAAGTAAATATGCCTAGAAAGCTGGATGCAAATATTTTGGCAAATGAGGTTTCTAAGCATAATAGAAATGTGCATATTGAAAAAGATATAAAACGAGCAATTTTAAAGACTTTTGAACTTTCAAACTCTGAGGATATGATAGTTTTTTGTGGTTCTTTGTATTTGATAGGAGAAGTAAGAACAATAATAAACCTACTATAAATAATAGTAGGTTTGTCCGTATTTTTTAGTTTAATTAAAAGCTATGGTATTTTATGGAATTATAAGGGTATAAAATATTTTATAGTAAGAGTTTATATATTTAGGAAAAAGGATGGTCCTTATGCATATTGAATGGGTTATTGGTATCATTTTATTTATAATTGTTATAAGTATTCAATTGAGTTTAAATTTGATACTTAAAGAATTGAAAGAAATAAAAGAAATTTTAAAAAATAAATATAATCGTGAGAGGAGAGAATAATTTGATCGAAAATAAAAAAGAAAAAATTCTTTATTCTAGAGAAATGATCCAAAAGAGAGTTAAAGAAATGGGAATTGAGCTTGGAGGATTTTATAGCGGAAAAGATCTGGTAGTTATTTCTTTGTTAAAGGGGAGTTTTGTATTTACTGCAGATTTAACAAGGGAAATGGATATACCACTTGAAGTAGAGTTTATGACAACTGCAAGTTATGGTAACAATGAATTCTCTTCTGGGGAGGTCAAGATTCTTCAAGATGTAAGAGGAGATATTGAAGGAAAGGATGTTTTAATCGTAGATGATATAATTGATACTGGTCATACTTTATCTAAAGTTATAGAGCATTTGGAGAAAAAAAATCCTAGCTCAATTAAAGTATGTGTTATGTTAGACAAGCCAAGTAGAAGGCAAATTGAGATTATACCAGATTATGTAGGTTATGAAATTCCAGATGTTTTTATAGTAGGCTACGGATTAAATTACGGGAATTATTATAGAAATACCCCCTATATTTTCACATTCGAATAAAACATGTTCACCTACACAATATGGTTGTAGGTGAATTTAATGAATTAACTTCTGACAAGAGGGAAGTGTTAACTTGATAAGACGTGAATTACCAACTGTAAATAATGTTAATATACTTTTTTTAATAGTAGGAATATTACTCTTAGTGGTAGGAGCAAGTGCACAAAGATATAATTTGTATAGTGGAATACTTATTACTGAGTACTTACTTATTCTACTTCCCAATATTGCTTTTCTAAAATTCAAGAAGTTTTCACTAAAGAAAGTATTAAAACTTAATCGATTGAGTTTAAAGCAGATGATATTTATATTTTTCATTATGCTATTTGCTTATCCAGTTGCAGTGTTTTTAAACTTTATAATGCTAGCTATGGTAACTTCAATAAGTGAAGCTATGCCAATAGGGGTTCCTATACCTGATAATTTCACGGACTATATTCTTGGTTTATTTGTGGTAGCTATTACCCCCGGAATATGCGAAGAAGTTATGTTTAGAGGAACCTTGCAAAATGCATATTCTAAATTTGGAGAAAAAAAAGGATTAATAATTACATCAATATTATTTGGAATATTTCATTTTAATCTTCTAAATCTTTTGGGACCAATATTTTTAGGAATTGTATTAGGAATAATACTTATTAAAACAAATAGCTTATATGGGTCTATACTAGGACATATTCTAAACAATGGATTTGCTATGACAATAGGATATTTGCTTTTAAAATTAACAAAGAACTTAGAATTATTGACAAAAGATGTACCTTTAATTGACAATAGTATTCAGATGGTTCTAACTGCTGTTATTCTTGCTAGTCTTGCACTGTTTTCATTTATCGGTTTATATATTTTATTAAAGAATTTACCTGTAACTAAAAGCGAAGAGCTTGATATTTTAGAGGAAAATGAAGATTTAGATTTAATGAAAGATGAAATAGTTTCATTTGAGGAAACCATTGAAATAAATGAAAGAATTATGTGGAGTCCGATTGTAATAATAGCTGGTATATTTATATACTCTAATTGGATTTATTTCTTTTATTGATTAAACAATAATTTAAGTATAAAGAGGTATTTAAAATGGATAATTATGTACAATTTGCAAATATTTATGATAAGTTAATGGATGATTTTGACTACTCTAATTGGGCGGAATATATTGTTGAAATACTAAATAGAAATAATATAGAAACTAATAAAATTTTAGAACTTGCTTGTGGAACTGGCAATATGACCATAGAACTTTTGAAGAGAGGTTATAAGGTAGATGCATTTGATCTATCTAATGATATGCTTACTCAGGCTCAACAAAAGTTATCTAAGTTTAAGAACCTAAGATTGTTTCATATGGATATGACAAACTTTAATATAAACACAAGCTATGATGTAGCAATATCTATTTGCGATAGTATCAACTATATATTGGATAAAGAAGATTTAATAAAAACATTTAGCAATGTTTATAATCATTTAAATTCTGGAGGGGTTTTTATATTTGATATAAATTCCAAATACAAAATTCAAACAGTGTTAGGAAACAACACTTTCATAGAAGACAGAGAGTCAGTATTTTATACTTGGGATAATAGATACAATCTAATAACCAATATTGGAGAGTACTATTTAACATTTTTCACTTCTACAGATGGAATAATATATAAAAGATTTGATGAAATGCACAAACAAAGGGCATATTCAGTGGAAGAAATTCACAGTATGTTAGAAAGCGTTGGTTTTAAACATATTGAGTTTACAAATGCTTTTGAATTTGAAGAAATAACAGAAAAAACTGAGAGAGTAAATTTTGTTGCTATAAAATAAGGAGGAAAATATGGGGGATTATTTAATAAAAGGTGTAGACAAAGATTTAAAGTTAAGAGTTTTTTTTGCTAAGACAACGCAGACAGTAGAAGCAGCTCGGAAAATTCATAATACATCAGCAACAGCAACAGCTGCTTTTGGTAGAGTGTTGACCATTGGAGCTATAATGGGTTCGGGGTTTAAAAATGATAATGATTTATTGACATTGAAAATTTCTGGAGATGGGCCTATTGGTAATATACTTGTAGTTGCAAATAATAAGGGTAGGGTTAAAGGAATAGTAGACAATCCTAATGCAGACCTTCCATCCACAGATGAGGGTAAGTTGGATGTGGGTAGCTTAGTTGGGAAAACAGGAACAGTAACAGCTATAATGGATTTAGGTTTAAAAGAACCATATGTTGGTCAGACAAGTTTGGTAACTGGAGAAATAGGTGATGATATAGCAAATTTTTATTTGCAATCAGAACAAATTCCAACGGCAGTTGGTTTGGGAGTTTTAGTTGAAAAGGATCTTAGTGTAAAAGCTGCAGGGGGATTTATTATTCAAACACTACCAGATATTTTGGATGAGGATATAACCAAAATTGAGGAATCTTTGGCTAAGGCAAAACCACTTTCAACACTTATTGACGATGGGTATTCACCCGAAGAAATTATGAAAGAAATATTATCAGATTTTGAAATGGAAATAACAGATAAGTTAGAACTAGAATATTACTGCGATTGCTCACGAGAAAAAGTAGAAAAAATTCTAATAAGTTTAGGCGAAAAAGAAATTACAGACATAATTGAAGAAGATGGTAAGAGTGAAGTAAAATGCCATTTTTGCAATACAGATTATCACTTTTCAAGAGAAGAATTAGAGAAAATATTATTGACAATTAAAGATTAATAATATATACTTGCTATTGTGGCAATTGCCCCTAAGAGGGGAAAAATTGGCCCAGATAGCTCAGTCGGTAGAGCAGTGGACTGAAAATCCACGTGTCGCTGGTTCGATTCCGGCTCTGGGCACCACAATAGTTACATATATTTTATTTTGCGGGAGTAGCTCAGTGGTAGAGCATCGCCTTGCCAAGGCGAGGGTCGCGAGTTCGAATCTCGTCTTCCGCTCCATATAAGTTTATAAGGCTACAAAGTTAAGCACTATGGCAGAAATTTGCACCAACTGGAAATATTAATTCAGACTTAAAGCAGTTTGTTTGTTTTGAGAAGTTAAACTCCTAAAAGCGTAAAAGGTTAATTATTAACCAAAAAGCTAAGGGGGTATTTTTATGCCAACTAAGAGCACTAATAAGACAATTTAACCCTTAAATTTATCAAAAACTATTCTCATAATAAGAATATAAGATTGATTTTGCTTTACACAATCTAAGTGAAAGAAGAGCTTGTTCTATGAAGAAACAAATGACAGCAGATGAACAATTCAAAAAAATGACTGAAACACCAGTAGAGAGGCTTATTTTTTCTTTAGCTATACCAACTATAATCAGCATGTTGATTACATCAATTTACAATATGGCAGATACATATTTTGTTAGCCAAATTTCTACCAGTGCTTCAGCGTCAGTAGGCATTGCTTTTTCATTGATGGTAATAATACAGGCAATTGGATTTACACTTGGCATGGGGTCGGGAAATTACATATCTAGGTTGCTTGGTAATAAAAATAGAGATTATTCATCGAAAGTAATAGCCACAGGCTTTTTTACTGCACTGCTTTTAGGAATTGTGATTGCAGTGATGGGCTTGATTTTTTTAAATCCTTTAGTATATGCCTTGGGTGCTACCGAGACAATCGCACCATATGCAAAAGACTATATTAAATACATTTTATTTGGAATACCATTTATGACTGCTTCTTTTGTGCTAAATGGGACATTACGTTTTCAAGGTAGCGCTTTTTATGCAATGCTAGGAATTGGGACTGGAGGGATTTTAAATATTATATTGGATCCTATATTTATATTTAAGCTTAATATGGGGACAAGTGGAGCTGCACTAGCTACTGTAATCAGCCAATTTATTAGTTTTTGTATATTATTTTACAATTCTAGCAAAGGTGGAAACATTAGAATTAGTTTTAAAAACTTTACCCCAAAATGGGACTTGTATAGAGAAATTCTTAGAGGAGGGTTACCTTCATTTTATCGACAATTTCTTGCTAGCATTGCATTAATTTTTCTGAACTTTAGTGCAGGTGTTTATGGTGATGCAGCAATTGCAGCAATGTCAATAGTAGGGAGAGTTATACATTTTTCAATATCCGTTATGCTTGGATTTGGACAAGGATTCCAACCAGTGTGTGGATTTAATTATGGAGCTAAATTGTATGACCGAGTTATGAATGCATTCTGGTTTAGTTTAAAGGTATCTGTAATTGGTTTAATATGTATATCATCAGTAGGATTTATTATTTCTTCGAAAATTATATCAATATTTAGGAAAGAAGACTTAGAAGTAATTTTAATAGGTACCAAAGCTATTAGATTTCAATTTTTAACTTTACCACTTTCAGCTTGGGTTATAATGATGAATATGTTGTTGCAGACCATTGGAAAATCTAAGGAAGCTTCTATTGTAGCAGTTGCACGCCAGGGTATGTTCTTTATACCAGCCATTTTGATATTGCCACATATAATTGGGCTTTTGGGTGTTCAGCTAAGTCAGCCAATATCTGATATTTTATCTTTTATAATCACACTTTTTATTGGAATAAGAGTATTGAAAGAGTTGAAATCGTTGCAGCTAGTGGATAGTGAATAATAATTAATATGTATATTATTTTGATTACATTATGATAACAATGTTATGTATGAGGGATTCAAACCATAAGTTGAGCTATGGAATATATAAGAATTAATTAAATAGGGTTGACATTTTAATCTCTGTAACATAAAATATGTAACAGGTAATAAAACCTTTCGCTTCAGTTTTAGTTAAGAGGTTTCGAGAATTTAATTTATTAGATTTTCGATCTTGAGAAGTGGCTAGTAAAGCCATTTACAAGGCGACATAGCCAAGTGGTAAGGCAGAGGTCTGCAACACCTTCACCCCCAGTTCAAATCTGGGTGTCGCCTCCATAGTAAATAAGCCATTCGTGGCTTTTTTTATTTATCAAAATTGCTTAAAAGGTATATTTATGTGAATATTTTATAAAAAGGAGAGAGTATGCAAAATCCATTTATTCCGCAAAAAAAAGCCAATTTAGCTTTAATAAGTGGAGAAGCTAGTGATGAAATAATAAAAAATCTAAACAATAAAGGAATAGAAGTTATAAAAACTATAAGAGTAGATTCCGTACTATCTGAAATAGCTTTTCATCCCGATCTAATCCTTCATCCCATAGCAGTAAATACTCTTGTAGTTGCGCCTGAAGTTTTTGATTATTATAGAGAAAAACTAGAGCCTTATGGATTAGAGATTATAAAAGGTGAAAATGAATTAGGAATGAAGTATCCTGATGATATAAAGTACAATGTTTTTAGGATAGGAGACCACTTTGTACATAAAAACGGATATACAGATCAAACAATAATGACTTATTATGAAAAAATAGGCTTAAACTTAATTGCTGTATCACAAGGATATTCAAAATGTTCTATCGCATTAGTAGACAATCATAGTGCTATAACATCTGATATAAAAATTGCAGAAAAACTTACTGAGGTAGGATATGATATATTATTGATAGAGAAAGGTCGAGTCGAATTGCCAGGATATGAATACGGCTTTATAGGAGGCTCAAGTGGACACATTTCTTCTAAAGAGATGGTATTCACTGGTTCTTTGTCCAAACATCCAGATAGAGCAAATATAGAAGCTTTTATTAAGAATAAAGGAATCCAAATTATAGAATTATCAAAGAATTCGGTTATAGATTTAGGGACTATGTTTTTCTTTTCGATATAATGTATTGTTATAAATATAATTGTAAAAATATATAAGTTTATAAAATAGAAGGAGGAGAACAATGTCAAATAATATAGTTAAACCATCAATATTACCTGGATTTATGGAATTAAATCCTACTGATCAAATTTTATTTAATAAGATGATGGATATTATAAGAAAGAACTACGAAAAATTTGGTTTTTTGCCTATTGATACTCCATTAATTGAAAAATCAGAAGTTTTATTAGCTAAAGGTGGCGGTGAAACAGAAAAACAAATATATAAAGTTGTAAAGGGTAGTCAGGATATGTCACTTAGATTTGACCTTACAGTTCCGCTTGCAAGATACGTAGCTCAGCATTACTCAGAACTTAATTTCCCTTATAGAAGATACCATATAGGCAAGGTTTATAGGGGCGAGAGGAATCAAAAAGGAAGGTTTAGAGAGTTTTATCAAGCAGATATAGATGTTATAGGAAACAACAGTTTGAGTATTATTAATGATGCAGAGATTCCGAGTGTAATATATTCAACTTTTAAAGACTTAGGTTTTGATAAATTTACTATAAGAATAAACAATAGAAAAATTCTATCAGGGTTTTTCAACTCACTTGGAATAGAAGATGTTTATGCTGTGCTTAGAGTAGTGGATAAAATAGAAAAAATTGGAAGAGATAAAGTTAAAGAAGAATTAGTGGAAAGTGGTTTTAGTATCACTCAAATAGATAGTATTTTAAGCTTTATCAGCATAGATGGAACAAATGATGCAGTAATGCAAAGGCTTAAATCTCTGGATATAAATAACGAGCTATTTATAGAAGGTTCTGATGAGTTAGGCATAGTTTTAGAATACTTAAGGCTTTTTGGGGTTCCAGAAGAGAACTTTAAACTTGATTTAACCATAGCTAGAGGATTAGATTATTATACGGGTACAGTTTATGAAACATATCTCGATGATTATCCAACAATAGGCAGTGTTTGTTCTGGCGGTAGATATGATAATTTAGCTGAGTATTACACAAATCAAAAACTTCCAGGAGTAGGGATATCTATAGGTTTAACAAGATTGTTTTATCAATTGATGGAAGCTGGAATTATTAAAACAATTGATAACTCATTAACGCGAGTGTTGGTGATACCTATGGAAGGATATTTTGATGAGGGGATTGAATTGTCATCAAAGCTTCGAAATGAAGGGATTTTTACTCAGGTTTACCTCGAAGAAACAAAATTAGGGAAAAAATTTAGTTATGCAGACAAATTGGGAATACCATTTGTTATAGTTATAGGTGAAGAAGAAAAAAATAGTGATGTATATACACTTAGAGATATGATAACGGGTAAACAGAAAGCTTGTGATTACAAAGAACTTATTATGCAGCTTAATAACTATTAAGTGTAAAAGAGAGTTATACTTGACATTTGGTAGAATAATTGTTAAAATTTATGTATTATTAATATTAAAGCAATGATGGGAAGAGTAGCTATTTGAAGTTTTAAGAGAGGAAAACAAAAGCTGAAAGTTTTCTAAACAGAAGATAGAACAAGACCACCCCGGAGCTGAACCTAAAAAGGTTTTCGCTAAAAGCGTTATTTCAAATAAGAATAAATTAGGGTGGAACCACGGTCTTTCGTCCCTACAGAAATGTAGGGATGGAGGATTTTTTTTATTTTATACGAGGAGGAATAGATATGATAAAGATTACATTACCAGATGGCTCGAAGAAAGAGTATGAACAAGGAGTAAAGGTATACGATGTAACTACAGATATCTCAGAAGGACTAGCAAGAGTTGCAATGGGTGCAGTTGTGAATAGTAAAATTATGGGAATGCAAGAGAGTATTAATGAGGATGCTGATTTTAGAGTAGTTAAATTTGAGGATCCAGAGGGTAAAAAAATATTCTGGCATACTTCTTCTCATATTATGGCGCTGGCAGTTCAGAATCTATTTCCTGGGGTAAAATTTGCAATAGGACCAGCAATAGATAATGGTTTTTATTATGATTTCGATACTGAGCATAGATTTACACCTGAAGATTTAGAAGCAATAGAACTAGAGATGAAAAAAATTGTTAAAGAAGGATATAAACTTGAAAGATTTGAGATGCCAAGAGACAAAGCTATCGATTATTTTAAAGAAAAAGACGAAATTTACAAGGTAGACTTAATTGAAAAGCTCCCTGAAGATGAAATAATATCATTTTACACTCTTGGTGAATTTACAGACCTGTGTGCAGGGCCTCATCTTTACGATACTAAAAAAGTTAAAGCTATAAAGCTTATGAGTATTGCAGGCGCATATTGGCGTGGCGATGAAAAAAATAAAATGCTTCAAAGAATTTATGGAACAACATTTGAAAAGAAAAAAGACTTAGATG
>JAVERT010000074.1:0-3539 GCA_034006985.1 Gudongella sp.
TACCATCTCCTTTTTAATACACATTTCTCGTAGACAGTAGGGTATGGACCTCTGCAGGCCATTCCCTACAGCCCAGGCTAAGAGGTGAGGCATGGCAGGCAAGGATGGGGAACGTCGGGGATCCGTATCGAAGGATGGGTTCGAAGGGACCTGGCGTCCCGGCCGTTCTTCTGTTCCGTCCTACCGTTACCGCTCTCTTTCTTTCTCGGCCATGTCCGCCTCTCTGCGGGCTGTACCCCGGAGGGACCCGCCGGAATCCGATTTTATTCATGGTTCCGGAAAGCATCCCTCAGGGCTTAGCAAGGAACAAAAGAGGTTTCTGATATGAAATTGAGTATCAAGAATGTGAAGGGCGGCAAGAAGATGCTTGCCGCCCTGTTCGTCGCCATGCTAGCACTCGTGTGCATAGCATCCGCGTCGACGTTGTATGAGAACGATACGGAGGTGAGCGCCGTGGACATACAGCATGTAAGCGGGACTCTCTCCGCGGACGCGGTATACGCCGGCAACGTGCAGATAGATGCAGGTAAGACGCTGACGGTGCCCGCCGAGATCACGATAACCATCGGGGCCGCAGGAATCGACTGCACGTTCACTGTATACGGTACGTTGATCCTGAAGGAGGGTGCGGGGCTCGTCATAACGACGGGTGACGACATGCTCCAGCTGGCCGAGAACGGCAAGATCGAGATCACAGCGGAAGGATCGAAGACGACCGTCAGCGTGGCGGACCTCAAGAGCAAGGAGTACGTTGCGTTATTCGCCGAGATAACCGAGGGACCGACATTATCCGCCCTCGCCGACGATTACGTGATATGGAACGTCACCGTCCTCTCCCAGGGCACCGTTACGGTGGAGTCGACCGCCGACGTGTTCGTGGTCGCGGAGTTCTTGGAACTCGGTTCCTCGACCGAGTTCGTGATCAAAGGCGGAGTGAACGTCATCGCGTTGATGGAAACCGCAGGGAAGGTCACCGTGACCAAGGGCAACCTCGCGGGACTCATGGTATCCTCCGGCGAGGTCCATGTCAGCTCCGGCTCGGCATTCTCCGCGGATTTGATTCTGGTCGGGTACACGGGAGTCTTCACCGCGGCCGCTGGCGCAACCCTGGGTGCCGTCATCGAGGACGATCCCGATGTGTACATCCTGGAACCGGCCGTCGTCTCCAACGGGGTGTCTTCTGTCGAGTTCTACAATGTAAAGGCAGT
Source organism: Gudongella sp. (assembly GCA_034006985.1). Lineage (GTDB taxonomy): Bacteria > Bacillota > Clostridia > Tissierellales > Tissierellaceae > Gudongella. Next base: position 1,209 of record JAVERT010000074.1, read on the forward strand.
GTCCAACGTCACCGTCGTCAACGTGGAAGACGAGGACGACTACCTCAGGATGGCGGGTTCGCTGAAGTCCGGCGGACTAAAGGATCCCGAAGGCACAGCGATGGGGAACGAGGAAGTGGTCATCGACGACGTTGTCGTGGTTACCGAGTCTCTTCAGATAGCCAAGGACCTCGATCTCATCGTCGGGCCCGGAGCCGAATTTGTTGTGGAAGAGGGCGCCGTGATAACCATAGCCGACGAGGCATCGTTCACTGTCAGCGGGGAGCTCTTCGTCCTCGGTTCTGTCGTACTCAACGGAGAGGACTCCGAGATGACCATAGAGAACTTCGTGGCTGTTGAGGGTGACGGCATCATATCGAGTCTGAACCAGCTCAACGCGGAGGTCGGAGGGGTGTTCGAAGCCGTCGAGTACGCCATACAGACCGGTACCGCCACCGAACCCGTGATAACCTACTACTACGTCACATTCGCCAACGCCGTCGGGATGATCCCCGAGGCCGTTGACAACACCATAACCCTGAAAGGAAACGTCGAGCTCAGCGAGGACGTCGACTGCATCATACCCGCGGAAGCAACCGTCGACGGATTCACCGTGACGGTGACCAAGGACGCATCCCTCATCGTCGATGAGGATGCCGAGGTCAGCACCGTGATCGAGAGCGAGACCAGGTACGAGACCGGTGAGGTGATCGTCTACGCGGGCATATACAAGGCCCTGTCCGACGCCCCCTCCGGAAGCGTCATAGAGCTCATGATGGACGCCATCGTGGCCAGGAACGTGACCCTGGCTGAAGACGTCACCTTCGTGTTCGACACAGGTGACACCCTGTCGATAATCAACAGGAAGGCGGACATCACCTTCACCGTCCTTGGGACGATGGACATAGCCGCCGGAAAGACCGTTGCCAACGGCGAGACCTTCCTGGTCAGCGGCGGCACCGTCGGCTGCGCCGCAGGAGGCACCATACAGAACTACTACACTGCAGTCGACACCACGAACCACGCAGGTATAATAACCGTCGAGTCCGGAAGCATAGAATCCGTCGACCCCATAGGATACGGCGGGGTCCTGGACTTCGAATCCGGCGAGCCTGTGATCAACTCCGCCCTCTACTACAAGGGCGATGGCGGATTGTTCGAGGCATACGTCTACACCGACATAGTGTCCGCCCTGGCCGCGGAGGAGATGTTCAGTTTCGCCGATGCATTCCTGGATGCAATGAACATCACGGGCCTTCAGTACATCGTGTCCGTCCTCGGTGACATCGAGTTCGTGACCATAACCGTTCCGGCCGACGTCGGACTGCTGGTGGGAGCGTACATCATCGAAGATATCGATCCTTTCATGCCCGTCACGGCCTCTCTGGTAGCTGACGTGACCCTCCTGAGCGATTCCGAGAACGAGACACTGTCTGCAATCGTGTTCATGGGCGAATCCTCGTTCATAGGCGACGTCGTGATGGACCTGTACTGCGGTGTGGCCACCTTCGGCACCAACGCGGAAATCCTGGGGGTGTTCGAGTACGGCGAGAACAATGTCATCGTGTCCGGAACATACGACGGTCAGATAGTCGCTGCCGACGAGAAGTACGACGGATTCGGCGTATATGGCGACGAGGTCAACTTCGAAGGGGTCCCCGCGGGCATCGCAGTCAGCGGATACCTCGACGACGGGCTGATGGCCGCCGAAGGCAACATAGCCCTGTGGCTTCAGGTGTCCGAAGACGCCGCGTTCTCCATGGAGAGCGGGCAGCTGTACGTGCTCGACCTCACCCTCCTGGGTGAGAACGCCAGCGCCTACCTCGGAACCCCTGCCACATCCCTCTCCGCGACCGCACTGGCGATATACGGTGTGAACGGCGGTGTGATAACCCCCGGTGAGGGAATAGTGCTGGTCTACGCGGACGCTGCATTCGGATCCGCCTCCTCGGGCACGGCGGTCACAGCGGGCGGTATCGGTTCCGGCGCCGCCAAGATCGTCTTCGTGTTCGGTGCCAACGTCTACGTGACGGAATACTCGGCCTCCGGCATGAAAGCGATCCTCATGGTCCCCGAGATCGACGGATACTCCTTCGTCGGATGGTACAAGAACCCCGACCAGACCGAGATATTCAGCGCCAACAACCCTGCGTACTTCGGCAGCGTCTCCGAGGCCTACGGGTTCCTGGTGGTCGCGACCTTCCAGGTCACCTTCCAGTACGCCGAGGGCGTCGAATACTACGTCGACGGCAGCCTGGTCTCCGGACCTGTGTACCTCGACGTGGGCGCCCACTCCTTCACCGTGAAGGTGCTGGACGGATACAGCGGAACGCCGGTCGCAAAGACCAGCGG
>JAVERT010000075.1:0-3517 GCA_034006985.1 Gudongella sp.
GGGAATCTGGCCAAAAGTGATAAACAACTTCCAATATTCAGTATACTCATGGTAGAGGTCCTGGATACGTATATGATCAACAAGGAGATCACAGAGGTTTGTGAATGCTCCAAAAAACAACTTGTGATCATAAGTCCGTTTCTAAAAATCAACGATAAGCTCCGCAGATCCATCGAATCAGCTGTGAACCGTAGTGTAAAACTTACCGTAATCTATGGAAAGAATGAGATGGACAAGGATACGTACGAGTGGCTGAAAGCACTTCCTTACTGTAACATCGGTTTTCTGAAAAACCTGCATGCAAAGCTTATCCTGAACGAGGAAGCCGCCGTCCTATCCTCTATGAACCTCTACGAATACTCTCAGGTCAATAATCATGAGCTCGGCGTATTGGTTCGGATGAAAGATCGAAAGAACGAATACAAAGAACTCATTTTACAATCAATCCGTATTATAAATGCTGCCGTGAAACAATATGGGAAGTGGAACCTTGAGGATCTCGAAAAACCGCTTCAGGGGCTCATACACAAGGATGCAATTTTCGTACCAGTGTCGGAAGTCGTCGGAGAGCTCTTAAAAGAAGAAGTGCAAGATGCTCCGAAACGTGAGACACGGTTGCGTCATTGCATCCGCTGCGGAAGTGTCACCCCGTCATATCATGAGTTCGTATACTGCGGCCGCTGCTTCGAGTCCTGGAAACAGTACTGCAACACCAAGTACGTCGAGAAAGAAGGTCACTGCTACATCTGCGGCAAGCCCTGCACTGTAAGCGCAGAGAGACCTGCCTGCACCGAGTGCTACAGGACGAACAGCGACCTCGTGAGGGAGAAGTGCGAAGTAATGTTCGCACTCCGGAACAACAGGCCCGGTCAGTGATCACATGATTGTTTACAGGAAGACCTTTGATGAGTTCAGCGACGACGTAGCATTCAACAGGATCGCCGAAGAGATCACTTCACGCCTTCCCATCAAGGTTGGGGAATCCGAACAGAACTCCTACAAGCGTTCCCTCAGAGCAGTATACACTTCTCTATCGAGAAGCCACATCCCCTCGGACGTCGAGGTTGCCCTCGAATACCGAATACCTCTGACCAACAGGCGCATCGACTTCATGATCGCAGGTTCGGATGATTCCGGTACCGATCACTTAGTGATCTGCGAACTGAAACAGTGGGACAGGGTCACCCATACCGATATGCCAGACATCGTTCTCGTCAGCAACGAAGGGAAGGTCCACCCATCATGGCAGGCTTACTCCTACGGTGCAACCATATCGAATTTCAACGAGTATGTGGAGAATTCCGGCCTCGACGTCGAGACCTGCACTTTCCTTCATGAATACAAACGCGAATATGCCGAAGAGCTTTTCGACCCGATCTATGCCGAAGGAATCTCCCGCGCACAGCCTTTCATCTCCGATCAGTTCACGGATTTTGCAGAATATATTTCCAAGTTCATCTCGAAGAAATCGAAGAAAAACATCCTATTCGAGGTCGAGAACGGAAGGCTCCGCCCTTCAAAGATGCTTTCCGATTGTTTAGGAAGTCTCCTGAATGGTGAAAGGGAGTACGATCTGATCGACGAGCAGCGTATTGTTTTCTCCAACCTCTACCGTGAAGTTTATTCATCCTTCAGAAACTCAGACCGCAAGAAACAGGTGTTCGTGGTCAGGGGAGGTGCCGGGACCGGAAAGAGTGTCATCGCGATCAATCTGATGGCGAACCTTATCAGAGAGAAGGGGAAGACTTCATACTATGTGGCCAAAAGCAGCTATGTCAAGGCTGCCTATCTCAAGAAATTGACCAGGAACATCCCTCAGTATTCCTTCCTCAGAACCCTGTTCAAAGGTTCCGGGGACTTCATGAACGATGAACTGAACAAATACGATGCTTTAATTGTGGATGAAGCACACCGCCTTACTCAGAAAACGAAACAATCATTCATGTTCCGCGGAGAGAATCAGATCAGAGAGATCATCCATGCCGCGAAGGTCTCTGTGTTCTTCATCGATGAGACCCAGAATATCGACATCAAGGACTACGGAACCATCGAGCATATCAAAGAGGCTGCCGAGTTAGAAGACGCAGATTTCCATTCCGATCCCAAATACGTTCTAAGGTCGCAGTTCCGCTGCAATGGGAGCGACGAGTACATCGCATGGTTGCAATCCATTCTCTACAACAAACCGTTCGAGCCTTCCGGTGAGAAGGTCGACTATGACATCCGCGTATACGATGACCTCTGTAAGATGAGGGATGCCATCATCGAGAAGAACAATTCATATAAGCAGCCTTCGAGACTGCTCAGCGGAGACGTATTCGATTGGAAATCCCGTGGAGATAAGACCACTATCGACATCGAGATCGGGGAATTCAAGGCACTATGGAACAAATCCAATGATTTTGCAACCAATCCCAGATCGATAGATGAGGTAGGCTGTATACATACTTCCCAGGGGATGGAATTCGAATACGCAGGGCTCATCATCGGAACCGATTTCATCTATCGTGACGGTGAGATCCTAACCGATTACACACAACATCCTGAAAAGGCAGGGGAGTTCAGGAGACCCCATCAGAAGAAGGTCTTCGAGGAAGATGTACCTCAGATCGACAGGATCATCCGCAATACCTACAAGGTCTTGATGACCAGGGGACAGAAAGGATGTTACCTTTACATCATGGATCCCGAGCTCAAAGATTACCTCACCGAATCCATCAACAGGCTCATCGGAAGAGATTGCAGGTATTGAAATCGGATGTAATACGTAATATGTGCTTCCCGCGAACGTTGCATCCTTTGAACTTTCCGATACCGGAATTGCGTTTCTTAGAATCCAGCGACCCGCGGATATTGGCAATGAATTCTATGTTCTTTTCCTTCATATCGTTCCAGAACCGCTTGTTATCGTACGCCGCATCCGCCAATACCTTCTCCTCGTCGTGACCGTCCTTCAGAACAAGGCCCATGAGCATTTCGAAAGCGTTCGAATCTCCGTAATACGGCTCGGTTATGACATAAGCCAGTATCTCGTTGGTATCCACATCCACGGCTGCATGGAGTTTGTACAACCCCTTACCCTTGTATGATTCTAATGGTATACGCGCGATCCGGAAGGGAGATCCGGGCTCAATGGCGCAGGCACGGCAGGTGAGACGGGAAGGGGCGGCATGTCCTCCCTGCAGGCGTCCGCGGGGTTCAATCACGGCCCGGGCGTCCCGACCCGGCCGCTCTCCTGAGCCGCTTCACGAGCGACCCGGGGTCGTCCTCCGTCATGAAACCCGATCTGATGCACGCGCCGGCGGCCCCGGCCCTGGCGACCAGCCGGATGTTGTGGACGCCGATGCCGCCTATGGCGTACACCGGTATGTCCGTCTCCGACACCACCCGGCCGAGGAATCCGATCCCCTCGGGCTCCCTGCCCGGCTTGCAGGAGGTGGGGAAGACCGGCCCCGCGATAAGATAGTCGGCGCCCAGTCTGACGGCCTCCTCCGCCTCCGCGGTGGAATGGACGGAC
>JAVERT010000076.1:0-3510 GCA_034006985.1 Gudongella sp.
GCAGTTACAACCAGTTGCAGTTTATGTAATCGCCCTATAAGTCTTGCTTGCAAGGCTTTGTGTGTTGGGGAAGGTAGTGTCTAAGTACAACACAAAATCTTAATATTAGAAGCAATGGGGATCGCTTTAAATAGACGAGAGCTTATTTATAAGTTTTTATTTAAACATAGCGGTCCCTATTTTTGTGATATTAAGAAAAAGAAAAATACTTACATAAATAATAATAAAATTTACATGAATGGAGGGATGGCGATGACAAAAGAGCAAACAGCGAAAGAAGTAGAATATAAAATGGCTTTAAAACTGCTAAAGTGTTGAACGTCAAATTAAATGATGCTTGTATCCTCACTTTATTCAAAGTTATATATCCCTCAATTCTTCAAAATAGTCAGTGCTATTGATGGACTATCGTCATTATAAATAATGCTAATATTTATAATAAAATATATCCACGAACATCATAAGATACTCGTGGATATATTTTTAACCTAATTCAGTTTCATTCACTGCAAGCATAACAATATCAGCATCTATTATATTTGCATTCTTACTATTTCCGATAATTAAACTCGAATTACAAATCTTATTTATTAGTCTTGGAATTCCATTTGAAGCGTTAATAATAGATTCAAGTGCATTAGGATTAAATACCTCCATAGTACATTTGGCACCGCTCATTTTTCCCTTTAGGTATTCCAAAGCTTCATCTTTAGAAAGACTCTCAAGGTTATAATTCATAGTAATTCTTTGACGTAATGGTTCGTTAGCAACAAGTCTGAGTGCGTTATTAAATTGAGGCAATCCTACGAATAGTACTACAGCACGGTCTTTCGAGTCCATGTCAAAATTAAATAGCATCTTAAGGTCATTAAGTATGCCGTTGTTTATATAGTTGGCTTCATCGATTATTATTACTGGGGTTATTCGCTTTTCAATATAATACCTGTTTATTTCACTCTGTATGTTCTTAAAGTTGTCACTTTTCTTATGGGCAGGCTCAAGATCAAGATTTACTGCAAGATGTTTATAGAATTCACTAACAGTAAGTGTTGAAAGTGAAGTATATATAACCTTGTATAATGAAGTGTTAAGAGTTTTAACCCAGTTCCTTACCACTGTTGTTTTACCTCGCCCAGGGCCACCAGTTATTACTCCAAAGCCTTTGTTATTCAACAAGAAGTTAAGCCTATATATTATTTCACGATATTCAGATGTTTCAATAATAATATCATGAGTATTTTTAATAAAAGGATTAAAATCAAGCCCATATCTGCTAATATAATCCATTATTCATCTCCTCCTGTAAGTTTTACTTTCTCTCTCTTAATAAGTGAGTTTTCTTGCTTATTTAATAATTTTATTGCAGTAAGTGCACCCGAATATTTATCAACAATATATATTTTACTAAGATCAGGTGAATATCTAAGGGTTACCTTCTGCTTTGAATACCGATAAGGAACTTCGTATTCAACTTCATCAATCAGCACTACATTGTCAGCAGATACACGTCTTTCATACTCAAGGAGAAATGAAGTGTCCAGTTGTTCTTCTGGAAGCCTTTTTATAAGATAAGATTCATTAAAAAACCTATCCTGTGGGGAAAGTCCATTAAGTGAGCTGTGTACGGTTTGATTATAGTTGTTAACATATGTTAATAATGTTTCGCGTAACTGGGAAATGGAAGAATAATCATTCATATTTAGCTGTGACATCCATTGATCCTTCATTGTTTTAAACCAACGTTCTATTTTTGCTTTACTAGTTGGAGTGTACGGCGCACAGTAACTTATTGTTGTACCTATTCTTGCAGCAAGCAGTTCTATTTGTTTATTTTTATAGGAAGCGCCATTATCAAAATTTAAAATCTTTGGTTTACCATATCTTGTGACAGCTGTTTTCATTACAGACATAAGATTTACAAAATTATCATTAAAGAAAATATCAATGCCAGTGATATGTCTAGAAGCATCATCTAACAGAGCAATGATGTAGGTACGCTTCTTTTTACCATCAATCTTAAGATAAGGTCCAACACTACTGTCACCACACCAGACCTCATTAATATGGGCACGTTCATAGCGTCTCATGTCCTTATTATTAGTATAATTATTTTCGATTTTTAACTGATTTACAAATCTGTTAACAGTTGAAAGTGAAACATCACCTTTACTAACTGTACCGTTATCTAAAAGTTTTTGGAGTATAAGAGTTGCAGGAATTCTTGGATATTCTTTTTTTAAGAAACGTATCTGCTCCATTATATCTTCATCAATTTTTCTAGGCTTGCCTGTATCACAGCGTCTTATGGGGATAAGTGCATCAAAACCTCCTTTATTGTAAGCATAGTACCATCTTTCTAAAGTAGAGGCAGATACCCTTGTTTCTTCACCACTTGGATTAGTATAAACTTTACCTGAGGCATCACGAAAAAACCCTTGGATACTTTTACCTTCATCATAAGTTCCGCTAACAACAGGAGCTATAATTCCGTACCTAAAAAGAGCTATTTTTTGTCTAGCTTCATCATTCATTGTTAAAAACCCCCCTAAATCTTAATTATAGATTGATTTTATAGTAGTGATAATGAAAGGTAAAACTAGGTTATGTGGGTTTAACAAAACAAAATATTTGTAGTGCATTTAATCTGCATAAACTGCCTTTTGAATGTATTAAGACACTTCTTAGAAATTGTATCAAGGGAATCAAAAACAGAAAATCTAAAAGAGGTAATACGCTCCTTCCAGTGTCTTATGAATTGTCTGATTATGTATTTAATGTTACCTTCATCAATATATTCATTATCCATCATAATAGGTTCAAAAGAAGATTTAGTGATATAGGCAGTAATAATGGATAAGTGGATATTAAGTAAAACCCTTGAGTAAGGAACAATTAAGACAGGGAATATAGAAATGAGTTTTACCACAATGTTTACATTTCACTCTGAGTATAGAGAGTTTGATTACACCATGTGAAGTTTTGATGGAACGGGTGTAGTAGCCATGCTTAATGAGACAACCTGATAAACCACAGGAACATGAAAGTTGATGCATTTCTATGTTTTGTAGAAAATTATTATAAGAAATTTGATTTAGGGTATTGATTTTATCCGAAATAATAGTTATCATATAAGAGCCTTATCTGTAAGGTATTTGTGATAGATAGAAACCAAGCTTTGGTAGGGGAGGTTTCTATCTTTTTTATTATAAAAGTCACAGATAAAGATAATAACATAAAAAGGACAATCATTATATAGTTTGACGATATATTAATCAAAACTATGATGGGTGTCCTTTATTTATTTTGAATATATATTGAGGTATTAGATGCACATAGAATGACGTTCTATACTAAAGATCTTACTTTGTAGAGGAATTATAACAGATGAAGAATATGCAGAAATTGATGAATTAAACCGTCAGACCTTTTCTCCACAACTTGCAAAAGTATATGTGTAATAACACTAGCTATATTTGAATTCTTGTGGTAATGTGTGTTGCTAACAGGAAC
>JAVERT010000077.1:0-3406 GCA_034006985.1 Gudongella sp.
AGACCTCTCCATGATCTTCTACCCTCTGCTTAGACTTGATCTGTTCCATGCATTCCCTCCAGGTTGCGTATCCATTATAGATATTTTAAGGAAAGGAGAATCCGATTCAAATTGGAAACTCTATCCTGGATATGAAGAAATCATACCCAATATAATAACATTAAACTGTAATGTGTGTAATAATTGTTATTATGTGGAAAATAGCTAAAAACAAAGCAAGGGAAATTCCCTATCAATCTCTAATACCAACCCTGCTCGGATCAATATAGTCTGTAATCCATTGAGCATGATTGAAAGTACCAATGTATCTCATCGGGTCCGAATATGGATAAGCCATCTTGCTTTTGAATTCATCAAGAGACATTCCACCCAATAATGGCGCAATATGGTAGAACTGATTCTTCGACTCGAGTTTCGCCCAAGGAAGGAATAGTTCCATACCATTGGACTGGTATACATAGGTCGACGGAAACCAATACCCTTGATCAGTAGATACGAATGGATACAAATGATAAAGGAGCATATCTGCAGAAATCAACCTAACTTTGGTCAGAATAGGAGTGGTTGTACGATTCATTAACACGTCTGCCATTGTAGAAAACTTACTGCCAAGATCATGAGACCTATAATAGTTATCGAGAGAGAGAGAGAGAGAGGCACTCGGACTGGAGATGCTGATAGTCGTAACTATTCTTTGAACGTCTGTCAAACCAATCATACATGTAATAAGTACGATGGAGAAGACTGTTAAGGCCTTCATAGTCCTCCACGTAGATATAAACGGAAACAAACGACAGGAACAACTCCCATTGTATGAATGACACAAGATCATTATGGATTTGAGATGGGAATTGTACTCTTAAATCTCCGATAGATTCCATCATCCTGACTATAAAATCCTCAGGTTTCTCCTTATGTTTAATCAGTTCAGATGTGAAATCAATAATAAGATCCCTGACTTCTAAGGATTGTTTTAGAGAATCATAAAAGGAATCGAGATCCTGCTTAGTGTCGATAAATATTCTCTGATAGGCATCAGTTGTAGAATTAATCATGTCGGGAATCAGCATCGGATGTATAGAGGATCTTGCTGCACGAATACAGTTCCTAATTGGCGATAGATCATATTTGGAATCTGAAAGATATGCCGGGGGCTTCCCCAACGCAGGTTTGCGATCTGACGGAACATCAAAGATATAACGAATCAATTTCTCGAATTCTTCTTCATATTTGTCATCTGAAGAAAGATCGATGTAATATCTGCTTTTAAGATAGGCAGGCATGAACGCAATACCAGAATCATCCTTTTCCAGAGAAATGGGAATGAATTTGCTGTTATCTTTGGAGTCGTACACTTCGCTAGCAATGATCAAAGTTTCAGTACCTACGCCAGCATCCCGCTTATTGGCTTTATCGGCATATATTTGATCAGAAAAGATCAATACAAAATCAACTGAAGGATCGTTTACAGAACGTTCCATGAAATAATGAAGATCATCACCCGGTTTCAAATCATAAACATCGAATATGGTCTCGATACCATTGGATATCAACTCGTCAACGATTTCTTTGACCTTCTGTTTATTCTTCCATGAATATGAAATAAAGACCTTCTTAGGTTCGACATCCGGCATCGGTATCAAAGAATGTAGAGAAATTACAATATAAAATAGATGCAAAGAGGCCAGTCAAAAGCATAGAAATAAAAAATGGGATGAACAAAAGCCTTTTCCGGGGCACTTCACCCCTACACTCATCGCGAGGGACGATATTGTGTCCTGCGGCTCACGCATCCTCTTCTTGAAAAATCTTCTATAGTTCGCCGCGTCCGCATAACCCCCTCGCTTCAAGCTCCGTTCCGGGGTTCAGTTAGCCCCTAAAAGAAAAGGAGTTGTGAAGAAATGGTAACAACCATACAACTGACCGAAGCCTTCCAGGAGGCATCAAACATCTTAGCTCACGAGATGAGCGTGACTGCGGAATTCTCACCGTTCCGCGACATGAAGGTCAAATGGACCAGAACGTACGACATGGCGAGCTTCTCCGTATCGGATTATCTCAAAGATGCTCCGATCGGAGTCATCAAGGGAATCGCGAAGACGATTTTCTCCAAGATCGCCAATGCGGAGAACGACCACTACCCCAAGGAGACCGAGGAATGGCTGACTTCCGAGGAGTTCAGGGAGCTCAACCAGGAGACATACATCGAGAGGAGCCGCACCATATCCGATGCGGACACGACCCGTCTCGAGGACTCTTACCAGAGACTGGTGGATGGAGGACTGGTCAGGCCGATCGATGGCCTGAGGCTCTTCTGGACGGATGAGGACAGATCCGATTCCAGTCCGGGACAGAGCTCATGTCTCATGAGGGTCGTGATCATGAACGGGCGTCTCAACTCTTCCGATGTACCCGACGACGTTCTCGACTTCTGCTTGCTGAAGCAGCTCGCCAACATCAACGTCGATTTCGGGACAGAAGTGCTGGAAAGAAGGAACGAGGTCGATACCATGATCAACATGTTCCCGAGGGCGGACGAGGCCCGCCTCTGGCTGGAGGATGCCGATATGGAAGCATAAAACAAACAAAGGGGAGGGGAGACCCTCCCCCAAGTCTCACAAGAAGATGTTTCTCAAACTGTTTATCAGATCCTTTCTGAGCCTGATGACCGCTTCAGCGGTCTCGACCTTGCACTGAGCCGGACAATTGTCGAGGACCGTGGCGATCAAAGAATCGATGAGCTTAATGGAAGCTTTGATCCAATCGCCCTCGGCGGCCATCAGGAACTCCGACAGCTTGACGGCAGATGAGTCGTCATCCATGGAGCTCCTGGGATTGGCGGACAGGAGTTCGCATTCCAGTTCTCCCAGCCCTCCGTTCACGATGCCCTTGAGACGCAGATCCCCTTGGGCCAGAGACGACCTGCCATCGCCTTTGTCCATAGCCATGATGTATGCGTCGGAGACGATTCCGTTCTCCGTTAGGGCTCCGATGTTAGAGATGACTGAAAGTAGATCCCCATACTCGTAAGAGGACAGAGTTATGCAGTCATCCAACATGTGGAAGATCACGGCGAAACCGTCACGGTTGGCCAGACCGTATCCAAGATAGATACTGAATCCGGGAACGGTCTGTCCTTCCATAAGGACAACACCATCCAACTTCTGTCTGGCCTATTCGACAGATTTCTGCATGCCGCATGAATCTACCGTATGGGCGATGAGTCCAGTTTTGAAGGGGAAGTATTGTCTGATCATACGAGTTCCTCCTCCAAAAGGCCGTCAAGGATCAGGTGCAGGATGATCTTCGCCTGCTTCTCGGGATCCGGGGAACCGTACGGGATAACGAATCCTTCTCCCATGATATCGCAGAAGATGTCGAGGACCAACCATGCTTTGATCAGATC
>JAVERT010000078.1:0-3255 GCA_034006985.1 Gudongella sp.
GCGACTTTAACCCCGCCATGCGCAAGGTGGTTGAGCAAATTGGGGCAAAGGTGCGCAAAACACATGTTACGCTCCGCTACATGTTCGACCGTACCAAAGAGGTTACACCACCACGCAAGGTTAGCTAGGAGTATTAACTATTACTCCAATGTTTTCATTAATTGGTGGAATGCTGAGTTTAACCTTTACCCTTGCCCTAGTTCGCTTGACGTTTCATCCGCTCCAAATTGCCGAAAACGAATTTTTCACTACTTTTGTTTATGTATTGTAATTAGTGCGTCATGCGAGGAAAAGAAATGAAAAATTAGATTCTAAAAAGGAATAGATGTTATTTAACTCGATTGAATTTGCAATATTCTTACCAATCGTATTTATACTTTATTGGTTTGTTACAAACCGAAATTTAAAACTACAAAACATCTTACTTGTTTTAGCAAGTTATGTGTTTTATGGCTGGTGGGATTGGCGTTTTCTGTCGTTAATCATTTTCAGCTCTAGCATTGATTATTTTGTTGGCATCGGGCTTGGAAAAACCAACGAACAAAGAAAAAGAAAACTATTATTACTAACTAGTGTCTTCATAAACATTGGGCTTCTATGGTTCTTTAAGTACTTTAATTTCTTCGCAGAAAGTTTTGCAAATGCTTTTACATTACTAGGAAATCCTATAAATTCAAGTCGCTTAAATATTATTCTACCCGTTGGAATAAGCTTTTACACATTTCAGACCTTAAGCTACTCCATTGATCTTTATAAACGGAAAATAGAACCAACTAAAGATATTGTCTCATTCTTTGCGTTTGTAAGTTTCTTTCCACAGTTAGTAGCAGGTCCAATTGAAAGAGCCACTAATTTTCTACCTCAATTTTATAAAAAACGAGTATTCGAATACGATACTGCTCTCAGTGGGTTTACTCAAATACTTTGGGGCTTATTTAAAAAAATGGTAATTGCTGATAATTGCGCATTAATAGTGAATCAGATTTTCAGTGATTACCACCAATACTCAGGAAGCACTCTTCTGTTGGGTGCTGTTTTATTTGCATTTCAGATTTACGGTGATTTTTCGGGGTACTCTGATATTGCAATTGGGTGTGCCAAACTATTCGGCTTCAAACTAAAAAGGAATTTTGCCTATCCCTATTTTTCGCGAGACATTGCAGAGTTTTGGAGAAGGTGGCATATTTCGTTAACTACTTGGTTCAGAGACTATGTTTACATCCCACTTGGCGGAAGCCACGGTAGTATGTGGATAAAAATTAGAAATATATTTATTGTCTTTCTTGTAAGCGGATTTTGGCATGGAGCAAATTGGACTTTTATTACCTGGGGCTTCATAAATGCGTGTTGTTTTTTACCCTTATTACTAGTAAAACGCAATCGCACCAATATAGATATTATAGCTCACGACAGATTATTTCCATCAATAAAGGAAGTATTTCAAATGTCGGTAACCTTTAGCATTGTTGTTCTAGGATGGATATTTTTTAGATCTGAAAATGTCATGTCTGCTATTGAGTACATCACCATAATATTTTCTAAATCATTGTTCTCTATACCCTATGCCTTTGGAGTTGGCACAAGCAAAGCAGTGCTAACCATATCATCTATTATCATATTAATAGCTATAGAATGGTTTGGCAGAAAAAAGGAAACTCCTATAAGCATCGATAATGTGAATGGGAAATTGATACAATGGGGAATCTGCTTTGTAATGGCTATCGTTATATTTTTGTTTATGGAACAGCAGCAAAGTTTTATTTATTTCCAATTTTAAATAATGAAAAAATTCTTAATCTATATTTCCATTTTTAGCATTATCGTTTCTGCCTCTATCTTTTTTATATTGTCACAGGCCGACGGTTATGCCGATGCCTTTTATTTAAAGTTTACAACACCCAAACAATCCAACCTGATAATTGGAACATCTAAGGCTGCGCAGGGTATTCAACCACGTGTATTGAACAACATCTTACATAAAAACTTCTACAACTATTCCTTTGGTATTTATTCCAGCCCATATGGAAGTGTTTATTTGAATAGTATAAAACGGAAGTTGAATGAAAAGGAAGATAAAAACATATTTATATTAACTGTAGATCCTTGGAGTATTTGCTCTTTAAACGAAAGCATTAATGACTCTGCAAACTTTAGTGAAGTTAAATCTTTCTTAAATGATATTACAAACGTCTGCAAAAAACCTAACTTTAAATACCTTTTCAAACATTTTGAAGGAAACTACTACAGAATATTCTCAAAAAACTCTCCTTTCTTTCTACATGATGATGGTTGGTTAGAAATTTCTCTAAATGAAGAACAACAAAGCAGAATAAGAAGAACTAATTTTACAATAAATGATTACCGGAAGAAATTAGACCAATTTGGTTACTCAAGTGTTAGATTTTCATCTCTATTGGAAACCATAGATTATTTAAAAAAGTTTGGGAAAGTTTACCTAGTTCGTCTACCTGTCCATCCTGATTTAATGAAAATTGAAGAAACATTGATGCCTAATTTCAATTCATCTATTAAACTGGCTATTGGTAAGTCAAACGGGTATTTAGACTTAGCATCATATAACTCAATACTCGAATATACAGATGGAGTTCATCTAAACGTAGCAAGTTCTGAAATAATTTCCACTACTATAGCCCAATGGATAAAGTCCAACTAAACTCTAATGCACAATACCTTGCATACCTAAGGCAATGAAATTAACGTATCATGTTTATAGATCGCTCAAACTTCACACCAATCAACAGCCTCCATCCCCTTTCAACTACACCATCAAACCTAGTCGCCTGCTTAGGTAACTTTTACTGTGTGGTTTAAATAATAATGAATCGCATCACATCACATATGTGCTAAACAATTAAAGTTGTTATTTTTGCTAACAATAAACAACAAGGGAATATTCACTAAAAGATTTTACCATGAGAAAAATATTTCTGCTTATGCTTATGGGCACATCCATATTGCTTAAAGCAACTTCCTCGTTAGCTTGCACGGTAATTGCCGTAGGCAAAAAGGTGAGTAGTGACGGATCGATTATAATTTCGCATACCGACACCGGACCCGACTCCAGAATAAGATTAGTACGCGGCCAAACCCATAAACCCGGTGAGCAGGTTGCCGTTTACTGGGGCATTCAGGATGCCGACCGTGCACTTACCGACAATGGCATTGTGCTAGGCTATATACCTCAGGTTGAAAAAACCTACACCTACTTTCACTCTGCCTACTCTCACGTAAATG
>JAVERT010000081.1:0-3067 GCA_034006985.1 Gudongella sp.
CGTGTAGGTGTAGATGACCGACCGGTCGAGGCTGGAGGCCATCAGACCGCCCCCTGCACAGCATCGATGGCACCGGTGCGCCCTTCGGCCGTGGACAGGTCGAAGTCCCCGAGACGGACCTCGCGCACGCACGCGTACATGGCCGCGCCTGCAAGCACGGACGCGCCTGCCGCGATCGCGATGTTCTTCCACCCCCACGGTCCCGCGATGGTCATGGCGGCGGTCTTGGCTAAACTCTCCGCCTCCTCGCGGGCGCTCCTCGCCTCGATGATGGTCCTCGCCGCGGCCGCCATCCCGATGGAGCCGACGACGATCTGCATCGCCGCCGTGGCCATGGAGAGGTATCTCGCGCCCTCCTCGTTGATGAGGCCGAGCTGATAGAGGCCTGACGAGACCTGCGACACCGAGCTCATGCTCTTCTCCCCGAGCTCCTTGCTCCCTCCGAGGGATGCGGCCGAGAACCGACTCATCTCCGTGGACAGATCGGTCACATCCTCACCCCCATGTCAGAGTACAGCTTCCGGGTGGCCTCATGCTCCTGCACGACCACCGAGTGCAACGCGAGGTACTGCTCGTAGGTCATGCTCCGGATGAGGTCCCTGTCGACGACCTCGACATGGAAACGCTCGCAGATCTCCAGGTAGGAGTAGTCCACGGCACGGTCCCACGCGGTGAGGACGATGAGCATCTGGCGCATGGCCTCCTGTTCGACGGGCTCCAATGCCTCCCAGAATGCGTCCAGGTCGTCCGATGTCGTCAAGAATGGGAACTCGATGCACCCGAGTGCGTATATGTCCATGGTCGGAGCGAGCTCCGCCGCGATGGCGTTGGCCCTCTCGATGGCCTCGCTGTCCGCACCCTCCGCCATTGCTATGGGATAGACGATGGAGGCCTCCGCATCGAGCTCCGCCGCCTTGGGGTACCTGTACGCCCTGATGACGTCGAGGTGGCCCTTCATGCGCTTGGTGATATGCTTGAGGACGATATCCCCGTGCGCACACGTGCGCAGGATGTAGCGGACCTTGTGCTGCTCGAGGATCTCCTCAATCGGCACGGGACGGAGCTCCGGCATGTCGTCCACCATGTAGCGGCCGCCGTCGAATGCAAACTCCATGGTCACACCCCATAGGTGAGGTCATTCGCCTTGATCGTGATGGTCTCGTCGTACTCGCTCTGCGACCTCGACGGGAGATCGTCTCCCGGAAGATAGCACCCCTGCAGGGTTATGGTCACGCCGTCGATGATCAGCGACACGGAGAACCCGGATGTCTTGGCCAGCTTCATGTTGTCCCAAAACGATGAGGAGGACATGACCGTGAGCTCCAGGGAGATCTCGCATTTGTCCGGTACGAGCCCCGAGCCTGCCGCGAGGGGCACACCGTCGACGATGCCCTCCTTGGCCTTCAAGCCGTTGGAGATCGTGAGGGTGAACTTGGAGCTCGGTATGGTCGATGCCCCCGGGATCGTGGACGTCGGATATGCGTTGTATGTCATCGGGAGCATCTCCGGGACCGTTGCCTCGTCCCCGAGGGTGCCGAAGCCCGCCTTGGACGACTGCTCCGGAAGGAGCTTCATGCACTTGATCTCTGCCTTCGCCCTGATCTGCTGACCCACCCCTTCGGAGGACAGCGTGAGCTTGTCCATCTTGCACCCCTTGGCCAGGACGTACTGGTCGCGGGCGATGCGCATTAGCGTGGTAAAGGATGCGATATCATCCGTCGAACCCGTGGATGCGCCCATGGCGAGCTGCAGGGCCCTCCTCCAGTCGTAGCTCCCCGATCTGCGGAAGATGCTCATGTCCGCAGTGATGCCGGCGGTCTGTGCGCCGAAGTTCACCGCGGCGTAACCCCTCTTGCCGTCCGCCTGCAGCTCCTCCGGGTCGAACCCGTTGGTGGCGTTCATGGTGCGCATGAACCCGATGTAATCGAAATCCGTGGCGGGGGACACCCCGTAGGTGGACTCCTCCGCTATCTGCAATCCTCCCAGCGAGCCGGGTACCTTAATCGCCATAGTTGTTCACTCCTAGATATCTGATGATCGAGACCGAGATCTCGTAGACCGAGCGTCCGAACTCGTCGAACCCCGCATGCGTCGGCGGGGTATCCGCCTTCACCGACAGGTACAGCGTACCGTCGATGGAAACGTCCATTAGAAGGCGCAGGGCGCGATAGATGCGGTCGGCCATGTCGACAGTCGTCCTCTCGCCCTCCTGGCCGTAAGCGCCGGATACGGTGATCCCCAAGGTCGTATAATCCACGTCCTCGGTGACCTCCGGGGCCTTGGTGCTGGGGGATTCGCGTATCACCACCGCCAGCGGACGAGTATCGTATGCGCCCGCGTCCGCGGACGTGAAGAGGTCGGACATGCGGTGGCCGATGCCCTGCTGTTCGAGATAGGTCACGAAGTCCTCGGAAGGGTAGGCCATCAAAGACCCCCTTCGATGAGACGTCTGTCGATTTCCTTCCCGACCTGCTCCGGGATCAGATCGGCCATGGTCGTGAGGGGCCTCTCGACGAACTTCGATGTGGTGCCCGGCGTTGACCATCCGCGCTTCGCACCAGGTGTCCAGTATACCGGGTTGGGATCGTACCTCTCATGCTGATAGTTCGCATACTGCAGACCGGTCCCTGCCTTGAATCCGATGGAGGTTACATTGCCCTTGACAGTGACCGAAAAGTTCCTGCGGAGATTGCCGGGCACGATCCTCTTGTTCTGCTCGCCCTTGCGATGGGTGGCCGTGGTCGTGCGGTATTTGTACCTGTGGGCGTTGGCCAACGGAGTCATGGAGAGGATCCCCTTCTTCGGATCTCCGTGCATGATGAGCCGGATGGCGTTGGTCTCGATGTCCCTCCATACCGCCGGCGCATCCTCCCACGCTTTCACGATGTCATCCGGTGTTTTAATCTGAATATAACGGACGGTCATATGTGCTCCACCCAGTATCTCTGAATCGATGGGCGTACCATGGCCAGGGTGTCCTCGGTGGAACGGTCGTACTTCGACTTGCACATGACCATGATGGCCTCCTTGATGCTCTCGGGGATGATTCCGAAGCCTGACGAGAACC
>JAVERT010000034.1:0-18640 GCA_034006985.1 Gudongella sp.
CCTATCGCCAGGATCATCGACACGACGGTGCCGAGCTGGTACCTCCTATCCTGCGGAAGCTCCGCAGCGGACACGATTTTACCTTTGGAGATCTTGTTATCCACCGCCTGGTGGTAGAATGTGTCGTTGACGAGCTTACCGATCAGGATGGCCATGACGACCGATGCGGCCAGCATGAACGGGAGGTACGCCTCCGGTGTAACGATTGTGTTGACGTCTATCATTTTTGTAGCCTCCAGTATGATGAGGATCGAGACCAGCGCCCATATCCCCCTGCCCACCTGCATCCAGGGGGACAGGAGCAGGGCGATGAGCCTCATTCCTTTTTCACCACCCCGATCTTCGGGATCGTGATCTTGCCTGTGTACACAGCCCAAAGGAACACTCCGATGAGGAAGACCGCGATGATGATCGCGCACTGTCCGAGCGCTGTGCTCCAGAACGCGGGGGCAGGTGCCGCCGATTCAATGGCCGTGATGGTCGTGTCTGCGACGATGGCGGTGCTGAAGTCCCAATCCCAGCCTGCATAGCCTGCAGGGACGGATGCGGGCCTGATGGCCTCGTCGCCGTGCGCCACGGTCTCGGTGAGGAATACAGTCTCATCTGCGCCGTAGACGAAGAGCACTTTGTATACCTCGGCTGCGAACCCCGCGGAGAACACTGTGTTCCCTGTGAACTCGTAATCCGCGGTGTAGGTCGCTCCGTCCGCATCGGTCCAGCCGAGGAACCTAAAGGCATCCTTGACGGGATCTGCGGGGACGCTCAGCGTCCCGGTGCTCTCGGTCGTCCCGGTCGCCACGGTGACGCCCTCGACGACCCACTTCACGGCGAAGATCTCACTCCATGTCGCGCTGTAAGTCGCGTCTGCGGTCACGGTCTCGGCGACAGTCGGGGACCATCCTCCGAAGGTGTAACCCGATTTCGTCGGGTCCACGGGTGCGACGATCGCGTCGCCGTAGCCGTATGTGCCCGTGGATATGACGGTCTCCCCGTCCACGAACTGGACGGTGTACTCAACGTCGGATATGATCGCATCGAAGACGGTGGCCGCCTCGGAGGACAGCGTCACGGTGGAGCCTGCTCCGACCGTGATGGCCGTTCCGTGGTACTGCCACCCGTCCATCTGCTTGCCTTCGGGCAGGTCTAGACCGAGCTCCTCGATGGATTTGAGGACCACGGTCGCCGACGTGCCGGTGAAGGAGTATGTCGTATCCGCTACGACGTACTGTATCTCGTATGTCTCGCCCACCGCGTCGACGTCATCGGAACCATTCATGAGAACGGCACCTCCGACGCAGACCAGAAGGGCGAGCATAACAGCGAATATTCCTGTTTTGTTTAGTGACAAGTTATCACCTCGCATAACTATCAGGTGCGCACCCTAATGTAATCACAATAAAAGTTTGACGTTTACGGCATGGTCGGGAGCTCGGGCACGTCCACGGAGAATGTGGATGCCAATGCGGACACTG
The DNA here is from genome assembly GCA_034006985.1 of Gudongella sp. GTDB lineage: Bacteria > Bacillota > Clostridia > Tissierellales > Tissierellaceae > Gudongella. Next base: position 1,473 of record JAVERT010000034.1, read on the forward strand.
CCTCGTTCCACTGGTCGAGTGCGGTGATGTACGCGGACCACAGCGCCACGGACAGCTCGTCGGCCGTTCTTTTGCTCCTGTAGGCGACGTTGTAGAGATCGTCCGTCCTGCGGTGCTGCGCGTTCCTGAAGATCCTGTGCAGGGGCTCCGTCCACGGTTCCCCTCCGGGCACGTTTCCGGCCTGCACCTGCTCGTGTTCTCCGAGTTCGAACCATATTCCGTCATAGGTCCATGTGATGTTCCCATTCTCGTCTTCCGGGTTCTGCACTATGTCATAATGCACCCAGCACCCTGTAGGGCCTGCGATGTGCTCCGCAGGTCTTGCCGTTCCGTTTATTCCTTCTATCGTTTTCATGATGTCACCATCCTGTCGACTACGTAAATGGTTTTACTAGCCAATCTGTGGCCGTCGCAGTGCATCAGGCATCCCCGATACGACGACAGACAGCCCAGGTCATGGCAGTCGAGCTTCATCCCTTCGCCGATCTTCGAGATCAGCCTTCCGATGGAACGGACCAGACGCTTCTTCGTCCTCTTCCTGATGAGGCAGAATGAACGAAAGGTGCGGTATCCGACGAAGTCGACCCCTCTGTCCTCCACAGGGAAAACCTGCCAGTTCTTCTTCAGGACGAGGCCCCACGGATCGATGAACTCCGATATCCTCCGTCTCACGCGATGCAGCCACTTCTTAGACCATCCGAGGACGATCATGTCGTCCATGTAGCGCAGATAGTATGCGCAGTGGTAGTCCTCTTTGAGATAATGGTCCAGATCGGAGAGGTAGAAGTTGGCTAAGAACTGCGATGTGTAGTTGCCTATGGGGATGCCCGGATACGGATACTCGTAGATGATGCGGCCGAACAGCCACAGGACATCCTCGTCCTTGATGCGTCTGCGGAGCTTCTGCATGAGCACGTCCTTATCGATGCTCGGGAAGAACTTCCGGACGTCCATCTTCAGGCAGTATTTGGCGTTGTCATTGCGGAGGTATTTCTTGAGCGTGGCGAGTGCCTGATGGCTTCCTCTTCCCGGAAGCGCGGCGTATGTCTGCGATATGAGGTTCTTCATGATGATAGGCTCCACGACCTGCATGATCGCCCAATGCACTATACGGTCGGGGAAGAACGGCAGATCTGCGACGTCCCTGTCCTTGCCGTTCTCATGCACGACGAACATCCGATACTCCGAGGAATGGAACGTCTTATGGATCAGCATCTTCTGTATATCGCGCAGATACGGTTCGGGATCCTTATCTATCTTCCTGACCTCCGACCTGCATGTCTTGCCCTTGCGTGCGTTAGTGTAGGCGCGCTTGATGTTCTCCATCGAGATCACGTCCTTCCACAGATTGCCTGCTCTTTTTGTCATTGTTTCGCCTTTAGCCTATTTCCGACCTTTCCCTATCAGCGGTACTAAGACGGTTTCGTTTTGTTCTGTTTCACCGAGGGGTGAGGTCACATTGGAGTGTAAGTTCGGGATTCCTCCCAGGCTACATGTCAGGCGCGCCCCAATATTCGTATTGGAATTGGACAGATCATTATTAGCATTCAAGTACGAGGGACCGGCATTCCCATTGGACGCATTGTCCGAATTGCCACCCACGTGCCCAAGCCATAAGACCTAAGCGCAAATTTCCAGCGTGACCTATCCGCCCTTGCGGGCTGGACTGTGATGTTGGAAGCGGTTTCAAGTAGTTTGGAAAAATGTTTTTAGCCTACCTGTTAACCGCGCGAGGACGCGCGGTCAGTCATTGAACACAAAGGCCAGGCGCGCCCCACGATACGCACTGGAAGCGGACAGATCACCAGCATCCAAGCACGAGGGACCGGCATACCCATTGGACGCACCGTCCGAATAGCCACCCACGCGCCCAAGCGTTTCGCTGGTGGGGAACCACTGACCATCGCATAGTCCGACCGCATTGGACCCTCCGTTGTCCGCGTTGCCGAGACCCCAGTTAAGATCACCCTGCAGGATGGTCTTCGAGTATCCGGACTGCGAGCTGTTCGCTTCGATATTCACCTTGTTGGATGAATTGTCCGTAGGAATCGCGTTCTGTCCTGCGTAGTAAGTTCCACCGTTGCCGTAGAAGTCGTCGATGAACTGATACTGCGATCCCCACCAATCCTCAAGGAGGAACTTCATAGCTGAGGATGTTCCGGAGACATCTCCCGCGAACGGACCCATGGCATTCGTCACTCCTGTAGTGTTGGATCCGTAGGCGTGACCTCCCTGTCCGATCTTCCTCTGACCGTCGAATGATTTCGCTGCGAAGAAGCAAATGTCCCTGATCAACCTCCACTGGTGATAATTCCAAAGCATCCAGTTCGTTCCGTTCGCCTGTGCCTGTGTTCTGAACACCGCCCTGGTCTGCGACTTCGTCGGCAATACTCCCGACAGGGACATGAGCTTTGATCCGGAGACGTATCCGTTGTAGACACCGAGCGCGAGGTTGTCGTACTCCACGCCGCCGATGGTGTGCGCGTGAGCCGTGCCCTCGCTCGCTTTGTCGGAGATCGTGAGCTTGCCGCTCTCCCCTTTGGTGTAGACCTTCGGGATGACGAGCATGGTGTTCTTCGTAGTGATGTCCGAGGCGTTGCCGTCCTCGTCGAGGGCGAGGTTGTCCGGGTCGAGTATCTTGGAGATCGAACCGTCGGTGTTGAACGTTGCGTAGTACATCTTCTTGAGGAGCTTGTTCACCCTGAATCCCCAGGATCCGACGGTCGTGACCGTTCCGAGTGTCGCTCTTGTGTTGCTGAGAGGTGTGAAGCCTGCCGCATCATCTCCGTAGGTGAAGCATCCCGTGGGGTCGGTCTGCATAGTCGTGGAGTTGAGCGACATCGTGAACTTGAACCCGAAGTTGAGCACCAGCGACGCGGTGTACGATCCTCCCGCTTCCGCAGTGATCGTCACGGGGTCGCACGTCGCACCCGTCGGCAGGTCAGTTTGTATGGTGTAGATCCCGACGTCGTTCAGCATGAGGTTGGCCACGCCCGAGCTGTTGGTCGTTCCCGTCACCGTATCAGTGCCGTTGGTCGCCGTGATCGTCCTTCCGGACTGGAAGCCCGACGAGGACGAATCCGTCACCGTCACGGCCACCGTGGGCTTGGTCTGAAGCGTGAAGCTCTTGCTGTAGACATTGTTCTTCACGGCCGTGAGGCTCTGCGACGCAGGTGTGAGGTATCCGTTCGGTGCGACCACCGAGACGAGATAGTCATCCTCGACGAGCTCGAGCACGGCAACTCCCGAGGAGTTCGTGTAGGCCGTGACTGTCGAATCTCCGACCGCACGCACGAGAAGACCGCTTGCTGCAGCAGAAGGTGTGACCGTGACAGTCAGGACGGGCTTCGCATCCAGTGCGAAGGTCTTCGAATAGGTCTGTCCTGCGACAGCCACCTGCGACTGCGATGCAGGTGCGAAATACCCCGAAGGGGTGTCGCATGTGATCGTCCAAGATCCTGCAGGCAGTGAGAGCACACAGGTTCCGTCTGCTCCGGTTGTCCCGGTGACAGGTGAAAGGCCTGTCGCGGTTGCCGTGATGGTCCTTCCTGCCCTGACGGCAGTGGGAGTGACGGAGACAGAGACCTGCGCCTCTTCGTAGAGATCGTATGTATGAGAGTAGCTCTGACCGGCAATAGGTGTCAAGGGATAGTTCGCAGGTATGACATAACCTGCAGGTGCGTCACATGATATGACGTATGCTGTGCCTGCCATGAGCGTCAATGTTGCGGTTCCGTCTGCTCCTGTCGTACCTGTGACCGGAGTTCCGCTTGAAGGTGTTGCTGTGATCGTCCTTCCTGCCTGATAACCTGCAGAGCTCTGATCCACGACGGTTATCGCCACTGTGGGCTCGTCAAGGATCGTGAACGACTTCGTGTACACTCCGCCGGCAACAGCACTGACCGATGCACTCGAAGGTGACACTCCCTGACCTGTCGGATAATCGACGGTTATGGTGTAGTCTGCGATCTCGAGGACGATGAGAACAGATCCGTCTGCTCCTGTCGTGCCCGTGACCGTCTCTCCCTCGTCGGGAGTGCATGTGACTAGCCTTCCTGCTTTGTCCGTCCCCGTGCATGTGACCGTGAGCTTCGGCGCCTCGTAGCACGTCGCGGAGAGTGAGGTGCTCGTGTCCTGTATCGTCACGACAGACGATGCAGGCGTGATGGTGAAGTCGGCCTTGGACAGCGCCACGGTATAGGTCATTCCCTGCTTGACCCCGAGCGTGGCCTTGCCATCTGCATCCGTCGAGCCTGTGACTGCCGTTCCCGTCGTAGGTGTGGCCACGACGCTGATGCCCGAGAGCACAGGTGTACCGGCTGATGCCGTCACACTCACGTTGAGATAGAAGTCCACGCCTCCGCCCCCTGCTCCGAATGTGGAGACGACATGTCCCGTCTGCGCTCCCTTGATCCCGGTCGCGATGCAGTTCAGCATGATCGAGGGCTTGTCGCCGTCAGCGACGAGCGTGACCTTCCCCGAAGCGCTCACCGACAGTGCGGTGATCTGCGCATCCGCGAGTGCTTCTCTGGTGCTCCCGTCCGGAGCATCGGGTCCGATGATCGGTGTCGCTATGCCTGCGACGTCCGCGACCGTCACCTCCGCGGTGTACGGCCCCGTTCCTGTCCATGCCGTCGCCGGGACCGTGAACGCCACCGTAGTGTCTGGTATGATGGAGCCCGGGAGCTCCGCATCGCTGTTCAGTATCGGGACATCTCCCGCCGCGCTCGCCTGGACGCTTCCCTTGATCGGGCCGTCCACTGTCAATCCGTTGTACTCTTTCTTGCTCATGCTATCGCCTTTATCGTGAAAATGTCCCCTATTGCCGGTGCCGTGTAGAATGTGACCTGGATGGTCGATGACGTGCAGACCACGGTCGTGGAGATGATCTCTCCATCCTCGTAGAGCGTCACCACCGGGATGCCGCTCAAACCATGGTTGAGAGTGAAGACTCTGGTCGTGCCGTCCCCCGTTATGGTCCCTGTGAAGAGCGCCAGGTCAGAGGACGACGGGGTGAAGGGTTCCCATCCTGTCGCCGTGCGCCTGATGGATTGACCCATGCCGACCTCCTCCGTGAGCATCAGCACCTTGTTCGCCGCGTTCCCGGTGGGGATGCGCGAGACATTGAGGGTCCCGCTCCCGATCTTAGACGCGGGGAGGGATGGTATATCGGTGGCGTCCAATGCCTCGCCGAGGGTCACCAGGCCCTTGGCGTCCACGGTGATCCTAGTGAATGTGCCCGCTACGATGCCTGCGTTGGCCTCCACGGCCCCGATGTCCGCGGGAGTGAGGACCACATCGGAAGAGAGCGCATGGCCGTTCACGGTACGCTCCGGGGGCACCGCCCCGATGTCCGCAGGCGTGAGAACCACATCCGCCGACAGGGGCTTCTCGTTGACCGTCCTCTCCGGGGGCACCGCACCCACGTCCGCAGGCGTGAGGGCAATGTCCGAAGACAGCGCCTTGTTATTGACCTTGCGAGTGGTGGGCACCGCACCCACGTCCGAAGCTCCGAGGGAGATGTCCGCCGACAGAGGCTTCTCGTTGACCTTCCTGGTCGTAGGTACCGCGCCCACGTCCGAGTAGGACAGTGTGACGACGCCCGTCTGCCCGTTCACCGATATGACGGCCCCGGGGCCCACGATCTGGATCCATGCGGTGAGGTCGGAGTACAGTCCGTTGAGGAACCACACACCGTCGTTGTCGATGTCGGGGTCTGCCGTGACCTTGGCGATGTCCCCCTTCTGCGCGTTCGTGAGCGTCACGAGCTCCGCCTTGGTCGGTACGGATCCGGCGTACTCGCCTATCGCGAGAGGAGGGATGACCGAATCGGGGAGTTTCCCATTGACATTGAGTACGGGAACCTGTCCGGAGGATGTTCCGACGTCCCTCTCTGCGACCGTTCCGAGGGTGGGCTTGTGCAGGATCTGCGCGTCACCGTCCGCAGCGGTCCAGTCCGCGTTGACGTTGACCTCCGCCCCTTCCTCGACTGTCGAGAGCTTGGTCTTCTCCGCCGTCGAGAAGTCCTCGGTCGACAGTCCCTTCCCTGCGATCTTGTCCACCTTCCCGTCGAGGGCGGTCTGCTGCGGACCGCTGACGGGCTTGATCGCGTCGCTAGTATTGTCAACGTTCTCCAGGTCGATGTTGGTCTTGGTCTGCGCTTTCTGCGCCGAGGTGAGGGCCTGTGCCACCGTGGACAGCACATCGAGGTCGTCCCCGGTGATCTCCACGTCCCCGGTCTGCCCGTTGAAGCTGTTCACCACGTTCTCGGGTCCGAGACCGGGGCGATATATCACGCACGTGAACCCGTCCTCGGCGGGCGGGGTGTAGAATGTGACCTTGGTGCGGTTCTTGGAGATGCGCTCGAAGACCGCATCCACGGTCTCCCTGTCATCCAGGTTGGAGTAGATGACATGTGCCGTCAGAAAGGTATTGAATCCGTGATTGCACACGAACTCGGTGGAGCTTCCGTCTCCGAGGAGGAACACACGGTACGCCCCGGGATCGTCACCTCCGCCGCCCCCGCTCCCGCGGACGAGCGTCCACCATGCGGTCAGCGGTTCATCGGGAATATTGCCCCTGTTGCTGTCATTCTGCGAAATGTAGAGGTCCCCGTTGTACGTCACCGTCGAGTCCTGGGCGTAGGTGATGAGCGAGCTCCACACGGGCGTTCCGCGGTTATTGTGCACGACATCGGCATCGAGGGCCCTGGTGTCCAGGTCGTCCCTCACGAGCTTCTCCGTCGGGAGGTTGTCGTCGCTCGGAACTGCGCTCCATGCATCGACGACGCGGGGGCCCGTGGCATCCACATCGCCGACCGCATCTGTCATCAACAGGCGATCGGATTGGGAGAGACGGCTCTTCAGGAACGTGTCATCCACGGCCTTGACGCTCGGGACGTTCTCATCGCCGGGATCTGCCGGCCATGACGTCATCACATCGGACCATGCGACGAAGTCGTCGTCGACGTTGATCGTCACGGTGGACCCGTCCAAACGGGTGAACACCATCTCTCCGCCGTCCTCGGTGACGTCCACTATCGCCCTCTCGATCAAGAGGCCGTAAGCGGTCTCGATGGAGCCCATGGCGTTGATCGCGGGGGAGACGTTGAGGGAGACGAGGTTCTTCGAGGCGATGATCTCCTGCTGTCCGTCTCCCGCATCCCTGGAAAGGACGAGCTGGAGGGGGAGTTTGAGGTCCGCCTTGCATGCTTTGAGGATGTTTACGTTGAGGGTGCACTTCCCGGCTGCATCGAGCATGAGGAAAGGGTAGACCATCCGGCCCTGCGCCGACCTGACCTTCACGCGGAAGTCCAGCCTCGCGGTGTATCCCTCCGGGATCCCGTTGACGGTGATGTCCGCGGATAAGTTGTCTATAGTCGTCCCTGCGTACTCGTCCGAGGTGTCGAGCATCCGTGTCGTCGGATCGTACACTAAGACCAGGCTAAGCATGCGCATTAGATTGGAACGTTGCATTACGTATAATCAGGATAAAAATGGCGGGAGGAGTGGGAGGATGCCCTCCTCCCGGGGGTGTTCTTATTCTGTAGGTGCGTGCCTGCACCCGTTCAGGACAACGACCGCAGAGATGACATTACCTGTAGATGCGGTTCCGCCTTTCGTTGCGACGACCTTGATGTATTTTTTGTATCCTTTGTATCCTATGATCCCGGTCTGCGCTGCATCGTTGGTCGCGGCGACACTGATGGGCGTTCCATAGATGTCGCTGGATGCGACATCTGTGTAGTTCGAGTCATCATCGGATTCCACTAGCTTGAAAGTGAAGGTCGTATCGACATAGGCTCCGACCGTGATGATGACCGATGCTTCGAGAGCACCGGACACATCGACTGCGTTTCCTGTTGTGTTGGTCGTCTTCACGGCAGGTGCGATACTGATCGCGACCTTTGACTGGCTTGCTATCTCATATTTCATACCTCAACCTCCTTAAGACGACTTCATAGTCACCTTGGCAATCCTGTTGCCGTCGACGACCATCCCTCCGACCCGCTTCGTGAACTCGAACAAGATCTGTCCGGAGTACCGGTACGGGTTGCGGAGGATGTTGATGTCCTTCCTGTCGGCTATCCTATACGCAGAGAAGTCCCCATAGGCCACGGGGGACGCGCTCGCCGCTATGTCGGGCATGGCCCAGGATTTGACGACGGGTATACCGTCGAACGTCGGGGGCATGCCTGCTGCGAGAGAAGGCTGCCAGAGATACTGCCCCTGTGTGTCCTTGAGCTTCCTGAGCTTGAGCGCGGTCTTGAAGTTCATCAGATAGGTGGCGTTCTTCTCCACGCTGGACTTGGCCACCTCTCCGTATCCTCTGATGTCTATGACCTCGTCCGCCGTGATTGCCGTTGCCGATGCCGTCGCGTTCCCGGTCTGGACCTTGTCGCACACGAGGATACCTTCGGGGCACTTGAATCCCGAACCGTTAATGAATTCGTCTTCCTCGACCTTCGCGAACTTCTTGGAGATCCTGGTCATAATGTCCTGCTCTACGTTGAAGACGGCATCGTCTATGAGGTTCTGCGATATTTTAACGGAGGCGTACATGTCGTTGATCTCGAGGTTGTTCAGCCCATACTTGAGGTCAGTCTGTGACGGCCTCGTCTCCAGCTCGCCGATGAAGTAGGCATCCTCGCCTTCATCCTCGATGGGGATCTGCGTAGACCCCGATCCCACGGTCATCTGCGACGCGAGCGTCCTGATGACGTTGTCGTCCTGCGCGAGGCGGAGGATCTCCGAAGCGACCTCTCCCACCACGAGGTAGCCTCCGACCGGGCCGTCGTTGGTGGCCATGGTCTTGACTCCCTTCCTCGCGAAGGAACTGAATCCTTTCCCTTCGTCCGTGTCTCTCCATCCGAGCTTTCCGCCGGCCCCGGAGAGGATGCTCTTCTCCTGGAGGTCGGATATTGCCTCAAGGGCCTTCTTGAGCTCTGCCTGATTAGCGTCCATCTCCTTCTTGACCTCGCCGTATGCCCCGACGTTGCCCCTGAGCTCGTCGGCGATGGCCTTCTGCTCACGGAGGAGGGTGACGATCTCCTTGTACTCATCTGCTGCTGTCATGCGTTCATCTCCTTCTTGAGCTCCTGGAGTGCCGATAGGTTGTCCCGGAGCAGTCTCTTGACCTCTGGGGTCATAACATGTTTGCCGTCCTCGGGATCCTCATCCTCGTCTTCGGGCCCATCGCCCTCCGCTTTGGTCTTGGGCTTGCATCCCTTGTCCGGGGTCTCGTCATCTGCACCTTCAGGCTCGTCCTCGACCTCATCCTCATCCTCGAAGGCCTTGTCGAGGAGTGCAAGGATCTCGTCCCTGTCCTCCTTGGTGAACTTCTTGAGTGAGAGTGATCTCGACAACCGGGACCTGACGGTGCCCTGAGTGGTCCCTTTCATAGTCTTCGCCTGCGCTTCTGCCATCGGGTTGGCCGGGAATGCCGTGAGGCTCCCCTCCCACAGATCGACCTCGATCAGGTGGCGGATGCCGTCCTGGTCATAGGTCGCCCTCTTGGTCGAGTAACCGATGGACAATCCCTTCACATCCCCCTCCTTAAGGAGGGAGAAGATCTCCTTCGCACGTTGCACTCCGAAGTTGAGCTTCCCCTTGATGAGGAGGTTCGATTCGGTGCTGACAACGTGGAAAGACCCCACGATCTCGTTGTCGTTGTGGTTCCAACACAGCGGGAACTTGGTGCCCTTCTCGGCGATGGACGCGTCGAAACAGCCCGGCTCGCAGATATCTCCGACCCGGTCGACGTTTCCGTAGGTGGAAAGAACTCCCTCGAAAGAGCCGAGACCGTCGTCCGCTTTCACTTCTGTGATAGTGAAATTCTTCCGTGCGACCATGTGTGATGATTAGTGTCGCTCAATGTCTATTATCAGCATAAACACGGATAATCAGACATGCACGGTGAAGTAGCACCTGCAGTTGATGAACTCCGCAGCAGGTGCCCCGTGGGTGCTGTCCCCTGGACATTCCATCTGAACGTATCCGTACTTCCCGGTCCACGTCCACTTGTCGTCAAATGGTACCTGCCTCCCGTTGAGGTGCATGTGCGTTTCGCGTGTCAGTGAATCGGTCGTCGCCTGCCATTCCTTCACGGTGTCCTTCGGAGGATCCATGCTCTCGATCGTGACTAGCTCGGTGCGGTTGCTGGCGCAGGCTGTCTCCGTCCTGGCGATCGCGTTCGCCCTGTAGGTCTTGATGTTGTTGTTGAAGATGTCCGTGATGTCGTCCCGGAACTGTACCATGCTCTCTGACGACATGTACGCCTTCTGGATCTGCTCCATGGTCGTGGAGTTGATCCCGGCGATGTTCCGGGCGCAGTTGTCCTCAATCCATTGTTGCACGAGGACCTGATAGTATAGCAGGCTCTCGTCGCTCTTGTGCTCCAGCGATTGCCACGCGCTCTTGACCTTGGCCGTGGTCTCCACCATGGGATAGATGTCGTCGGCCATGCGTGTGTACATAGATGTGTAGATGCGCTCGAACATCGGGTTGACCGAGAGCACTGCATCGGAGAGGTCGTAGAAGGTGGGGTCGTCATCGAGGGCTATCAGATTCTTCAGCTGGCGGTTGAATGCCGTGCGGAGGTTGTAGCGCATGGTCCTCTCGTGCTTGCTCCGGATGAGCTCGATCTGGCGGTGCAGGAGCCTCTGCTTGTACGGGGAGAGGTTCCCGACCGCCTTGATCTCCGGCGAGAACTCGTACGCCTTCATCGAGGGCTTATAGGACGCCATCTGCGTCCCCGTCCTGCGGTGCCGATACGTCCTCTATCTCGTCGATGGGCATCACTCCCATATTGACCAGCAGGCTGTCGGCCATGGAGCTTACGTGGGGCTCGTAGCCCAGCTTCTCGCGTTTCTCGTTGATGGTCAGGAATGAGCTCTGCTCCAGTGCGGTGTAGACCTCTGTCTGGTCTCCCATGAGGTCGTTGACCTGCTCTATGTCGTATGTCATCCTGGAGACGTCCGGGTAGAACGGCAGGAGGTATGCCGACAGAGCGCCGTAGATCAGCTTGAGCAGAGGGATGACGGTCGTCTGTACGGTCTGGCGGTAGGATTCGGACATGTTCGCGTAGGTCTTGTTCTGGCTGTCCCCCAGGACCTCCGGCGCGATGCCGTATGCGATGGATACTTCTCTTGCGGATATGGCTGTGCCTTGGACATAGTCCATCTCCACGGAGGTCATCCCCAGGCTGGTGGCCTTCTTCCCGTCGTCGAGGATCATCCCTTTGCCCGCGTTGGTCGTCCCGCCGTAATAGCTCTGGAGTTGTTTGGTCATCCCCTCGAACTGCGCGTCTGTAAGAGCTCTGGGGACCTCGATGATGACCGACCCCTTGGCCCCGTTCTTGGTCATGGCGATATTCCAATCCCGAATCGCGTTCTGCATCTCCACCGATTTCTTGGCCGAGACGATGGGGGAGCATCCCCTGACGCTGGCAGGGTCGGGATTGTGCAGCTTTATGTGGATGAGGTCCTGCGGTTCGAGCGTCATGATCCCGGCGGTACCGCGCGAGACCCGCCAGCACTTGATGGGGTCGAGAGGGTCGCCGGTCTCCTCCGCCATGACACTCTGCGGTGATATGACGAAGAGCTTCCTCACGCCGGAGGCGGTCTTCAGGGGGAAGACGAAAGCTTCGCCGTAGATGCCGAGGTTCGTGCCGATCTCTATCATGAACTCGTTCCTGTCCATGCTGGGGTTTGGGCGGTCTAGAAGCTTCATGAGAGGATGATCATCCCTGACGATCTGCTGACCGTCCGTTCCGAAGATGAGCGTGTCCGGACGTGCCGTGAATGCACCGTACAAATCGCTAGCTCTTCTGACGTAAGGGTTGTTCAGATATCCGGCCTTGGCCTGTCCATGGGGCGATGTGAGCGCCTCCCCGTCGGCAAAGAGCCCCGAGAGGACCATGGCAGACACGCCGCTCTCACGAGAGTTCGATTTATGGAAAAGTCTGCTCATGATGCCCATGCTATCACGATTAGATGCGTGTGGGGGATAAAGTGTAATCAGTCAAAATAAGTACAGTCTCTGCGGAGGCGTTGCGCTCAATTCGGCGAAAGCTCCCGACCCCGAATCCACTATGTCGTCATGGGAGCCGAGTGGGAATTCGCGGAACTCCTCCACTAACTCGCGGTTCCAACTCGCGCGTACCATGGAGACCAGCCCGTTCTCGATGGCCGCCGCGAACGGCCCTGCCCGGAGCTCCTTGGATCCTGTCACCCTGTCCCCGCGGAAGTCGAATCCTGGCAGGATGACCCTTGCGTACAGGTCGATGATGTCCACTCCGGACGAGCCCGGTTCCTGCTCCATGCGGATCTTCGTGGCGGGCCCGTCCAAGGATGCCGTGGAGCGCACCGATGCCTGCACCTCCGCCGGAGAGTACTGCACATGAACAAGGTCTTCGATGCAGTACCTGCCGTCCTTCTCCGCGAGCAGGAATCCGGAAGTGTAGTCCCCTCCTCCCGATGTCGCCGCCTTGTCCCAATAGCGGCACCTCTGCGCCTCACGTGGGAACGGATGGTCTGTGAGCTGTATCCTATCCACCTTGAACATCCCACCCTCCAGAGGGGTCGGACGGCCTTGATAGAGGGCCTCGAACACGCGGGATCCCATCGCCGCCTTCTTCCTCTGGAGGTCGTCTATCGTGAACCTCTCGGGCCACAGCGCACGCCCTTCATCGTCTATGGCGGGGAGATTGAGCACCTGCCAACTGTCCCCGTCGTCGTTGAGGATGCGCCCTGCGAGGTCGTCGTAATGCCACCTGGTCATGATGAGGATGATCTTCCCTCCCGGGGAGAGACGCGTAGAGGCCACCGATGTGAACCAGTCGTAGGTCTTGTCCCGGATGGTGATGCTCTCGGCCTCCTCCATGCCCTTCACGGGGTCGTCGATGATGACCAGGTCACCTCCGGAGCCCGTCAGTCCTGCACCCACACCTGCGGCGATGAGCGAGGGTCTCCCGTTCCTCTTGCCAGCGAGTTGGAACTCGTCCACGGCATCGACGGAGAATACCTGACGAGGCCAGATCCTGCGGTGCACATCGTTGTCGAACCTGAATCTGCATGCTCTGGACATCTTACGCGCCTGCGACTGGTTGTAGGATGCTATGATGACCTCTCCCTGCGGATGATTGGACAGCCACCATGCCGGGAGGCATTCGCTCCCGATCGTGGACTTCATATGCCTCGGAGGCATAGATATTATGAGGCCCCTCTTTTCCTCCTGATCGAGGAAGTTCTCGATGGTCTCGCAGATCAGATGGATGTGCTCTCCGTCCTTGTAAGTCGGATTGCAGAGGACGGTCTCTGCAACGTAATCGTATAGGTGGTGCTTCGCGCTTGCGAGGCGCACAATCTCGGCCTTGAGGACGGCCTTCACTTCGGAGGACCGGGCAGTCATGGTATCATCAGAGTTTCTTGGCGAGGAGCAGCATATCGTCCAAGGTCATGCTGCGGACATTGTCCTCGGTCACGCTATCAACGGTATCGTCCGCTCCGGGCATTGTTCCCTTGTCGAGACCGCACCACTTCGCAAGGTCACGGAGTGCCGATTGAATGAGCTTCTGATGTTGCACCATCTCCCACTTGGATTGAGGGTCAACCTCTGCACGGGCCTTCGCTTCCTCGTAGAGCTTGAGCTCCGAGACGAGCTGTGCCGTCATGGTCGAAGCAATGGCCTGCCTGCCGATGATGTGCAATGGCGTATCATAGACGACCGCGACACGCTGTGCGACAGATTGCGACACTGTCGCGGAGGGTGCTGTCTCCTTATCGCGGGTGCGCGCGGGAGTGGGAGATTTGGAGACTTTCGCGACACCTTGAGAGCTGTCGCGCATGCTCTTCTGCACCCTGTGCACCGCATCCTTGGACGCTCCTACTCGCTTCGCAATCTCTCTCACCGACATGCTGCCTGTGAGATCGATTATCTCCTGACGCTGTGCCTCACTGATGGCCATCAGTCATCCTCCGATAGGACGCTGATGTCGAATCCCGATGCAATGTACCTCTTCGTTCTCTCACGGCTGATGCTGTTCCCCAAATGTGTGTAGATGCGCTCGATCTCCCTGTCGGAGAACTCGCGATCGAAGAACGTCTCCAATCCTCCCCTCATGTAACTACGCGATTTCGATGTCCCGCCCTTGTATGCGGGCCTGGAGAACCATTCCAGGACCTTGCACTCCACCTCTGAGCTGTCTGCGCACGAGTCTAAGCTGAAATAGTTGTCGAACTGGGTGCAGAACTCCCCGCTCTCATTGATGGTACTCTGGGGATATGCGACCATCAGCCTCTTGATCATCTCGAACGATACAGTCAACTGCTTCACCTCCCGATGTGCCGGAGGTATCCTCTCCCTCTCGTCCTCTATCGCCTTCTCTTTCTCCGGTGTCTTTCCGTGCTCCGGTCTCACGATCTTCGATAACTTCTTTCCCGAATTGATACTCATCTCTTTCCCTCCTTCTCTGTGCTCCACAGCTTGGTCTGCAGCCTGCCGTCGGTCTTCCTCCTCTTAGAGGGGACATCGGAAGGGATGAACGGCCTGGAGGAGTTGGCCTGCTCCAGGCTGTCGGCGATGCGCTTTAGGTGGTAGATCAGCATTCCGTTCTGCCGGATGATGACCGTGCCCTCTGCTGACGTGAACCGCTCCGGGACGAAAAGCAACCTCTTCATCCCGTGCGGGGTCTGCACCTCCAGACCGATGAGCTCACCGGTGTCGAGGAGCTCGCGGATCTTCTTCTGGATGGTCGGCGGTGCTGCGATCTTCATCTGGAGGAAATCCTTGTAGCAGATCTCGGTATTCGAGTCGTTCGCATCCCTGACCACATCCATGATCTTCTGACTGACGGCATCCATTGGCATCACACCGATTCTATCTTGGGCGCGACGAATATGTAGAACCTCGCGCAGTCGTAATCAAATGACAGGCGGAGTGGGGCATCGTCGCATAGGCTGATCGAGACCGGCCCCTCCGCGTGGATGTGGCGGAAGATGTCGGAGACGATCTCCGAAGAGTAGAACGACCGATGCTTAGTGCAGACGTCCGTGTCGATGTAGATCTCGGCCGTCTCGCTCTCCGTGGCGCATCCGATGGACAGTCTGCCGCCTTCTAGGGTGCACGACATGCTGTCGCTGATCCTGTCGAATCCGCAGGCCTTCTTCAGGTCCGCGGGGTCGGCCTTGATCTCCGTGCACGGCCGGAACCGGATATCCCTGGAGGTCCTCACCGCATCCAATGTGCGCATGGTGCGCCTCCCTGTGCCGTTCTCGATGCTCACCTGACGGGTCGCCTCTGAATAGGAGATCTCCACCTCGTCCGGCCCGAAGGCCTTCAGTCCGGCGGTGAGCTGGTCTATGTTGAGCGTGACGGATATGTCCCTGCCGACACTCCATTCGCCGATGATCCCCGACCTGGAGATGTCTGCGGACATCCTGCAGAGTGCGCTCTCGCTGTCGTCCGCGATGCTGACCTCTGCCATGCTCTCGGTGAGATTGAATGTCACCTCCGCACCCTTGCCAGCTACTCCGACGATTGGGTCGATTATCTTCAGCAATCCGTCCGCCTTGGCCGTGAATGTCATTCCGGCACCTCCCTGTCCTCTATCATGTCTCCTTTCCTCCTTGCCCCGATGTACCAACGGGAAAGGTCGCTCTGCGTCATATCCGAGACCTTAGGCCCTGTAGTGCACAGCACCCCTCCTCGCATTCATCCTCATCTTCCTCCGGCCCCTTGGCATCGTCCAGAAGGACAGAGATCCCGCCCCATGCGCCCTGACGCTCCATCTCGAACTGTTCAGGCATCAGGCTCATCCTCCTGCACCTCGATAGAGAAGAATGGGCATCTCGCGGTGTTCGATATCCGGGTCTGCGTCCTCTTAGTGCATACCCCATGAGGATTGAACTTGCATCTGCGGTCGCAGTAGACGGGGTCGGGCATGAACGGGCCTCCGATGATGTTCATCAGACCACCGCCCATGCGTTGATGCCGCATCTCTCGATCTTACCCTTCTTCTTCAGCGCGTTGCATCTGGTGGCGACCTCGCCGACCACGGAGGATCTGTCCATCCGGCATTGTGGGCCGATGATGTCCGTGATCTCCTGAACCGTGACGGGATGTCCTGCGGAACGGATCGCTTTGAGAACAGCGGTCTGCGATACCATCAGTCCCACCCCCAGCATCCACAGTAGTAGCTGTCCAGCGGTTCGTCCGGACATGACTTAAAGAATGGGAGATCGACGTTGCTAGATGCGGTCTTCTTGCAGTCCGTGCACCTGGCCATGCGCCCCTCCGGGATCCCGGTGAAAGTATCGTCGACGGTGAAGCACCCACACATCACGCATGCAGGTCTTGTGGTTCCGTCGCGGAGCCTTTCAGTGGAGTTGGATGTGTGGCCACAGGCCATCATGACCTTCGTCACAGTCTCACCTCACCGGTGAGACTCTTCTGGACCTCCTTCTTTCTTTCTGCGCATCCCTTCTTCTTGATGTAGCGGAAGATCGCCTTGCGCACGAACTCCGACGTGTTCTCGGTGCCGACCTTGGCCATGCACTCCCTCATCTTGGCGAGCTCCTCGGAGCTCATGCGGAATGAGATCTGCCTGCCTTCGATCATTCAGACACCTCCGCGAGATGATATTCGTAGGTGAATCCTCTCTGATGACTTTCCCTTCTGATCAGGATCCCTTTGTCCGCCATCTTCTTCAGGATGGTCGTGGTACTCGCGGAGTTGAAGAGATGGAGCTTGCGGTGTACCTGACGGGAGGTGAACCATCCCGCAGTCCGTGCGTACTCGATGATGCGTGACTCGATGGTCATGCATTCACCTCCGCACCGCAGTTGGGGCAATGCCGGAGGATGAGCTTCCTCTCGGCGATGACGATCCACGCGACCGTCGACTTCTGCGACTTGCCGGGACGTACGGCCCCGAGAGAGACCAGGGTGTGCATCACGGCACAGCACGGCTCTACCGTCTTGTCGGTGACGACGAGACGTCCGTCGTATGTGGCGGTCATACCCTCCCCTCCATGTGGGCGTAGTCTTTGACCTTCGTGACGAAATCAGACATAGACCGTCCCCCTTGACATGATGCTGTGGCTGTCACCGTCGAGGAAGACCTCGCGGTCGGGGTGCTCTGCCTGGATCCTCTCCACCTCGCGCAGGACCT
>JAVERT010000009.1:0-93180 GCA_034006985.1 Gudongella sp.
AATAACGAAAAAGTAATTGAAGCTTATCTGGGGGTGGAGTAATGCTTTTAGTAAATGATTTGCATGTAAGCTACGGAGGCATTAAGGCCATTAGAGGTATTACTTTAAGGATTGAAGATAATAAAATTGTAACCCTAATTGGAGCAAATGGTGCAGGAAAATCTTCAACACTTAGAGCTATTATGAATTTAACTAAGAAAGAATCAGGTAAAGTTTACTTTGATGATGAAGATATAACTGATTTAAAAACTATGGATATAGTTAAAAAAGGTATAGTGCTATCTCCTGAAGGAAGAAGGGTTTTTTCAAATCTAACTGTTGAAGAAAATCTTATACTTGGAGCTTATACTGTTAAAGATAAGACTAAAATCGAAAAGGAAATGAAAAATATTTATAATATTTTTCCAAGGCTCAAGGAAAGATCTTGGCAAAAAGCGGGAACTCTTTCAGGCGGAGAACAACAAATGCTAGCAGTTGGTAGAGCGATGATGGTAAAACCCAAAGTACTTATGCTGGATGAGCCATCTCTTGGGCTAGCACCACTTTTAGTTAAAGATATATTTGATATAATTAAAGAAATTCATAGTCAGGGGAACACAATCCTTTTAGTTGAACAAAATGCTAAAAAAGCACTAGAAGTTGCTGATTATGGCTATGTGCTTGAAACTGGGAATTTAGTATTAGAAGGTGAAGGGAAAGAGCTTCTAAATGATGAAAAAGTTAAGGCTGCATATCTTGGAGAAGCAAAATAATTGTAATGTAATATAAAATTAATTTTAGTCCCCTCTCAAATGGGTATACCCTAATTATAGAGAGGGGAGTTTTTTATGAAAATACATAAATTTAATATATTAATTTTAGTGATGTTACTATTAATTTCAAGTACGGCATTTGCTTCAATGGAGGATAAGCTAATTGGGCACTGGGCAAAAGATACTATAAATAAAGAATTCTTAAGCTATTATTTTCCTTATTTTGCAAGAGATGAATTTAACGAATTCTATCCTAACAAAGCTATAGCAAGAGATAGATTTGGACTATCAACTGCATCGATTTTTAAAGTTAAGGGGTATACTGTTTTAGGTATGGAAAATCCTGGAGAATTAACAAGAAAAGAAATGCTTAGAATTGTCGGATCTAGACTTGAAGAAATAGGTCTTGTAACAGATCCTAATTATAGTTTGGATTTTGCAGATATAACGGGATTATCTGAAGAATTCATAGATTATCTAAAAATCCTAAATAAAGAAGGTATAGTATTAGGAGATGGTGGTTCTAGTTTTAGCCCTGATAGAAAGCTTACTCAGGCTGAGGCAGTTGTGGTACTTCAAAGACTTGAAAGTCTGCTAAATAGGATAAATAGAATCAGTTTTGTTACTAAGGGTGTGGAGAATAGTTATAATAATAGAGAAGAACTTGTTACAATGATTAATGAGAACAATGTAGTTTTATCGATTACAAAACAATTTCCAACACCAGGCTATTCACTATTGGTAAAAGAGATTTTAAAGCATGGAGATATGTTTAAAGTGTATTTACAAATTGAAAAACCGTCAACTGATTCAATGCAACTTCAGGTAATAACTTTTAAAACGATTACAATTGATATTGATAAAACTGAACTTGGAGATGGACCATATAATTTTGTAGTAGAAGGATTTGTGGACTAACAATTAACAATTCACAATTTATACCCTATCAATGAAAGATTTCAAAAGCAAAGATTTTGGATGATTCTATTGTTGGGCACAAGCAAGGATAGTAGATTCCTCGTTATACTCGGAATGACAATATAGCCTGTCATTCCGAGTATAACGAGGAATCTTTCTTTAAATCTTTTAATTTTCTCACTGTGATTTGTGAATTGTACATTGTCTTTTACTCTGCTATAATATACTAAAGGATTTACATGTAAGGAGGCGTTAGAATGGAAGGGTTAAAGGAAATAGGAAAGATCTTAAAAGAGTCTTCAAAACAACTTAATATAGCCTCTAGTGAGGAAAAGAATGTTGCTCTTTTGGACGTTTCAAAGGCAATTAGGAATAATATGGACAAAATATTACTAGCAAATTCTAAAGATATTAAATTGGCGAGAGAAAACAATATGAAAGAGGGCTTGGTTGATAGGCTAATGCTTGATGAGTCAAGAGTGGAGTCTATTATTGATGGAATCCAAACTGTCATTAAGCTTGATGATCCAATTTGGAAATCTGATAAGGTATGGACTCTTAAAAATGGATTAACTATTTCTAAGATGTCAGTTCCTCTTGGAGTTATTGGTATTATTTATGAATCAAGGCCAAATGTAACAGTAGATGCTTTTGCGCTTGCCTTAAAATCTGGGAATGCAATCTTGCTTAGGGGAAGTTCAACTGCGATTAATTCAAATAGAGCATTAGTAGCTGCGATTAAGGAAGGATTGACAAATTCATCGATTCCAACAGGTGCTGTTGAATTTATTGATGATACCAATAGAGCATTAGTAGATGAGATGCTAAAATCAAATGAGTTTCTTGATCTTATAATACCCAGAGGTGGTGGAGATTTAATTAAGTATGTAGTGAAAAATGCTACAGTTCCAACACTTGAAACAGGTGAGGGAAATTGTCATTTATTTATTGATAAAACCGCTAATTTAGAGGATGGGCTTAAGATTTTAATAAATGCTAAAACCCAAAGAGTAGGAGTATGCAATGCTTGTGAGACATTATTAGTTCACAAAGATGTTGCAGAAGAGTTTTTACCTATGGTGGAAAAGGCGATTAAGGATCGAGTAGAACTTAGAGCTGATGCAGAGTCTAAAGCATATATTGAAGCGAAACTTGCAACTGAAGAAGACTATGAAACAGAATTTTTAGATTATATTCTTGCTATAAAAATTGTAGATAGCATTGATGAGGCAATTGATCATGTAAATAAATATGGAACTAAACATTCTGAGGCTATTATAACTGAGAACCTTAAAAACGCAACAAAGTTCCAAAGAGAAGTTGATGCTTCAACAGTATATGTTAATGCTTCAACTAGATTTACTGATGGTTCTGAATTTGGGTTTGGAGCAGAAATGGGTATAAGTACTCAAAAAACTCATGCGCGAGGTCCTGTTGGCTTAGAACAATTAGTAACTCATAAGTATCTGGTTATGGGCAACGGACAAACGAGAAAGTAGGATAAAATGGACAATATAATGATAAATGAGAGTAAAAAAATCTTAATAAAGATTGGATCTAGTACAATAACTAGTGAAGATGGAAAAATCGATAAAGAGTTTCTTGAAAATTTTGCACTCCAAGTTAAAGAATTGATGGAAGCGGGCAAAAAGGTAATCTTAGTATCATCGGGTGCTAGGATTGCTGGTGTTGCTACAATTGGCAAATGGTCAAGGAAAGAGGATATTCACTATAAACAAGCCTTATGTGCGATTGGTCAAGTTGAACTTATGGACTCATATCGAAGGGTTTTTGAAAAACTTGGAATCCATATAGCCCAGATACTTTTAACAAAGGATGATTTTGATTCGAAAGTCAGGACTTTAAATATTAGAAATACTCTTTTTACACTGCTTGATGAGGGTGTAGTTCCAATTATAAATGAAAATGACACAGTCGGTGTCGATGAAATTAAAATCGGAGATAATGATATGCTTGCTGCCTATTCAACGGTTGTTTGGGGTGGCGATTTGTTGATTCTTTTAAGTGATATTGAGGGAATTTGTGATAAAAACCCTAATGAAAATAGTGATGCATGTATTATTTCTATAGTTGAGGATATTGACAAATTGGAGGATAATATCTCAATTGGGGTTACAAGTTCTTTTGGAACTGGTGGTATCCAGACAAAACTTAAAGCTGCCAGAATAGTTAATAAGTATGGTATTCCAATGATAGTAGCGCATGGAAAGACAAAGGATATAATAACACAAATTGCTGCTGGAAATAGAAAAGGAACACTTTTTTTACCTAAAAAGCAATAGTATTAACATTTAAGAATGTTAGCAAGAGGAGTTTTTGTAAAATGATGTCCTTTGACACTATAAAAAAGCAGACAAAAGATTTAGTAACATTTGGATTGTGGGCAAGGCTGTTAAATTTCTTAAAAGGGATATTAATAGCCTTCTTTATAGGAGCTAATTTTAGGGTTGACACTTATATTGTAGCTTTTTCAGCTACAATATTTATAATAGCAATATTATCAGAAGCATTAGTTGTTTCTCTTGTACCATTATATCAACAAATAGATAAAAGAGATGGAGAAAGAGGCAGATTTGAGTTTACACATAATTTGATCTCCTTTTGGTCGATAATCGGGTTTACACTGCTTATCTTAAGTTATATCCTAACCCCAATTATTGTTCGGATTTTTGCACCTGGTTTTTCTGTATTGGAACTTCAAAAATCAATCAGATTATTTAGATATGGAGCACCAATAATACTAGCTTATATATACAAAGCAATCTTTGGTGGATATCTTCAGAGTCAACATCTTTTTAGAGCTGGTGCTAAAGGCGGAGTTGCAAATGCAATTGTGTATATTGTTTATTTAGTATTTTTTTCTCGCAGATTTGGCCTTGAAGGCCTTATGATTGCTGGAGTAATAGCTGTATCAGTACAGGCATATATACTTGCAGAACCAATATTTGCAAATCAGGGATATCGATATAAACCTTATATTCTATTAAAAGATAGATCTTTAATTAGATTAAATTCATTTTTACTTCCAATAGTTATAGGTGTAGGAATAAATCAAATTAACCTTGCTGTAGATAATGCTATAGCATCGTTTTTAATTGAAGGTACTATCTCCGAATTAAATTATGCTGATGAAATCATACACCTTTTTATTGGAGTTATAGTTATAGCACTAGTAACCGCTATATTTCCAGTTATTTCTGAAAAGGATATTAGATTTCATGAGGAGGAATTAAAACATTCAATTAGGTATTCAATAGAATTAATTTTGATAGTATCAATTCCTGCTACAATTCTTATTTTAACAATGGCAGAGCCTATTGTTAGAGTTTTTTATGAAAGAGGAGAATTTGGGGTGGCAGCTACTTTGGCTACTGCAAAATTTTTAATATATTTTGCAATTGGAATTATTGGATCTAGTCTCTTGCTTCTTATTACAAGGATATACTATGCGAATGAATACACTAATAAACCAATATTTGTGGCTTTTTTATCTTTGGTTTTAAATATAGTATTTAATATTATTCTAGTTTTCGCAATGGGTGCTTCAGGGATTGCTTTAGGAACCAGTTTATCAGTATTGATAGCAAGTTTCTATGGGATATATGACTTGGAAAAAAAGATTCATTTTATCAAACTAGCTGGCATGGGGAAAGTGGGATTTAGATTTTTAATTGCTTCAGGAGCTATGATAGGTATTATTTCATTAATTAAGATTATATTTATCCCTTTAATAGGGCATCTATTTATTGGGAATCTAATTACAGTTATTAGTGCTGTATTATTAGGTGGAGGAGCTTTTTTTATAATATTATTTAAAATTAAAACTAAAATGGAAATGCTTTAGTTAGATAGGGGGAAAATATGGAAAATTATATTTCTAAAAAATATTTGGGAATGGATGAAAGCGAGTTATCTAAAAGTGCAGGTGCAGCAATAAAATCTGAGGATTTAATAAATTTCACATTAGGTGATCCAGATATAGATACTGATAAAAGAATTGTAGAGAGAGTATTTGAAGATGTTTTAAATGGTGCAACTCATTATACAGATACTCTGGGAATACTGGAGCTACGAGAAGAATTAAAAAGCTATTATCTAGATGAATATGAAATGGAGATAGATTTAGACAAAATTATGATTACAACAAGTGCATGTCAAGGGATGTGGATTGTTATGGAAGCCATTCTTGATAATGGTGATGAGGTAATTATACCAAGTCCTCATTTTCCTCCATATTCAGATCAAGTTCAGATGGCGGGAGGGAAAGCCGTATTTTTAGAACTTTTGGAGTCAGAAGATTTTCAAATAAATATAAAAAGATTGGAAGAATCTATAACGGAAAAAACAAAAGCCATAATAATAAATACTCCCAATAATCCTATAGGAAGTTGCCTAAGTAGAAAATCATTGGAAAATATTTCTGAAATTGCAAAAAAATATGATCTTCTTATAATAGCGGATGATATATATACGCTTTATAGTTATCAAGAGCCCTTTATTCCAATATCTAGTATCAATGGAATGAGCGAAAGAACTATTACGCTTGGTAGTTTTTCTAAGAACTTTGCAATGACTGGTTGGAGAATCGGATATATATTAGCAGAATCTAGTTTTATACAAGTTTTTAAAAAGATAAACGAGAACAATGTTTATACTGCTCCTGAGCCATCCCAAAGAGCTGCATTACATGCATTGAGACTTAGAAAAGAAATACAGCCAGGACTTTTTGAGGAGTTTAAAAAACGAAGCTATTATGCATATGAGAGATTGAATAAACTTAAGGGTATAAGTGTTATGGAACCCAAAGGAACTTTTTATTTATTTCCAAATATTGAAAAAACTGGACTTACATCAATAGAATTTGCAGACAAGCTTTTAAAGGAAGCTGGAGTTGCAGTTGTTCCAGGAGTTGCTTTTGGATGCAATGGAGATAAGTATATAAGACTTGCTGTAACTTTAAATGTAGATAGAATGAAAGAGGCTTTTGACAGAATAGAAAAAATGGAACTTTTTAAGTAGGGGGTTTTTATTTGAAAAGAGTGATTTTAGTAGGTGTTCCAGGTATGAACGATAGAGAGATTGAAAGTATAGAGAGATATATTAAAGAAGAAGTTGACGCAGATTTTCAGTTTCTTGGGAAAAATGTACTTCCTAGAGAAGAATTAGTTAAAAAAGCAAAGGATGCAGACATTATAATTACTTGGGATCAAAAAATGGATGATGAGTTATATAAAGAGTTAAATCTTTGTGCATTCTGTGCAGCGAGTACTGGTTTTAATGTAGCGGATATTGTAGCTGCAACTAGAAATGGAGTTATGGTAACAAACGCAAAGGATTATTGTGTTGATGAAGTTTCAGGCCACGCAGTGATGCTTATCTTAGCTTGTTCCAGAAAATTAGCATATGTAACTGAAAATGTAAAAAGAGGCAATTGGAACATAGGAGGTATTGGAAATATAAAGAGATTTAGTGAAGCTACAGTGGGCATATTTGCCTTTGGTTCTATAGCAAGGGCTGTTGCAGAAAAGTTAAATGGATTTGGAGTGAGAATGATTTCGTATGATCCATACGTTTCAAAAGATATTATGGAAGAATATGGAGTAGAAAAAGTTGATTTTGATAGTCTCTTAATTGAATCAGATTATATTACACTTCATGCACCTTTAACTGATGAAACAGAGGGAATATTCAATTATGATGCTTTAGTTACAATGAAACAAAGTGCATACATAATAAATACAGCAAGAGGGAGATTAATAGATCAAGATAGTCTATATGAATTATTAAAAGGAGGTAGAATTGCTGGAGCGGGACTTGATGTAATCCAGAATGAACCGCCTTTAGAAAAGGATAAAGAATTGATTAAATTGCCAGATGTAATAGTAACTCCTCATAGTGCATATTTTTCTGACAAAGCTCAAGAAATGCAACTTAGAATAACTGCGAGAGATGTTGTAAGAATTATAAGGGGAGAGATACCAATAAATTTGAGAAATCCTGAAGTACTAGATAGTGAAAAATTCAAAAAATGATTAAAGAGTGTTAGTAAAGGAGTGGTTTTAATGTTAAAAAGAACTTTGGGTAGAACTAATTTTAACGTTTCATCTGTAGGTTTTGGTGGAATACCAATCCAAAGGGTGACTAAAGAAGTGGCCGCAGAAATGTTAATAGAGGCACTTAATCAAGGCATAAACTTTATTGATACAGCTAGAGGGTATATGGAAAGCGAAGCGCTTCTAGGGGAGGCTTTACAAGTAGTAGGGAGAGATAATTTTTATCTTGCTACAAAGTCATTTAATCGTACATATGATGGAGTTTTAAAAGACTTAAATATTAGTTTATCATTACTTAAAACAGATAGGATTGATTTATTTCAGTTTCATAATGTTAAAAGTTTAGAGGATTATAATAATCTTATAGCAGATGGAGCAGCTCTTGACGCTATTAAAAAGGCAAAAGAAGATGGTATAGTTAAAGAAATAGGAATTTCAAGTCATAGTTTAGATGTGTTAAATGTAGCTGTTAAGACTGATCATTTTGCAACTATACAATTTCCATATAATGCAGTGGAAAGACAAGCTGAAGACTTATTTAGAATAGCTCATGAAAGAAATATTGGAGTAATAGTTATGAAGCCACTTGCAGGTGGAGCAATACAAAATGGTGAGCTGGCACTTAGATTTATTTTAGAAAATCAAAATGTATCAGTAGTGATTCCAGGTATGGATTGTGTAGAACAGGTTATTGAGAATACAAAACCTGGACATGATGGTAAAGGTCTAAGCGAAGATCAAAGAAAAAATTTAGAAAAAGAAGCAGCTGAGCTTGGAACACAATTTTGTAGAAGATGTGGTTATTGTGCTCCTTGTAGTGTAGGGATAGATATACCTACTCAGTTTATATTAGACAGCTATTTTACAAGATATAATTTACAAGAATGGGCACAAACAAGATATAATTCCCAAGAAATAAAAGCAAGTGATTGTATCGATTGTGGTCTTTGCGAACCGAGATGCCCATATAATCTCCCAATAAGAGAAATGCTAAAAAAAGTAGCTAGTCATTATTAGAATAACAAATCACAGTTCATAATTAAAAGATTAAAAGAAAGACAGGGGGCTAGCTTTGCTGGGCCGAATAGGAGGGACTATATGGATGTTTTGGAAAAATTAAAAAACATGGAAGAGTTTTTATGGATCAATCCTAACTATATTGATTACGAAGATGCTAAAAAGAGATTACCTATTAGCTTGGCTGAGGTAGAAGATGCAGAAAAAAGACTAACTAGATTTGCGCCTTATTTAAAACAACAATTTCCTGAGTCTGAAGATGGAATTATAGAATCTCCTATTTCTGAGATTTCAAGTATGAAGACTTGGATGGAGGATGAAAATAAAATTGAAATTCCAGGAGAGCTATTTCTTAAAAGAGATGATCTTCTCCCAATTGCAGGATCTATAAAAGCAAGAGGTGGAATATATGAAGTATTGAAGCATGCTGAAACTTTAGCGATAAAAGAAGGATTACTTCATGTAGAAGATGATTATAGAGTTTTAGCAAAAAAAGAGTTTGTTGATTTTTTTAACCAATATACTATTCAAGTTGGAAGCACTGGGAATCTTGGTCTAAGCATCGGTATTATAAGCGCAAAAATTGGATTTAATGTGATCGTTCACATGTCATCTGATGCCAAACAATGGAAAAAGCAGATGCTTCGTTCCAAAGGAGTCCAGGTTATTGAGTATCAAGACGATTATTCCAAAGCTGTAGAAGAGGGTAGAAAAAGTTCGAATAAGGATCCAAATAGTCATTTTATAGATGATGAAAACTCTAGAGACTTATTTCTTGGATATGCAGTTGGAGGAATAAGATTAAAAGCTCAACTGGCTCGAATGAATTTAAAGATAGATAAGGAACACCCCTTAGTTGTTTACTTGCCATGCGGTGTCGGAGGAGGCCCAGGAGGGGTTGCATATGGACTTAAGCTAGTATTTGGGGATTTAGTAGATCCTTATTTTGCGGAACCTACTCATTCACCATGTATGCTACTTGGACTATCAACCGGAAAGCACTCAAATATATCTGTAGAAGACATTGGTCTTGACAATAAGACCGAGGCAGATGGATTAGCTGTTGGCAGGCCTTCTTCTTTTGTTGGTGAATTAATGGATTATCTGTTAAAAGGTGAAGTTACAATTAAGGATGAAAAGTTATATATATATTTAAAAGCACTCTATAAAAACGAAAATATATTTATTGAACCATCAGCTTTAGCAGGATTTAATGGTCCAATTTTCACAAAAGATTTATATAAGGATAAAAAGCCAGTACAAATATTATGGTCTACTGGCGGTAGTTTAGTACCACTTGCGGAAAGAAAAGAATTTTTAAATAGATAATAGTATTGAAAGGTGGAATCCAATTGAAAATAAATAAGGAAAGAGTTAAAAGAGATATTGAGAATCTATCTTCATTCAATTCTACTCCTGGTAAGGGCGTAACAAGGCTTGCATTTAGTAAGGAAGATAGTCAAGCAAGAAATTATTTAAAAACACAGATGAAAAAAGCAGGATTAGAAATATATGAAGATGGATATGGAAGTTTATTTGGAAGGTTAGAGGGTAAGAATAGTGACTTGCCCATTGTCATGATTGGATCTCATTATGATACAGTGGTAAATGGGGGCCCTTTCGATGGAGTTGTGGGGATAGTTGCAGGAATTGAGATTGTAAGGGTTTTACAAGAAAACAATTATAAACTCAATAATTCCCTTGAAATAGCTGCATTTAATGATGAAGAAGGAGTAAGATTTGGAAAAGGAATCTCAAATTCGAGGGCTATTACCGGAGATATAGAAGAAGAGGAACTCGACAAAAGAGTAGACAATAGTGGTAAAAGTCTTAGAACTGCAATTATTGAATATGGTATTAGACCTGATTTAATGGCTGCTAAAAGAAAACCAGGATCTATTAAATCTTTCTTAGAACTTCATATTGAACAAGGGCCAATATTGTCCAATAAGAAAAAACAGATTGGCTTGGTAGAAACAATAATGGGTTATAATATTATAGAAATAAAGTTTAGAGGTAGAGCAGGTCATGCTGGAACAACTTCAATGGATATAAGAAATGATGCACTGGTAGTTGCTTCTAGGTTCATACTTTCTGTGAATGATATTGTTAGAGGTGTTGGTGAGGGTGCTGTTGGTACGGTTGGGCAAATGGAAATTCGACCAAATGCATCTAATGTAATTCCGGAGTATGTTAAATTGATCCTAGATTTAAGGGCCAACAAACAAACTACAATTATGAAGATAAATCATTTAATTGAAGAGGAATTAGAGAGTATTGGAAATGAGAAAGGTATAGAGGTAGAGATGAAGAGAATTTTATCTATACTTCCAGTAGATATGTCTGAGGATAATCTGCAAATTTTAAAACAAAAAACAGAAGAGGCTGGATTTGAGTATGAAATGATGAATTCAGGTGCTGCTCATGATTCAATGGTTATGTCAAGGATAGCTCCTTCTAGTTTAGTTTTCGTACCAAGCGTAAATGGATTAAGTCATCATCCGGAGGAATGGACAGAATACGAGGATATAGTAAAAGGGATTGAATTGATGCTCTCAGCAACTTGTGAAATTTGTAAATAAATAACTTCAAACGCGCTAATCGCAAAGGGTAGCGCGTTATTTTTTATCTTGACATCGAACATATGTTCTGGTATATTTGACTTAGTCGCCTTAGACTAAATGATGATAGCTTACAGCCACTAAGCTAGTATAAGGAGGGGATATATATGGAGGAACGGATCCAGCGAGATATATTAGCAATTATGCCTTCTTATGAAGTGAATTTAGGAAATTGTACCAGACTCATTTTGTTTGAAGAAGAAGAAATTGTTAAGATAACCGCAAAGACCTTCATTAAGAATCTATGTAAGTATTATCATTTTGATCAAAAAGCTTCTAGTAAATATTTTGGAGACTTACTATCATCTAGAAGCAATCTTCCTTTAGTTTTCTCTAGGCAGTTAATATATATTCAACTTAAAACACGGGAACCTATAGGAAAGGATGATGGAGCCATGGGATATTTTAAACTCCAGGATATAAAGAAAATAGTAGAAATAGATGGAAAGACCACTATTCGAATGAGAAATAATCTCGATATAAGCTTACTCTGTTCAATGAATACGGCTAAAAAACAAATAAAGCAAGGTAAACTTGTTATGGAGCTTTTAATAAAAAATGATCGTTTAAAAGTTAAAGAAGCTCTTGAGTATTATAATTACGATGATGGGCCCGCAATGAAATCTGACATTGCAAGATTATATATGAAGTTAGATGATATTATTTCTAAAATTTAAAAAGCAGAGTAGACTAGTCGAGAACAGCCTACACTGCTTTTTTCTTTTTCTCCTAAAAACATTAATATAAAGTTACCCGGGAATACTAGCAGGCGCCTTAAAGGAGTTTAAGGTAAAAGTGGATATTCAAAAGCTTTATAAAGAGTCATATTTAGGAGATAAGGAGAGTGAGGTACTAATACTAGAAAAACTAAAACCACTAATAATTTCTTCAATAAGGAAATACAATAACAATTGGAGTGAATTCGACGATCTTATTCAGGAAGGTAGAGAGATGATCCTTATTTGCATAAAAGATTATAATCCAAATATAAATGTTCCTTTTTTAGGATATGTAAAGTCTAGATTAATGTATCTTTATTTAAATAAATTAAAGACACAGAAGAATCTATCACTTAATGAAGTATTTGGTCAAGATGGTGAAGAGTATTTGGAATTACTAGAATCTAAAGAGAATATTTTAGAGAGTGTCTTAAAAAGAGACCTTTACACGAAATTGAATGAATGCATTGATACACTCCCTAGGAGGGAAAAGGAGGTTTTGAGAGATTTCTTTTTTCATGATTTAACAATCACTCAGATATCAAAGAAGTACAATGTTACCTATAGAACAGTACTCAATCAAAAAACTAATGCACTAAAAAAACTTAGAGAAAGGATGAAAGACAATGTATAAAGAAAAGCATATAGATTACAATTATTCAAATAGATATAATAAAACAATTCAATATATAGTAATACATGATACAGGTAATCCTAAAAAAGGAGCGAATGCAGAGGCTCATTTTAAGTATTTCAACCAGAAAGGAAGAAATGCTTCTGCTCACTATTTTGTTGATAAAGATGAAATCCTTCAATTAATACCTGATGAGTATTCTGCATGGCATTGTGGAGATGGCAAGGGCAAGTATGGGATTTACAATTATAATTCAATTGGTATTGAATTATGTATTAATGAGGATGGAGATTGGGAAATAACTAAAAACAAGACAATGCTTCTTATAAGAGAATTGCTATTAAAGCACAAATTAAATAAAAAAGCAGTGGTAAGACATTTTGATGTGAGTAGAAAAATATGCCCAAGAAAAATGGTTGATATTGGTTGGAGAGAATGGACATTATTTTATGATTCGATATAATCTGTGATATAATCGTCATAAGGAGGAGATAATTTATGACGAAAAATATAGATTTATTAGAGAGTATAAAAGATATAGTAGAAAATCACTTTGGGTATTTAAAACAGGAACTTCCTGTTTTAAAAAGCTTGTTAAATAAACTTTTGAAAGTCCATTATGATGATTGCAAAGAGGAACTTGTAAATGTTTACAGGGCATATGGGAAAGTTGAGAACAAACTTGAAGTAGGGATGATAATAAAGCAGATAGACCTATTCCCGAACATATGGGATTATATTAAGAAGGATGAACCAGAGCTTTTAAAACATATTAGAACGGTTATACTAGAGATTAACGAGGACAATATGCTACTTCTTAAAGCTTTAAAAAGTTTGAGAATAGAGACAAATGATTATACTATGCCCGAAAGTGGTTGCCAGACATATGAATCAACATATAAGAGATTAAAAGAACTTCATAAAAGAGTTGAAGAGAGTATAGAAAAAGAAGAAATGATGTACAAGGAGTTTATGTAAAATGACTAGAGCATCTCGACTTAAGTTCTAAAGATGGCGGGAGAACCCGAACATAGAATTAATAAAGATGCTCTAGAAAGAGGTCGCGAAAAAAGATATCAAGATTGGAGGCTCTATTACATTCAATGGTTGAGAAAAAGAAAATTTGTTTTATAAGCCATAATAGAAATACCCAGGAATACATAACAAAGCAATTAATCACATACTTAGGAGAATATGTCATCGTAAAAGGTATATCGTTTGAAGAATTAAAGGAAGATGATGAAATAGGTGAATTTGATTTTTACCTTACTTCTAGCTATGATGTTTGCAAAAAAATCTTCAATCAGAATTTTTGTAATCTGAATGTGTTACTGGCAGACAGGGCTTTAAATATTGAAAATATTGATAAAGTATTTGAATTAGAAAGAGGAACAAAGGCTTTATTGGTAGGGAATACTTACCAAACAGCAGCAAGAGGTATTAACCTTATTAACAAAATTGGTATTAACTACTTAGAATTAATACCATATTTTCCAGGGTGTAATCCTAATATAGCGAATGGTATTTCTACAGCAATCACTACTGGATCGGCCCATTTGATTCCAAAAAATGTAAAAAAAGCAATAGATTTAGGAATTGTTGGATTAGATTTATCAACATTCGTGGAGCTTATAACTAAATTAGAAATACCTAATGAAGTTATAAATAATGTTTCTCAAAATTATTTAAAAGAATTTTATGATTTATCTTTAAGAATACAAATGGCAGCTCTTGATAATTATGACATTAAAAAAAAGTATGAAGAGATTATAAATACGGTTAGTGAAGCTATAATTTCTGTAGATGAGAAAGGATTCATAAAATTGATTAATAACTGGGCGGAAAATTTGCTCGGGATAGACAAGGCACACTACATTGATAAACCTTTTGATGAGTTGATACTAAATTTTAATATACAAGATATACTTGTACGAGGATACCATTTAGAGAATGAAATTAAGAAAATTAAAGGTGTAAATTATGTTTTGAACTCTACACCTATTATAGATATTTCTGAACGTTTAGCAGGTGCGGTTTTTTCGCTTAAGAAAGTTGGAGAAGTTCAAAAAATTGAAACAAAAATACGAAGAGAGCTTAAAAATAGAAATCATGTTGCTAAGTATAAATTTGAAGATATAATTGGTAAATCTGATGAAATAGAATGCTTGATACAACTATCAAAGAAGTTTGCAAAAACAGATTTTACAATATTGATAGAAGGAGAAAGTGGTACGGGGAAGGAATTAATTGTACAGGCTATACACAATTCTTCAAGGCGTAGTCTTGGACCATTTGTTGCAATTAACCTAGCCGCATTGCCTGAGAATCTTGTAGAGAGTGAATTATTTGGATATGAAGAAGGAGCTTTTACTGGAGCAAAAAAAACAGGTAAACATGGATTATTTGAAGAAGCACATAATGGAACAATTTTTTTGGATGAAATAGGAGATGCATCCTTGGAAGTTCAGAAAAAGTTATTAAGAGTTTTAGAAGAAAGAGAAGTTAGGCGAGTAGGCGGTAATTCAATCATTCCTATAAACGTAAGAGTTATAGCTGCTACAAATAGAGATTTATTCCAAATGGTAAAAGAAGATGAATTCAGATCAGATTTATACTATAGACTTTGTGCCATATCATTGGCAGCTCCAGCATTGAGAGATAGGGGAGGAGATATAATAGATTTGGTAATTAATTTTAGTTCTAGATTTTTCAATGGACAAAGAGCAATCGAGTTGTCAGACGAAGTAAAAGACTATTTCTTATCATATGATTGGCCAGGAAATATAAGAGAATTGGAGAATGTTGTAAATTACTTATGTACAATGTTAGCTGATGATAATTATGTTTCAAAGGAACACTTGCCTATGTATATGCAAAAAAAACACATAGATAAAGGTATTAGAAAGCAGAATAAAGCTGATTTACAGAATTGTGAAAATAGCAGAATTGAAACAATAATTGTAGGACTTAATAAAATAGGTCAACTTAAAATTACAGTAAAAATATTAAATGAAATCAAGATAGCCTCTACTTTTAATAAAGGAGTAGGCAGAAATTATCTCAGAGTGCAGTTGCTACGTAATGGAGAGATTATAAAGGATTATAAACTTAGAAAACTATTAGACACATTAAGCACTCTTGGCTTGATTGAACAAGGAGTGACGAAACAAGGAAGCAGAATAACTGATTTAGGAATAGAATTTTTGGAAAATATTTAATAAAAACAAACGACTGAGATTAGAAACTTGGTCGTTTTTAATTGCATATAAAATGGATAATGATATTGATTATTAGGGAAACGTAGGGTTGGATTAGGGGATAAATAGGAGGATATACATTTGTATATTTAAATATGTCTGTAGATCCACTGAATATACTAATATATTATCTTGGCATGTAAATTGCATTAATATATAGGTATAGCTTCTAGGAAAATGTTTTCCGATTAAAGTTATTGAATATACTTAATGAATTGAGGTGAAATGATGAGTAGAAGATGTAGTTATATGGAACTAAAAAATTATATGAGAGATTTATTAGTAGCATCAGGTATTGAGAAACAAGATGCAACCATAGTTTCTGAGGTACTTATAAGAGCAGAATTGCAAGGTGTTTCATCACATGGAGCGACTCGGATGACGGTATACCTTGATAGAATTAAAAAAGGATTAATAAATAAGAACCCAGTGATTAATACTGAATTTAAGTTTCCATCTCTGGGAATTATGGATGCTGATAATGCTTTAGGTCATGTTGCTGCTTATAATGCAATGTTAGAAGCAATTGATAAAGCTAAAGTCTATGGGATTTCAATGGTTGGAGTAAAGAACAGCAATCACTTTGGAGCAGCTTCATATTTTGCTGAAATGGCGGTAAGAGAAAATTTGGTTGGTTTTGTTATTTCCAACGGCCCACCCGCAACACCACCATGGGGAGGGAAAGAGATGTACTTTGGGACTAATCCTCTTGCAGTAGCTATTCCAGGTGGAGAAAGAGGACCTATTGTTGTGGATATGGCTACAAGCATTGTTGCTAGGGGTAAAATTATCAAAGCGGCTAATGAGGGAAAATCAATAGAACCTGGCTGGGCACTTGATGCAGATGGAAATCCAACTATAGATGCCAAGGAAGCTTTAAAAGGATGTATTCTTCCTATGGGCGAACATAAAGGATCTGCTATTACAATGCTTATAGAGCTTATGGCAGGACTCTTAACAGGTGCTGGATATGGTAAGCAGGTAGCTTGGCAATACGATGAAACTGCTGGTAAAGGTAATGTTGGGCACATATTCTGTGCTATAAATCCTGTAGGATTTATGGATATTGAAGAAATAAGAATTAGAATGGATAGTTTTTATGATGAAATAAAAGCTATGCCAAAAGCTACTGGATATGACTCAATAAGATTACCCGGTGAGGGTAAAAGAGATAATTTAGCAAAGAATACCGAGGATGGTATCTTATTAAATGACACTTTATACAATGCATTATTGAAACTAGGAAATGACTATAATGTTAAAATGCCAGAAACATATTAATTATTAGGGAGGTAGATTAAGTGAGAGTTAATCAAGAAAAATGTATAGGATGTGGTATTTGCGTGCCATATTGCCCGGCATTTGCAATCAGCATTGTAAATGGAAAAGCTTACATAGATGAAGAATTATGTTTTGAATGTGGTAATTGTGGAAGACCTAGAGTTGTTCGCTGCCCTACAAGTGCATTCGAGGAGTCTGATGGTGTAAAAGAGATGCCAAGGAAAATTAGAAAGTTCTATAGTGACCCAACAATTGCTGATGCTGTAACAAAAGTACCAGGTAGAGGGACTGAAGAATCTAAGACAAATGATGTTACTGGGAAAGTTACTCGCGGGGAATTCGGGATAGGAATTGAAATGGGTAGACCTTGTCATGGAACTACACTTAAACAGGTAGAACAGATGACAATGGCATTAGCTAGTATTGGGGTTGAGTTTGAAAAATGCAATCCAGTATATTATTTAATGGAAGACCCAGCAAAGGGAACGATACCTGATGAAATAAAGGATGAAAGAATGGTTTCTTGTATTATTGAATTTACATCAAAAGACGAAAAACTAGAAGAAGTAATGGATACCATTAAAAGAGTTGCTAATGAATTGGATACTGTGTTTTCATTAGATTTAATTTATAGATTTGATGAAGATGGGAATATTCCGATAATAAAAAAATTGAACGAAATGGGAATATTGGTTAGAAAAAATGCAAAGGTTAACTTAGGAATGGGTAGACCATTAAATAATGATTAGGGAGGGATAGCTTTGACACATTCATTACACCGAAGAGGTTCGGAAGAAGACTTGCAAAATGATTATATAATTCTAGTTACTTCAGCGTATGGTTACAACCATGAAGGTACTAGAGATAAATTTATACAGGTACTAGATGCAGTTTTTGAAGCAGGGCCTGATAATCTTGGATCAAATGAAACAGGTACAATATACTCTGGCGTTACTTTGGAAGAAATAAAAGAACATATTACAGATGTTCCAAGAGTAAGATGTTGCTTTGCATCTAAAGATAAAATGTTCCAAGTTATAAGGAAAATTCATGAAATGGATTTAGGTTTATCTGTCGTAATAAGTGGCTTAATTGACAATGTTCTTGATATGGCAAAAGAATTGGATATAAAACCACATAGCGTAAATTTATCATTACAAATTTGGGGAAATGTAGAATCTCTTCCTCCAGAAGATGTTTTAGAAGTTGTGACAATGTGTGGGCATGGATTAGTTGCTTCTGGATTGGTAGAAAAATATCTTAATGACGTTTCTAAGGGGAAGATATCACCAAGAAAAGCAGCTGAAAAAGTTGCTCATCCATGTGTATGCGGATTTTTCAATCCTGATAGAGCAGAAAAGATATTTGAAAAATATGCACCAAAGTAACAAATGAAGAAGGTAAGTGAAACAAGCAAGTTTTGAGGAGGGGTTAAATGTTTGGAGGAATATATACACCTATAGTAACACCTTTTAAAGAAGATGAATCTATAGATTTCGAGAAATTGAAATATAATCTTGATATTTGGGGTAAGACTGACCTTGATGGAATAGTAGTATTAGGATCAAATGGTGAATTTGTTTATTTATCTCATGAGGAAAAATTGGAAGTTGTAAAGTTTGTCATTGATAACTTTAATGAAGAGAAGAATATCATTGTTGGTACATATTGTGAATCAACTATTGAAACAATAAAACTAACTAAAGAAATGGCGAAATTAGGTGCAGATGCTGCGTTAGTGCTACCACCAAACTATTACAGAGGTGGGATGAACGAAGAAATATTATATGATCATTTTGTAGATGTTGCTGATGAAAGCTCAATTCCTGTAATGATTTATAATATGCCGGGGAATACAGGTATAAACCTATCTTCAAAATTAATTGCAAGATTATCAAAGCATCCTAATATAGTAGGAATTAAGGATACAGCTGGAAACATAGTGCAGTTGTCTGAAACTGTTAGAGATACAGATGAAGACTTTGCTGTATTTGCTGGGAATGCAGGCTATCTTCTACCAGCATTTACTGTTGGAGCAAGGGGAGCCACATTAGCATTGGCGAATATACTTCCTGATGACTGCTGTAAGTTAGTTAATCTTTTTAAAGAAGGAAAGATCGATGAAGCAAGAAAACTTCAACTAAAAATGATTGAGATAAATTATTTGGTTACAGGAGGTATGGGTATATCTGGACTTAAGTATGCATTAGATTTGCTAGGGTTCCAGGGTGGAGTGGTTAGAAGACCTCTCAAACCATTGACAGAGGAGAAGAAATCCATTATTAAAGATGCTTTAGTTAAATATGGAGCTCTTCAAGAATAGATAAGTGAACTGGAGGCTTTAGAATGAAACTTGGATTTATTGGTTTTGGTGAAGCAGCATTTGAAATGGCTAGGGGTTTAAAAAAAGAAGGATTAGAAGATATAGTAGCTTTTGATATTATGCATGATAATCCAAATTTTGGAGATTTAATCAAAGAAAGAGCTAATTTGGCTAAAATTGAATTGGTATTTTCCGCTAAAGAAGTAGTAGATAATTCTCAGGTTGTAATAGTTGCTGTACCGGGCAGTAAAGCTCTTGATACAGCTAAGTATCTCTACGACAGTTTAAATGATGATATTATATATGTGGATGTTTCTGCATCTACTGTGAAAGTTAAAAAGCAAGTATGCGAATTAATAAAGGATAAGACAACAAGATTTGTAGATGCTGCAATGTTAGGACCATTACCCTTGCATCAACACAAAGTACCAATAGCTGCTAGTGGTACGGGTACTGATGAATTTATGGAGTTTATGTTGCCTTATGGAATGAAGATAGAGAAGGTAAGTGAAATAGAAGGAGATGGAACAGCTATTAAGCTTATTAGGAGTATATTTACTAAAGGCTTATCATCATTATTACTTGAAATTGTGCAGATTTCTTCTAAGGCTGGGGTAACAGATAGAGTAATAGAGTCCATATCTAGTTCAGTTGATGAAGTATCATTTGAATATACTATTAACAGACTATTAACTAGTGGTGCAATACATGCTGAAAGAAGAGCTCATGAACTTACTGGTTCAATCGAAATGATGGATGAATATGCTGTAGACCCAATTATGTCTATAGCGGCAAAAGAAAAGCTAGAGTGGTTTGCCGACAAAAACTTAAATGAAAAATTCAAGGGTGAAACACCAAAGAGTTTTAAGGATTTTGTTGAGTATCTTTAGAAATATTTTTAAATAAGTCCACATTTAGTAAACTCATTATTATTATTTTTAATATTGGAGGGAGTAGTTGGAAAATGAAATTAAGTTTAAAACAAGGCAATAATATATTAGGTTTGATAAGCATCTTAGGTGGAATGGTTATAGTTGCTTTAGCTTTTATTCAGAAACTTCCTTTTATGAGGAAAGAGTTGCCTGGTTCTGGATTTTTTCCTATCTTATGTGGAATTGCCATAGCGGCTTGTGGTCTATTAGTTTTAATGGAAAATTGGCATAAGTCAAAAAAAGCGCTAGAAGATGATGCTGTAGATAAGGAATTAAAATCAAATTTAATTAATATTGTTGAATTAAGAAATTTTGCATACACAATTGGTATTTCGATTTTTGTCATAGTAATGACACCTTTTATTGGAATGTTAGTTTCCACTGGAATTTCAGTTGTTGTATTGATTAGAATTCTGGGCAAGGAAAGTATCACAAAGTCTATTATAATCGGTTTTGTAACTACTTTAGTATTATTTCTAATATTCAAAGTATTCCTAGGTATGCCGTTACCGAGTTGTTACATAGGAATATGATAAAGGGGGTTGAGGCATGGAAGCTTTATTAAATAACTTAAGTTTAGGATTTTCTGTGTTGGCTGATCCGATTGTGTTATTATATGCTTTTGGTGGTGTACTCTGCGGAGTAATTATCGGTGCGTTGCCAGGACTCGGACCATCGGTAGGTATTGCAGTACTTTTACCACTTACATATGGGATGGAGCCTGCAGTTGGAATAATTTTATTAGCTGGAATATATTATGGGGCTATGTATGGAGGTTCAATAACAGCTATACTAATAAACACTCCAGGGGATTCCGCGGCAGTTATGACAGCGTTAGATGGTTATCCTTTGGCATTGAAAGGTCAAGCGGGTAAAGCCATGGGTATGGCTGCGTATGCTTCTGTAATTGGCGGAACGATATCAGTAATTGCATTTATGTTGTTTGCACCAGTTATAGCAAAATATGCATTAGTATTTGGCTCATCTGAATACTTTGCATTAATGGTGTTAGGTTTGGCATCAATTGCTGGAATGACAGGAGATTCACCATCAAAAGGATTTTTAGCTGCATTTATAGGATTATTTATTGCTTTGATTGGGCTAGATCTTGTAACTGGAGTTCAAAGATATGTGTTTGGTAATGTACATCTTTATTCAGGGATAGATTTTATCCCCGTAGCTATGGGGTTATTTGGGATCGCAGAAATTATTACCGATAGAGGTGATGCCAAGGTTGAGATTGACAATAAGATGCTTAAATTCAGGAATCTATTTCCAAATAAACAAGAATGGAAAGATTGTTTACCGCATATTGGGCGTGGTACAGGATTGGGATTCTTTGTGGGAATGTTACCAGGAGCTGGTGCTACAATAGCTTCTTTCTTATCATATAGTATGGCAAAAAAAGTTTCAAAAAGAGGAAATGAATTTGGAACAGGATTGTTGGAAGGAGTAGCTGCACCGGAATCAGCAAACAATGCTGCATCAATAGGAGCTATGATACCAATGCTTACACTAGGTGTTCCAGGGTCAGGTGCCACTGCCATCATGATGGGTGCTTTAATGATGCTTGGCATAACTCCAGGACCTTCATTGTTTATGAACGAAGCTGAAGTTGCATGGTCACTTATTGCAAGTATGTATATAGGTAATATATTCCTTTTGGTTCTAGGTATTCTAGGGCTGCCTCTATTTGTTAGAGTACTTAAGGTAAAGGCACCTATACTTAATTCTATAGTTCTTGCTTTTATTCTAATTGGATCATATGCACTTGAAAATTCATTATTTACCGTTGGGATTACAATTTTCTTTGGAGTTATCGGATATTTCATGAAGAAGTTAAAAGTTCCGGCAGCTCCGATGATATTGGCTATAGTACTGGGATATCTTACTGAATCTAATTTACGTCAAGCTCTTATTATTGCTGACGGTAGTATTGTAGGAGTTATTACAAAACCAATATCTGCAGTAATTTTAATAATTGCTTTAATAATGGCATTTGGTGGTCCAATTACCCAAATGATTAAGAAAAAGTTTGCTGTTTAGTGGATTTAACTAAGCTCTATCTTACTTTTGCAGTGGGAGTACCCTTGCATAGTAAATTTATAGATAGATAATAAAGGGGAGGAAATAAAAAATGAATAAGAAAATGTTGAGAGTTTTAGCGTTGATGCTTGTTGCAATGGTTGTACTTGCGGGATGTAGTCCTGCAGAAAGTCCAGCTGAAGAACCTGCAGTAGAAACACCAGCAGTTGAAGAACCTGCAGTTGAAGAAGTTGTCGGTTGGGTACCAACAGAAAATGTAGAATTTATTATTCCATTTAGTGCAGGTGGAGGATCTGATGTATTTGCTCGTAAAATCATAGAAATTATTTCAAAGAACGAGATGGCACCAGTTAACTTTATTGCAACTAATAAGCCAGGTGGGTCAGGAGTAGTAGGATATACTTATATGAACGGAAAAGGTGCTAATGATTATATAATGGCAACTACAAGTTCAAGTTTTTATTCACAACCAATAACAGGGAATTCACCACTTAGTATAACTGATGATTTTGCTTTTGTTGCTCATCTTGCAAAAGATCCAAATTTATTTGCTGCAAAGCAAGACTTAGGTTTGAACACTTTAGAAGAAGTTATAGAATATGCAAAAGCTAATCCAGGAGCACTTAAGTTTGGTGGAACTGCTAATGCATCTGACGATACAATACTTATGTACATGATTAATGAATTAGCTGGAGTAGAAATGACTTATGTACCTTATGATTCAGGTGGAGATATTTTAGCAGCTATACTTGGTGGACATATTGATGTATGTGCTATATCACCATCAGAAGGTGGAGAGCATCTTGCCGCAGGTACATTAATACCATTGGCTGTTTCTGCAGAGGAACGTGTTTCAATACTACCAGATGTGCCTACATTCTTAGAATCAGGATATGATATAACTCATCAACAGAGTCGTGGAGTTGTTATGAATGCTGGAACATCTCAAGAAGTGCTTGATTACTATTCAGATTTATTTCAACAAGTAAGTGAAACAGAAGAATGGAAAACATTCCTTAAAGAAAATGTAATGGGAGATGTATTCTATAATAATGAAGAATACGTAGAATTCAATACTGATTTAACTGCAAAATATGTAAAATTCATGGATATGATTGCGAGAAATCAATAATCAAAATATAGTAACAGATGATATCTAAATAATAAAAAGTATATTACAGGGAGTACATCTATAAAAGTTAGATATAAAATTAACTTTTATAGATGTACATTTTTTTGAAATAGTTGTCAATCATCTTATAGATTATAGTGATATAATAAAATTAAAGTTTTTATAGTTAAATAGTATCAGTTCAATATAAAGAGTTATGTAAAGTAAAATGTTTAATAATTGAGTTGTATTTTTAAAACGCGGATATTATTTTATACTAAGAGTTCTATAATATTGTATTTTTGTGTATAAGCGATTAGATATTTAGTAAGTCAATATAAATAACTATAAGTTTAATTGATTAGATATATTTCATTTGGAAGAAATAATAATAGAGAATAAGTCTAAAAATGATAGAGGGACAAAATGGGAGTTTTTTATATATTGACATCTTCAGTATTTTTTGTATTAAGTGCATATTTTGGTAAGTTAGTAGCTAATACTACTGAAATGAATGCAATAATAACTTCATTTACAAGATACTCATTAGGATCTGTGGTTATGATTATTTATATGCTTACAACTAAGAAATCTTTTATACCAAATAGACTAGCTCCAATAACAAAAAGAGCTATTTTTAATTCTGGTGCACTTATTTTATCAACACTTGCGCTTAACTATACTACATTAACAAATGCTAATATTCTACATCTTACATATCCTGTTTTTGTAGTAGTTTTGGCGCCATTTATCACTAAAGAGAAATCTAGGAAAAGTGTATATTTTTATCTTATTATGATTCTTATAGGTTCATATATTATTTCGGCACCTGATTTAACACATATCAATTTTGGTGATGTGCTTGCTTTTGTATCTGCAATTTTTGCAGGAATATCTATTCTTTATCTTACAGAAGCTAGAAAAACTGAGTCAGGATCTTTGATAGTACTTTACTTGATGGTAATAGGAACTATCATAAATGGTCCTATGATATTAAAAGATTTAGGATTAATAGATATGGATTCAATAGGGATAGTACTTTTAGCTGCAGCATTTGGTTTCTTTGGTCAGGTTTTAACAACTGAAGGGTATAGATATGTTAGTTCCGCTAAAGGCGCAATGTTGTCAACAAGTAGAATAATATTTGCTACATTCCTTGGATATTTTTTATTATCTGAACCGCTTAACTTTAGGATAATTCTAGGTATAGTTATAACCACAATTGCTTTGGTTGGGGTAAGTGGTTATTTTAATTTTGCTAGGAAAAGTTTACAAGTTGATTTACATAAAAATTGGAATAATAAGTGAGGTGACTATGGATGAAAATAATTATTGCTCCTGATTCCTTTAAAGGCTCTGTTAGTGCTATTGAAGTAGGAGAAAGCATAAAAAATGGTATTGAGATGGTTTTACCAGAATCTGAAATAATGGTTATTCCTATTGCAGATGGTGGTGAGGGTACAGCTTCTACTTTAGTAAATGCATTGAGTGGGAAGTGGATAGATTTACAAGTAACAGGGCCTTCAGGTAATAAAATAGAATCAAGATATGGAGTAATAGAGGATGAAATTGCAATTATAGAAATGGCTAGTGCATCTGGGCTTATGCTGGTCAAAGATGGTCAATTAGACCCATTAAAAGCTACGACATATGGGACAGGGGAGTTAATAAAAGATGCCTTGGAAAGAGGTTACAAAAAAATCTATATTGGAATAGGAGGATCTGCAACTACTGATGGTGGCGTTGGTATGGCCCAGGCTTTAGGTTATTCTTTTTTAGACATTGATGGTAAAGAACTACTTTTAGGTGGAGAAAATTTATCAGGATTAGCTCAAATAGTTGGTACAAATAGAAATCGTTTAATGGATAATGCAAAATTCACAGTTCTTTGTGATGTAGAAAATCCATTATTTGGAGAAAATGGTGCAGCTTATGTATATGGTCCACAAAAGGGTGCGACCCCTGAACAGGTAGTATTATTGGATAGCGGTTTAAGACATTATTCAAAGATAATTTTAGAGCAACTAGGAATAGATATTTCTGATAAAAAAGGTGCAGGTGCAGCGGGTGGTTTAGGTGCAGGTTTGAATATATTTTGTAATGCACGCATAAAACCAGGAATTGGTGTTATTCTTTCTATTCTTAAATTTAAAGAGTTATTAATGGATTGTGATTTGGTGGTCACAAGCGAAGGGAGAATAGATTCTCAGTCTAGGCAGGGCAAAGTACCTGTGGGAGTTTCTAAGCTTGCTAAGGAAGCTGGAGTGCCAGTAATAGTGGTAGTAGGTGGAGAGGGAGAAGATTTAGATTCGCTATACGATCTTGGTATTGATTTGATTCTACCGATAGTAAATCGACCTATGGAATTAAAGTATGCAATCGAAGATGCACAGAGTCTTCTTTTTGAGGCAGGGAAAAGGATAGGAAGAATATTAAAAATCAGTATAAAAGGTATTGGTAAAAGTACAAACTAGTAAAAAGTTTTTTCAGAGACAGTTTTTTGGGTATTAAATAATAAAGCTGTTAGTGAGAACTTGAGGAGTGATTGTGTTGAGTGAATTTAAGAAAAAAGTAAAATTAGCAAGTGGAATTCATACATTGAATTTGGACAATGTAAAAATTAGAAATGCTGAACAAAAGGATGTTGAGGGAATTTATCATGTGGCATCTTCTGTAGGTAAAAAAGCTAAAGATGCAATGCAAGGGTACTTAATGGATGATTATACATCAGATCCTGAAGGCTATAAAGAAAAATTTAGAACAGCAGTTGATGTATCTGATTTTTTTTATGTTGCAGAGTATATAGATCCTGAATATCGTGCTATAGTGGGTTTTACTTTTGGTTTTCGAAAAGAAAATTGGCTTAAATTGAATCCAGAATGGTCAGAAGATAACTATTTTAGACCAGATTTTAATAAAGAATGGTTAGATAATTTTATGATGCTAGATAAAATTGCAGTTTTAGACAGATTTAAGCGTCAAGGTGTAGGAAGCATGCTTTCTAAGAGGCTTATTAGAGATATTAAGGGAGAAGGAATTTTTGATATTTTTGAGGAAGTTATAATTGCACCAGTTCCAAATCTTCCATCAGTATTGTTTAAGAAAAAGAGAAATTTTATGCTTGCAAGTGTAAGATACGAAGAACATAATAATAAAATACTTACAACACTGGTTTATCATA
Organism: Gudongella sp.; assembly: GCA_034006985.1. Classification (GTDB taxonomy): domain Bacteria; phylum Bacillota; class Clostridia; order Tissierellales; family Tissierellaceae; genus Gudongella. The sequence goes on from JAVERT010000009.1 coordinate 26,867, forward strand.
GAAAATTAAAGAAGATATAGACTAAAAAACTGTCGGAGAAAAGCATTCGACAGTTTATGATTTTTTGATTCATCTATTTAATAAGTGTATAGGTGATTTATAAAATTTGAAAAATATTTGAGTAAAGGGTTGACTAATGTTGAAAATAGATATAATATTAGATTTAATTTAATAAACATAAAAGTAGTGATGGAGACAAAACTGTTAAAGTTTAACAACAGAGAACTGATGAATGATGAGAGTCAGGGTTAAAGAAAACAGCAATGATCACTCCGGATACTGTCAAGGTGAAATGAAAAGAGTAACCAAGATCGGGAGTCTTATAATATAAGACGAGTCACCGTTATATGACTAGGGCTAGATTGGATTTGGCCTTATAAGTTAATTTCCATAAGGAAATTGAAAATTTGGGTGGTACCGCGATAATTCGTCCCTAGTATATTTATATATACTAGGGATTTTTTATACCTAAAAATCATGAAGATTTTGCCATTTAGAACTTGCCGAGGAATCTTTAAAGCTTTGAAAATTATAAATTTAAATTCTCATAGTAGAAAAAGAAGCTAATTCTTTTTCAATGATAACCCATGGTAAAAGTGCAGAGCATAGTTTGTGCTTAAGTGGTGCAATTTGTAAACCGTTGTAGTTAGGAATTAAAAATAAGAGGAGGAGAATAACCATGGAGACAAGTTATGTATTTTTTAATGGAGAAATTAGAGATGAAAAGGATGCTCATATTAGCATAAGGTCAAAGGCATTTAACTATGGGCTAGGTTGTTTTGAAGGAATCAGAGCGTACTGGGATGATGAAAGTAGCCAGTTATACGGCTTTAGATTTAAAGAGCATTACCAAAGGCTTAAAGAGTCTGCAAAGGCTTTAAATATGGATATTCCATATACTGTTGAGGAGCTTTGTGAGATTACAGTAGAATTACTTAAGAAGAATAACTTTAAAACCACAACATATATTAGACCAGTGATTTATAAAGGCTCTGATCAGCTGACACCAACTCTATTTGATGACGATAATCGACTTTTAATGTACTGTCATCCAATGGGAAACTACTCTGGGAAAACTGAGCTTAAAGTTGCTGTTTCAAGCTGGAGAAGGATTACGGATACTATGATTCCACCTAGAACTAAATCTACAGGAGCATATCTAAACTCTGCCTTAGCTTCGCTTGAAGTACTAGAAAATGGGTATGATGAGGCAATATTTTTAACAAATGATGGCAAGGTGTGTGAAGGACCGGGAGAAAACATTTTTTTAGTTAAAAAGGGAAAATTGGTTACACCACCACTTTCAGATGATATTCTTGAAGGAATAACCAGAGATACCGTAATGATGCTTGCAAAGGAAGAACTTGGAATGGAAGTTGTTGAAAGAAGCGTTTCAAGAACCGAGCTATATAATTCACAAGAAGTTTTCTTTAGTGGAACTGCAATGGAAGTTACCTCAATAATTGAAGTTGATAAAAGACAAGTTGGAGATGGAAAAGAAGGTGAAACTTGTAAAAAAATCAAAGAGCTTTTCTTTGGAATTACTAATGGAAGTAACGAGAGGTATAAAGGTTTTGTAACACCTATTTATTAATATTTAAACAAAGAAAGAAGTAACAAGATATAAAGCTATATCTGTTGCTTCTTTTTAATTTCAGCTATTATTTATCCTCCATATTTGATATTATAATTAGTAAGGCGAAAGAATAAAGGGGACAAATAAATGTATCAACTTTTAGTTACAGTATTATCATTTGTACTAATACCCATACTAATCAAAAGAAAAGTTAAACTTGGAACAGCTATATTTATTGTCACCATGACTATTGGAGTGCTTTCTGGCATAGGCATGGGAAATTTAGGGAATACAATTATAGGAGTATTTTTAAATAGGTACTCAAGAGATACCATTTTAACAGTTGTTATGGTTGGAATATTGGGTAGTTTGCTAAAGAATTATGGCATTCTAAATAGAATAGTAGATTCCATGCTTTTAATGATCCCAAATAAAAAAGCAGTAATGATGATAATGCCTTCTCTTATTGGGATATTATCTGTACCGGGTGGTGCAGTTCTTTCCGCACCATTTATAAATAAAATTGGGAAAGATGTGGATATTATTCCTGCAAGAAGGGCTATTATCAATCTTGTGTATAGGCATATTTCAATGTTTATTTTCCCATTTTCATCATCACTTTTGTTTATAAAGGCAGCACTTCCAGAAATAAATATCTATAGATTGATTTTAACAAGTTCTCCATTTGTACTTGGGATGGTTCTTTTGGGATATTTTATATTTATGAAGGATAAGGTTGATGGTGAAAAAAACCACACCGAAATAACATTTAAGGGGATATTGAATTTAATAGTTTTAACTTCGCCTATTTATATGTCTGTAGTTATAAACTTTATAACAGGGCTTCCTTTTTTCATATCTATGTTAGGTAGTATTTTTATAGCATATTTATTAAGTAATAAAAAGCATTTTTTAAAAACCATATGGGAGTCTATTAATTATAATACTATTTTTGTAATTGCATCTATATTAATGCTTAAGGATATAATTCTACAATTAGAGGGTATGTTAGATATAATAAGAAGAGTTTTAGTAATGGGTAATGGTGGATTTAGTGTGTTATTCATTTTTATGGTGGTTTCGTTCTTTTTTGGGTTTATAACTGGTTATCCGACTTCTCCATTAGCTGTGACACTTCCACTTTTAACTATGATGAGTATCACCCAAAATGAGCTGTATGCATATGTGTTTTTTTTAAATGCAGTTGCTTTTATGGGATATTTTTATTCGCCATTACACCTTTGTCAGGTTTTAACAATAGGAGAGATGAAGGTTTCAACTGGAGAATTGTATAAGGAATATAAGCTATATTTTGTATTGCAGTTGGTTTTAGCATTCCTTATTGCATTTGTTTTATTAACGTTTGTTCATTAAAAAAGAGAGGATGATTAATTTGAAAAAACCAAAGGTATTTATTGCATATGATATATTCGAGGATTCAGAAAAATATATTGGTGAATATTGCGATTATACAAAACTAGATTCTAGTAAAAAAAGAAGTTTTGAAGATTTAAAAGAAGGAATAAAGGAAGCAGATGGAATAGTAGTAATGGGGACACGAATAGATGATGAGTTATTGCAGTATGCAGACAATTTAAAGGTTGTAAGTAATGTATCAGTTGGTTATAACAATTTGGATATTGAGGCTATGAAAAAAAGAGGTATTGTGGGAACAAATACTCCAGGTGTTTTAGATGATACTGTAGCAGATACTATATTTGGACTTATTTTAAATATTGCTAGGAAATTTCCTAAATTGGAGGCATACGCTAAAGCTGGGAAATGGAAAAAAGGGGATTCAGAAGAGTTTTATGGTAAGGATGTACACCATTCAACACTTGGAATAATAGGTTTTGGCAGGATTGGAGAAACGGTAGCAAAAAGAGCCAAAGGCTTTGATATGGATATAATATATCATAATAGAAATAGGAAGCCCAAAGCAGAAGAAAAATATGGTGCTAAGTATGTAGAGATGGAAGAGCTTTTAAAAACTGCAGATTTTGTTGTTGTTATGACTCCACTTAATGATGAAACTCATCATCTTATGGGAGAAGATGAGTTTAAATTAATGAAAAAAGAAGCTTTCTTAATTAATGCTTCCAGAGGGCCTGTGGTAGATGAGAAGGCTTTAATCAAGGCTTTGGAAGAAGGAGAGATTGCAGGAGCTGGACTTGACGTTTATGAACAAGAGCCAATCGATCCTAATAATCCACTTTTAAAGATGGATAATACAGTAACACTTCCACATGTAGGTTCTTCAACACTTAAGACAAGACAAGAAATGGCAATGCTTGCGGCTAAGACTATTGTAGATGTTTTATATGGTAGACCAACAGATTGTATAGTACCAGAGTTAAGGTAGTTTAATAGGGGAGTTGATAAAGATGAGCAAGCCAAAAGTAATTATTGGTTATCCAATTGCAGATGAAATAATAGATTATGTAAAAGAGCATTGCGAATTAATTTATTTTGATTTAAAGAATCAAAATAGATATGAAGAACTTAAAAGTAAGATAAAGGATGCTGAAGGGGTTATTGCATTAGCAACACCTATAAATGAGGAATTGCTAAATTATGCTCCAAAGCTAAAAGTTGTAAGTAACATTACAGTTGGATACAATAATTGTGATATAGAAGCAATGAAAGAAAAGGGTGTTGTAGCGACGCATTCTCCAGGTATTCTTGATCATACAGTGGCTGACCATATCCTCGCACTAATGTTGGCAGCCAGTAGGAGAATTCCTGAACAAAATGATTTTGTGAAATCTGGCAGTTGGAAGACTATGGAAAACCCATCACTTTTTTCAAAGGATATTAATGGAGCTACACTTGGAATTATTGGAATGGGTAGAATTGGGGAAGAAGTTGTAAAAAGAGCAAAAGGTTTTGATATGAATATAATTTACTATAATAGAAATAGAAAACCTGATATTGAAAAGTCTATGAAAATCAAATATATGCAAATGGAAGATTTGTTAATAGCTTCTGATTTTGTTGTAGTTTCGACTCCATTAACTGATGAGACCTTTCATCTTATGGGAGAATATGAGTTTGGATTAATGAAATCGGACGCTATATTTATTAATACTTCAAGAGGACCAGTGGTTGATGAAAAAGCTCTAATAAAAGCACTCCAAAACAAAGAAATTGGTGGAGCTGGATTGGATGTATTCGAGCAAGAACCAATAGCTAAAGAAAACCCCTTACTTTCAATGGACAATGTGGTATTAACTCCACATTTAGCAGGAGGTACTAAAAAAACAATGGATGCTCTTGCCTGGAATGCGGCCAGATGTATGGTTGAAACACTAGAAGGAAAAACAGTGAAAAACATTATCCCAGAAATGAAATAGAAGGTGTTCTAGATTTAGGTTTTAACATAATTGTTTCAGGGTATATTGTATATGCTAAGTAGATATTTATCTGGATTGGGGGTAGCATTATGGATAAAATCTTGGTTCCAATTGATGGTTCACCTACTTCTGAGCATGCAGCGGAAAAGGCAATAGATGTTGCCAAAAAGTACAATAGTAAGCTTACATTTCTAATTGTTGTAAAGAAACCGGAGATTATCGGTACTGGATCGGGTGGGACAGGAACAATCTTTGGCTCTGGGGAATATATCAATGAGCTTAAGAAAGAGCAGGACAAAATCATGAAACACTTTATAGCAAAGCTCGATTTAGAAGGAATGGAGTATGACACAAGGATACTACTTGGAGAACCTTATGAAGAAATTATAGAATTGCAAGAAAATGAAAAATATGACCTTATTGTTATAGGGCGAAGGGGATTTTCTAAGATTACCAGGTTCTTTCTTGGATCAGTATCACAAAGAGTACTTTCTGGAGCACAATGCCCCGTTTTGGTAATTCCAGAGAAAAAATCATAATTATAAGTAGAATGGGTAGATTGAAAATTTTTAGTGAAGTAGTTGCTATTTAAGTATAAAATAACTAAATGTTACTTGATAAAGGGGTCGGATAAAAATCTGATTCCTTTAGTTTTACTAGGCAAATGAAACTGGCAGGCTTGTTTTTCAAATAATGGATTAGTAAAGCTAAAGATTCCATAGTATAAATGAAAAATCCAACAAATTTAATTGTTGGATTTTTATTTCTATTAAGTTATTATCAATTTATGCTCCAGTTTTTGGTGTTGGTTTTACTATACTAAATCCTGTAAATCCGTAAATTATTGCAACAACTGGATTTATCAAGTTAAGGAAAGCATATGGTGCATATGCAAGTGGAGAAACTAAAAGTACACTAGCCATATAAGCTCCGCATGTATTCCATGGAACAAGCGCGGATGTTAAAGTACCTGCATCCTCAAGAGTTCTTGAAAGAAGTCTTGGTTCAAGTCCCATTTCATCGTAAGCATCTTTGTACATTCTTCCAGGGATTACGATTGATAGATATTGGTCAGCTGCTAAAATATTTAGAGCTATACTTGTAAGTACTGTAGCTGTAACAAGTGATCCAGTATTTTTTGCCATCTTAAGTATTGAATGAGCTATTGCTCCAAGCATTCCAGTTTTTTCCATAATACCACCGAATGTCATAGCTAGTAAAATAAGAGAAACTGTCCACATCATTGAATCTAGTCCACCACGATTTAGAAGTTCATCAACCATTGCTACACCACTATCAATTTCAAATCCGTAGTGAAGAGCATTTATAATATCGCCTAAGCCTGCACCTTGGAATATTCCTGCGAATAAACTACCAACTGCTGAACCAGCAACAAGTCCAGGAAGTGCCGGGATTTTCAACATAACAAGCACTATTACTATAATAGGTGGAAGAAGTAGAATTGGAGAAATATAAAAGTTTGCTGAAATTCCATCTAATATAATATTAATATTTGTAGTATCTAATTGTTGTCCAGCATATCCAGCGCCAATAATACCATAAAGGATTAATGCAATTGTAAAACTTGGTATTGTAGTCCAAAACATGTATTTAATATGTTCAAATAAGTTTGAACCGGCCATTGCAGGCGCAAGGTTTGTTGTATCTGATAGTGGAGATATTTTATCTCCAAAATAAGAACCAGAAACTACTGCACCAGCTACTATAGGAGCTGGCATTCCAAGTCCAAGACCAACGCCCATAAGAGCAATACCAACTGTTCCAGCTGTTGTCCAAGAGCTACCTGTTGCAAGAGAAACAATTGCACAAATAACTGCTGTTGCAACTAAGAAAATACCAGGTGATAAGATTTGTAGTCCGTAATAAATCATTGCAGGTACTGTACCACTTAGGATCCAAGAGCCTACAACTGTACCGATAATCATTAATATTAAGATTGCTTGCATTGACATTTGAATGGTTTCTATTGCACCTTTTTCAATCTCAGACCAAGTATAGCCAAGCATTGTTATACCTACAATTGCGGCTGCTATTATTGCGACAAGTAATGGGATGTGAGCATCTGTTCCAAGAATCAAAATGCCTGTTGTAAGTGAAGCCATTAGAATAATAATAGGTATTAATGCAATGCCGAGTGTTGCTTTTTTCTTTGTTTTCATGTGCGCCTCCTTTTTTGTTTAAGTTTTAGTAACCTATAAACTTAATTATATAATAGTATATAAACAATAATATTACAACTAAAATCTGATAATTCAGAGAAAACAAATTTATTTAAAAAGCCCTACATATTAAATGTAGGGCTAGTATAATTAATCACAATATTTAACTACCATAACTGTAGTCTTTGCGTGTTGAATAACCTTGTGGGACACACTACCTAAAATTGTTCTTGAAAAAACTCCAAGTCCTCTGCTTCCCATAACGATAAGATCATAATTTCCTTCATCAGCTAAATCGATTATTTCTTCGGCTACGTCGCCTGTTTTGTAAATAGTTTCAACTGGATAAGGATAATTTTCAAATTCTTTTGCCGCGGAAACTAACAATTGCTTACTTAAGTCAATGCCATCTCTAACAGCATCAAACTTATAGTCCATATCTAAGTACCTTATACTATCAATTACAGTTACTATGGTTATTTCTGAACCAAAAGCTTCACCTACTAGTCTCGCTTTTTTTAAGGCTTTCTTGGAGCATTCTGAACCATCAATTGGAACTAAGATCTTTTTCAATTAGGACACCTCCATTTAAAGTATTATCTCTTGATACTATTATACCCTATCAAGACAAAATCAAAAAATAAAAATTGTATTAATATGCTATACTATGCATATTAATATTTATTTTAACTATATATTGGGATAAGGAGTGGGTTTATGAAAGAGTTAATAAAGAAGTATTTAGATGAAGTAATCCTATTAAACAATGATCTTTCGGATCATCCTGAGATTGGTGGAGAAGAATTTAGATCGTCTAAAAAAATAGTAGAATTGCTGAGAAAATATGGGATAGAAGTAGAATACCCATTTTTAGAAATGCCAACAGCTTTTAGGGGGATTATTAATAAGGGAGAAAAAAATAAGGCAGCTATTTTAGTGGAATATGATGCACTTAGAGGGATTGGACATGCTTGTGGGCATTGCGCAAGTGCGGCAATAAGTGTTTTGGCAGCTCTTGTTTTAAATGAGATAAGAGACACTATACCTGCTGAAATTCATATTATTGGAACACCAGATGAAGAGATGCGTGGTGGTAAAGTTCCAATGGTGAATGCGGGAATATTTGACGATATGGATTTTGCTATAATGATACATATGAGTAGTAGCAACGTAGTATATTCGGGATCATTGGCATTGGATGCCTATAAAATAGAATTCCATGGAAAACCAGCTCATGCAGCGAGTATTCCTTGGGAAGGAAGAAATGCTTTAAATGCGGCAAGATTATTTCTTGATTCGGTAGATATGATGCGTCAACATGTAAAAGATGATGTAAGACTCCATGGTTATATTGAAAATGGAGGAGATGCTTCTAATATAGTACCTCATTATGCGAGTATTGAAATGCTTGTAAGAGCTAAAGATAGAGATTATTTGGATGAAGTAAGTGCTTGGGTAATGGATTGTGCGAAAGCAGCTGCTCTTGCGACTCGTACTTCTTTTACATCAACAGAAATTGGAGAAAAGTATGATGGTCTTAGAAGAAATAAGGCTGGAGAAGTACTTTTAATAGATTTATTTGAACAGGCAAATCTTCCATTAATTGATATGAGTGATAAAACAGGTGGTTCTTCTGATATAGGGAATGTGAGTCAAAGGACAGCTGCTTTTCATCCATACATAAGCATTGGAGAAGGACTTCTTGCACACACACAAGAATTTGCTCTTGCCATGAAGACTCAGAAAAACTACAAGGCAATTGAAGATGGTGGAGAAATATTAGCTAAATTCATAAGAGATGTTTATAAATCAGAGGATATTTTAGCAAAGATAAGAGCTGAGTTTAACAAAAAGTAATGACACCAAAAAAAACAGGAGCGATGCCCATATATATTATATATGCATCGCTCCTGTTTTTTTGATTTTAGGAATATTGACGAAAATTTTTATACTAATATTTGTATTATTTAACTACCATAACAGTGGTGTTTGCGTGAGATACTACTTTATGTGAAACTCCTCCAAGTACAGCTCTTGCGAATACTCCAAGTCCTCTGCTTCCGATTACAATAAGATCAAAATCATTTTCTTCAGCCATGGTGATTATTTCGTTTGCAGTATCTCCTAATCTATAAGCGGTCTTATAACCATAGGGATAATCTTCTAGTACTTTTGAAGTATCAAGTAATAGTTTTTGACCTGCTCTTTCTTCTGACTCAATCAATTCTGTTAGTAATTCAAAGTTTTCATAATGCCCAGTGTAAATAACTGTCAACAAAGTTATTTCTGCTTTGTAAAACGCTCCAAGCTCTTTTGCCTTATCTAGAGCTCTCATTGAATACTCAGAACCATCTATAGGAACTAAGATTTTTTTCATTTTTACTACCTCCTTAAACTTTACCAACTTGTTTTTTACTCATATTAATATATACCCTTAATTATGAAAAAATACCTTGAACTAAGGCTTATAAAGCAAAAAGACATTAAATAATAGTAAACTAAGTAAAAAATTATTGTAAAACCCACCCCTGCTTTTACATACAAGGGTGGATTAATATATTCACACAAGTATCTGCTTTACACAAAAATTACTTAACTACCATAACAGTAGTATTTGCGTGAGATACTACCTTTTGTGAAACTCCTCCAAGAAGGGCTCTGGTGAAGACTCCAAGTCCCCTGCTTCCTAATACAATAAGGTCAAAATCATTTTCCTCAGCCATTGTGATTATTTCGTTTGGGATATCCCCCATTCTATATGTCGACTTAAAACCATACGGATAGCCTGCTAGGATATCAGTAGCTTTGTGTAGTAGTTCTTGACCAGCTTCAATGCTTGAGTTAATCATATCCTGCTTAAAGTCAATGCTCATAAATCTGCCACTGTCAATAACTGTAAGTAATGTTATTTCTGCTTTGTAGAATTCTCCAAGCTCTTTTGCTTTTTCTAAAGCTCGCATTGAGTATTCAGATCCGTCAATAGGTACCAAGATTTTTTTCATATTTCTCTACCTCCTTATTAACTACTCTCCGATTAGCGTACTTTTCAAAATGCTTCTTATTCTTACTGAACATATACCCTTAATTTAGTTGGATTATCTCAAATAGACAATTTTTTAAACTTATTTGTTGTAATATTAAGATATAAGTTATGGAATGGTTTTTAATTTTTTTAAAAGGGTATTTAAATTATATATTGTTTGATTATCTATATAAAATTCATATGACGAATTGTGAGGGAGGAATCAAGTGAATAGTATTTTATTAAAAAATGCAAATATAGTACATGCAGATGGGGAGATTGTTAAAGCTCAAGATATACTTATTGAAGAAGGAAGAATAAAAGAAATAGGGAAGCTAAATACTGGAACTTCTAAAACTATTGATTTATCAAATAGATATATTAGTCCAAGCTTTGTAAATTTGCATACTCACTCGGCTATGAATATATTTAAAGGATTTGCAGAGGATGTAAATATAGACGAATGGTTTAATAAAAGAATTTGGCCATATGAAGCTAGACTTAAAGAGTTAGATGTTTATCACGGTTCAAAACTTGCAATAGCGGAGATGCAAAATGCAGGTGTTAGCGCATTTGCTGACCATTATTTATATCCAGAAGCAATTATAAAAGTTGCTATAGAAATGAATATGGACCTGGATATAGCACCAACTCTTTTTTCCGGTGAAGAATTTCAAAAAGGTTTGGATGAAACAATTGAACTTTACAATAAGTATAAGTACCAAGACGGTATAATTATAAGCTTAGGCCCGCATTCGACATATACTGTAAATAAAAAAGATTTAGAGTCACTTGTACCAACAAGGGATAAGTATAGTTTTAAAACACATATACATGTTTCTGAAACAAAAGAACAGGTACAAGAATCTAAATCATTATATGGCAAAACACCAATTGCAATTTTAAAAGAAACTGAAATATTAAGGGGCAGGACTATTATTGGGCATGGTCTTTACGTTGAAGAGGATGATCTGATTTATTTAAATGGCAATGTAATTTTTGCACTTAGCCCAAAGACTTATTTTAAACTAAATATGGGCTTTGGGAATATCTTGTTTTTTAAAGATAGACTTAATATAGGCATAGGTACAGATGGAGCGGCCAGCAGTAATACTCTTAATCCTCTAGAACAAGCTAGATTATTAGGACTTATGGGTAAGTATATACTAAAAGATGGGGAGAAATTCAATATAAAAGAGATATGGAAGTACTTGATGAATGGGCATAAATTCTTAGAATTTAACTCAGGAGAAATTAAAGAAGGTTTTTCTGCAGATTTAATTGTTTGGAACTTAGATAAGCCTAATACATTGCCAAATACAGATCCACTGGCATCAATAATATACAGTGCTTCAAATGAAAATATTGAGTCGGTTATGATTAGGGGTAATTTTGTAAAACAGGATAATTTGCTAGTTAATAATATAGAAGAGAGTGCTGTTTATTGTAAAAATCTTATAGATAATCTTATAGAGTTGGGAGGGGAAGAGAAGAGTCGCAAATTTTAGTTAAAAATAGAACAATAAAAGGAGAGATTATATGACAACGCCACATATCAGTGCAAAAAAAGGTGAAATAGCTGAAACAATTTTATTACCAGGAGATCCATTAAGAGCAAAATTTATAGCAGAAAACTTTTTAGAAAATCCAGTGCAATTTAATGCTGTAAGAAATATGTTTGGATATACAGGGACATATAAGGGGAAAAAAGTATCTGTCATGGGTACAGGAATGGGAGTGCCTTCAATTGGGATTTATTCTTACGAATTGATTCACTTCTTTGGAGTTAAAAACCTTATAAGGGTAGGATCTTGCGGAGCCTTTCAAAAGGATTTAAAGCTTTACGATATAATTTTTGGAATGGGTGCAAGTACAAACTCAAATTATGCAAACCAATACAATTTACCAGGGACATATTCTGCTACTGCTTCTTGGGAATTGTTGTATAAAGCAGTGAAAGCAGCAGAAGATAAAGGTATAAGTCCACATGTTGGAAATATCTTAACAAGTGACACATTCTATTCAGCTGACGCTAGTGACACTAAAAAGTGGACAGATATGAATGTATTAGCAGCAGAAATGGAAAGTTATGCACTTTATTGTAACGCTGCTTATGCGGGAGTTAATGCACTTACAATTCTTACAGTAAGTGATTCTATTGTAAATAAAGAAGAGACAACAGCTGAAGAAAGAGAAAAGAGCTTTACAGCTATGATGGAAATAGCCTTGGAACTAGCTTAATGAAGGCCTGGGAGAGAGCAAGTAATTTATACAAAAATGCAAAACCACGAATATTAGAAGAAGAAGATCAAACCTGGGAGATATTAAAAGAAGTTTCAAAATTCTATGATCAATTAATTGGACTAGATTGGAAAAGTAATGTTCCTGGATCGGGTGCACCTGAAATGATTATGGTTGCCGCGGTACAAGCAATGGAGAATAGAGGATACAAAGTTTCTGGGAGCCAATCGCTTTTAGATGAAGGAATAAGTGCCTATGAAGGAAAAGACTTTGTCAAACTTCATCAAATATCTGCTAGTCTAAGAAAAAAGCTTTTAGAAGCGACTAAAGATGAAGCATCTCCGTATTGGGATTATAAAATTTATAATAGTTTTGAAGAATATGAAAAAAATGTAGATTTTGAGAAAGAAACTATAATAGATGTAAATTCAAAAAGTTTTAAAGAAAAGATTTATGCAGCATGGTTGTCTCAACTTGTTGGTGCTGCCATGGGTACGCAAATAGAGGGTTACACCAGAATAAATTTAAAAGAGGCATTTGGGGAAGTTAATAAATATTTAAGAGAGCCAAATACCTATAATGACGATATAACCTTTGAACTTGCTTTTTTAGAAGCCTTTATAGAAAAAGGCTATTTGGTTGATTCTACCGATATTGCACTAAAATGGGTGGGGCTTGTCCCCACTGGATGGTCGGCAGAAGAATTTGCACTTAGAAATATAAAAATGGGAATATTTCCGCCAAAGAGTGGAAGTTGGAACAATCCATTTAATGAGTGGATAGGTGCACAAATGCGAGGAGCAATATGTGGAATGCTAGCACCTGGAAATCCTAGGATGGCTGCGAGGCTAGCTTGGGTGGATGCTGAGGTTTCACATGCAGGGAATGGAATACTTGGAGAAGTATTTAATGCTCTTATGGTTTCAATGGCATTTGAAAATGGAGATATCAAAGATATTCTCTATAAGTCGATAGAGCTTATTCCAAAGGATACCGAGTATAGAACTGTAATCGATTTTGCAATCTTGAGTTGTATAAATCATGACAATTGGGAAGAAGCCTTAGAAAAGTGTGAAGAAAAGTATATTAAATACAATTGGATCCATGCATATCCAAATGCTTGTGCAGAAGTTATAGCACTTTATTTTGGAGAGGGTAATTTTGAAAAGACTATGCAGATAATATCTAGAGCTGGTATTGATGTAGACTGTAATGCAGCCCAGATTTTAAGTATTATTGGAATCCAAAAAGGGATCGATAGTATACCGGATAGATTAATACACAAAAATTTTGAAAAGATAATCACCTATATGCGCGACTATAAAGAGATGACATTAGAAGAACTTGTAGAAAAAACTGTAGAAGCTGTTAAAAAAGCAGCTAAAAAAAAGGAGGACTAAAATGAAAAAAATACTAGCATTAATTATAGCACTGACAATGGCCTTGAGCCTAGCTGCATGTGGAGCAGATACACCAGCTACGCCAGCAGAACCTTCTGCAGATGAACCATTAAGAGTAGCTTTATTACTAAATGGGACATTAGGAGATAAATCCTTCTTTGATTCGGCTGACAGAGGTTTACAAATGGCTAAGGAAGAGTATGGAGACAAACTGGAATACACAACTGTTGAAATGACTACAGATGAAACTAAATGGTTGCCAACATTATATGATTATGCCGACAATCCAGATTGGGATATTATAATAGTTGGAACATGGCAAATGGCAGAACCTTTGACAGAAGTGGCACCAAAGTACCCTGATAAAAAATTCTTTATATTTGACCAAGATTTAGATTTTTCAACAGGTGAATTAGACAATGTATATTCAATTATGTATAAGCAAAATGAAGGTTCGTTTTTAGCGGGTGCTGTTGCCGCTAGACTTAGTGAAACTAAGATAATTGGATTTTTAGGGGGATCAGAGAATCCTATTATAAATGACTTTTTAATTGGATATATTGAAGGAGCGAAATATGTAGAACCAGATATAAAAGTTGTCATATCCTATGTAGGAAACTTCTTTGATACACCAAAGGGTAAGGATTTAGCCCTATCTCAGTACAATCAAAATGGTGTTGATGTAGGATTCAATGTTGCTGGATTAGCCGGCCTTGGGCAAATTGATGCTGCACGTGAAGTTGAAAAATTTGCAATAGGCGTTGATTCTGACCAAGCTTTAATATTTGGAGAACCAACTGCTAACTTTATTCCAACATCTATGTTAAAAAATGTAGATTTATCAATTTTAAGAGCAATAGGACTTCATATGGATGGAGAATTAGCATATGGAACTGTTGAGACACTTGGTATCGCTGAAAATGGAGTAGCGCTTGCAGATAATGAATATTACCAAAAGCTTGTGCCAGAGGAAGTAAGAAGCGAAGTAGAAGAATTAGGACAAATGATTTTAGATGGAGAAATTGATGTTGATACTTCATTTGGAAAGTCCAATGAAGAAATACAAACGATTAAGGATTCAGTAAAATAAAGTATAAATAGTGGAATAGCATTGCTATTCCACTATTTAATATTACAAGGTGGTGATTAATCTGAAGGATATTATATTAGAGATGAAAAATATATTAAAAATTTATCCTAATGGGGTAATAGCCAATGAGCATATTGACTTTGATTTAAGAGAAGGCGAAATCCACGCTTTACTTGGGGAAAATGGAGCAGGGAAAAGCACCTTAATGAAGATTCTTTTCGGGATAGAAACACCTGAAGAAGGTGAAATATTTTTAAAAGGCAAAAAGGTTCAAATAAAGAATCCAATGGAAGCGATAAAATTGGGGATAGGTATGGTACATCAACATTTTATGCTTGTTCCATCTTTTAGTGTTGCTGAAAATATAATCCTTGGGGTAGAACCTAAAAAAGGTTTTTTTACTGATATGGATAAGGCTGAGCATCTTTCTAAAAGTATTGCTGAGGAGTATAACTTTGAAATAGATGTAGATGAAAAGGTTGAGAATTTACCTGTAGGTATAAAGCAAAAGGTAGAAATTTTAAAAGCTTTGTATCGTGGAGCAGATATACTAATTTTAGATGAACCAACAGCTGTATTAACACCTCAGGAAACTGATGAATTATTTATTCAACTTAACAAACTAAAAGAAAATGGGAAAACAATAATATTCATTTCTCATAAATTAGATGAAATAAAACAGATTTCAGATAGAATCACTATAATGAGAGCAGGTAAAAAAATGGGTACGTATGAAACCTCTGATCTCTCCACTGAAGAAATGTCTAAACTTATGGTCGGAAGGGATATAGTTACAACATTTGTTAAAAACCCATCTAACCTAGGGGAACTTGCCCTAAGTGTTCGTGACTTGATTGTATTTAATCAGGTGGGAACAAAAAAAGTAGACAAGTTATCTTTGGATGTAAAAAAAGGCGAAATTTTTGGGATAGCTGGAGTAGAAGGAAATGGGCAAGTTGAATTAGCTCAAGTTTTAGCTGGATTGATAAAGAACTATAAAGGGGAGTACCTTCTATTTAATAAAGAAACCAAAGATTTAGATATAAAGGATTTAAGAAATTTGGGAATGAGCTATATACCTGCAGATAGGATGATTTATGGAGTAGCGGAGAATATGGATTTAATATCAAATCTATTTTCAAATCAGTATGATAAACCTCGTTATTCAAATCGATTATTTTTAAAGAAAAAAGAAATGGAAAAAGCAGCGAACGATATTATTAAGGAATTTTCAATAAAGACGACATCTTTTAAAACTGCTGTTGGTAGCCTTTCGGGAGGGAATATACAAAAGGTTGTAGTGGCCAGAGAATTTACTGATAATCCTAAACTGATAATAGCAAATCAACCGACAAGGGGAATAGATGTTGGAGCGGCGGAATTTATTCGTATGAAATTATTAGAGTTAAGAGATCAAGGGGTTGCAATTGTCCTTATATCCGCAGACTTAAATGAGGTCTTAGAATTAAGCGATAGATTAGGAGTTATGTACAAAGGCCAATTTGCAGGAGTATTTAAGGACGTGTCAACTTTAACTGAAGAAGAACTAGGAAAATATATGCTAGGAATTAAAAAAGATGAAAATTTGGAGGGGATAATATATGCTTAAGAGCAATCAGTTTAATTTCTTTAGAACTGTTTTATCAATATTAATCGCCTTTGCACTTTCGTTTTTTATAATTTTTTTAATCTCTGATCAGCCAGTTGAGGCTATTATGAAAATGATAACTGGTCCATTAGGGAGCAAGAGACTTTTTGCGAATGTAATAGAATTAATGATACCTCTTATATTTACTGGTGTTGCTGTTAGCATAATGTTTTCAGCCAATCAGATTAACTTAGGAGCCGAGGGAGCATTTCATCTTGGGGGTTTAGTAGGTGCCTTAATAGGTTTACTAGTGCCACTACCAGCAGGAATTCATCCAATAGTTGCTATTTTATTAGGTGGATTAGCAGGTGCTGCTTTTACAGCTATACCCGCGATTTTAAAAATATTTACCTCCGCAAGTGAATTGGTATCATCTTTGATGCTGAATTATCTAGCATTGTTTTTTGGAAATTATATTTTAAGCTACTATATTAGAGATACTACCGCAGGTGCTTTAACTTCACATTTATTACCTCAATCTATAAAGCTTCAAAGCATGATTTCTGGTACAAATATTCATATTGGACTTATAATTGCTTTATTAGTTGCTTTATTTGGTTATTTGTTTTTATATAAGTCGAAGATGGGTTATATGTTGAGAATATCTGGGGAAAATCAGGAGTTTGCAAAGTATTCAGGAATGAATATTGTAATGGTTATTTTAATATCTCAAATTTTAGGTGGTTTTATTGCTGGTATGGGAGGAACAGTTCAACTTCTTGGACTCTATAGAAGATTTTCATGGGCTTCACTTCTTGGTTATGGATGGGATGCTATTATAGTAACTACACTTGCTAAAAAGAATCCACTTTATGTACCAATTTCAGCCTTCTTTTTAGCTTATATTAGAATTGGTGCAGATATCATGTCACGTTCGACAGATGTTTCCCCAGAAATTGTAGCTATCACACAAGGGCTAATAATAATTCTTATAGTAGCTGACCAATTCCTTGCTAAATACAAGCATAAGCTTGTTGCAAAGGAAGCAAAGCTATTTATAGATATAGAAGGGGGGAAATAATATGAGTATATCAGAAATATTATTATCCCCAGATTTTCTATTTGTAGTATTAAGAGTAACTACTCCAATTTTATTTGCAACACTTGCAGTTTTAATGGCTGCAAAATCAGGGATATTTAACATTGCTGTTGAAGGAATTATGTTAACCTCTGCACTTGTAGGAGTAATCTTTTCTTCAAAGTTTCAAAATCCATGGATTGGTCTTTTAGCGGCACTTCTTATAGGGGCCTTAATGGGTATCTTGCTTGGGGTTTTGGTTATAAGACTTAAGACAGATGCGATTTTAGCGGGTGTTGCCATTAATCTTATGGCCGGTGGGGGAACAATATTTTTGCTTTATCTTGTATCAGGGGATAGAGGAGTATCATCTTCTCTAAAAAGTATAAGTCTACCGAATATTGTACTTCCTATCATTGAAAACATTCCTTTTTTAGGTACTGTTCTTTCAAAACACAATGTTTTAACCTATGCTGTATTTATTTTTGTGATATTAGTTCATTTAGTGTTATACAAAACACCACTTGGACTAAAAATAAGAGCAGTTGGAGAAAATTCACATGCAGCAGAGTCAGTTGGGATTAATGTTCATAAAATTCAGTATATAGCACTAGGACTTAGTGGTATGTTTGCAGCTTTTGGGGGAGCATTTCTCTCTATGGGATACCTTTCTTGGTTTACAAATGGAATGACAGCAGGAAGGGGATATATTGGGCTTGCTGCAAATGCGATGGGTGGAAGCACTCCAATTGGAGGACTTATAGTTTCGCTTGTCTTTGGTATTGCGGATGCAATGGCAAATGTATTTCAAACTGGAATTGATGTTCCATACGAACTAGTTCAAATGATACCCTATATTACAACAATCGTTGGATTAGCAGTTTATAGTTTTAATAGGAAGAAAAAATTGGAACGAATAACAAAAAAATAGGGGGATGAAGATGACAAAAAGAAATATTATTATAGATTGTGATCCAGGTCATGATGACGTAATGGCAATATTATTAGCCTTAGCCCATAAAGATAGGTTTAATATCTTAGGGATAACCACTGTTGCTGGAAATCAAACATTGCCCAAGGTAACAAATAATATAAGAAGGCTTTTCACATATTTAGGTATGAGTGTGCCTGTTGCTTGTGGGGCTGCTAAACCTCTTATTAGAGACCTAATTACAGGGGGGGCTGTTCACGGAGAGACAGGATTGGATGGCTGGGATTTTGGTCAAACAACTTTTCAATTAGAATCAGATAATGCAATCGAATTTTTAAGGGATAAAATAATGGGTGCAGATGGTAAAGTTACACTAATTCCGATAGGACCTCTTACAAATATCGCATTGTTATTTTCTGTTTTTCCAGAAACCAAAGAAAAAATAGAATTAATATCTCTTATGGGTGGCTCTTTATATTCTGGAAATCGTACTCCTTATGCTGAGTTTAATATTTATGTAGATCCAGAAGCTGCAAAGATTGTCTTCAGTGCAGGTGTACCCATAGTTATGAGTGGGCTTGAAGTAACTCATAGGGCAGCAATTAACGATGCTGAAATCGATGAGTTAAAAGAGAGTGATGGAAAGGTTTCAAAGATGTGTGGTAATCTGCTGCATTTTTATACAAGATTTCATTCAGGAGAAGGATATACAGCATACCCAATTCATGACGCTTGTAGTGTGATGTATTTACTTTACCCAGATATGTTTAAAGCTAAGGATTTACAAATCGAAGTTGATGTGTCAGAAACAATGCATAGGGGAAGAACTGCACCAGATAATAGAGAATGGATAAAGTATGCAAATCCTAATACTAGAGTTTTACTTGATGTAGATAGAGAAGAGTTTATAAAGATCTTGTTAGATGGATTTAAAAAATTAGACAAAGAAATAGGTTGATTGTTAGAAACACATAGATAGAGGGTGGGTAAATGATTCAGGATGTATTAAAGTTTATAGAAAAAAACGAAGATAATATTTTAGACCTAGGAGAGATATTATTTAAAAATCCTGAAATAGGTTATAAAGAGTTTAAAACAAAAGAAATATTAATGGATTATTTAAAAGAGGTAGAACTTTCAAGTTTTAAAGAATTTGCAATAACAGGTTTTAAGGCAACAATTGGAGAGGGAAAGCCCCATATTGGATTGATAGCTGATTTAGATGCACTTCCAACAAAAGGACATATAGATGCAAAAGGCGAGGATAATGCTGCACATTCTTGTGGACATAATGCACAAATGGCTATAATGGCTAGTGTATTTCGCGCAATTGCAGAGAGCGGAGTGTTAGATAAAATAGGTGGTAGCATCTCCTTTATTGGAGCACCAGCTGAAGAATTTTTAGATTTTGACTATAGATTAAATCTTGTAAAAGAAAAGAAACTTAAAGCTTTTTCTGGTAAACAAAATTTAATTGTTGAGGGAGTTTTTGATGATATTGATCTCCTAATTGGAAGCCATGGAAATAATCTCCATGGAGATGCCATTGAAATAGGAGTCCATTCAAATGGGTTTATTGCAAAAACAGCAACTTTTAAAGGTAAATCTGCCCACAGTGGAGCTTACCCGCATCAGGGTAATAACGCCTTAAATGCAGCAGTTTTAGGAATCAATGCGGTGGGCCTATTAAGAGAAACTTTCCAAGATGATGATCATATTAGATTCCATCCAATAATAAAACACGGTGGGGATGCTGTTAATACTGTTCCTCATAGAGTTGTTTTAGAGACATATGTTAGAGGTAGTAATATAGAAGCAATTTACGATGCAAATAAAAAGATCAATAATGCCTTTATTCACTCTGCACTGGCTTTAGGGTGTGAATGTGAGATAAGAGATATACCTGGATATCTTCCTAGTAATTATTTTGCTGGTTTAAATGATTATTTAGAACAAGCAGCACAGAAGTATATAGATAAAGATAGAATCTCTATTGGTGGTAGAACTTTTGCTTCAGATGATGTAGCTGATATATCTGCGGTTAAGCCTGTACTTCACTTTGGATTTAGCGGCTTTGATGGAAGTTTTCATGGAGCGGATTTTAAGATATTAAATCCACAGATGGCATATTTAAAGCCTGTTAAAATAGTTACAGAAGCTGTATTGTCTATGTTATCAGATAAAGACACGCTATATAAAAAGTTAGAAGAGTACAAACAGACAATGAGTATTGAAGATTATAAGAAAAATTGGCTTAATTTAGATTAATACTTTTCTAATAATCTGGAGAATCCATCAAATATTTGTGGAAATTGTCTTCTTTAGCTAGAATCTCGATATGGGATTCTAGTTCTTTTTTTATTGAACTGTTTTCTATATAGAATGGCATTTACTCATTTGGGTATAAAAGATATGAGATATACAAAAGTAGGATTTAATGAAGACAACATTGAATATCAAGATATATGGAGTGACATAGTAAAACTTATGGGAATAAGAAATAAGCTAAAGTTCATAATTTCTTCATATTTCATTGGTATAATTAATATAGAAGAGAAAAGGAGTTGGTATTATGATGTATAGAGGATTTGGAATGTTTGGAGGAGGCGGAATAGTGGGTTTAGTATTAATTGCCATAGTTGCATTTTTTGCATATAAATATCTTCATGACAATAAAAATGTTTCCGATACATTTAGAAAAAAAGATAATGCACTAGATATTTTAAATGAAAGGTATGCAAAAGGTGAAATAGATGACGAAGAATTTAATAAAAGGAAAAAAACATTAAACGATTAAGAGGTGAATTAGATGAATAGATATTGGGACAATGCTTTTAATGGAATGATGGATTTTGGCATTCGTAGTAGTGGATGGTTCATAGCATATGAGATAATAAAACTGCTAATAATAGTTGTAGTAGTAATATTTATAGCTAGAATGTTAATGAAAAATTCTAAAAATAACAGCAATCCAAATTCAAATTCAAATCCAAATAGAGCAATTGAAATATTAAAAGAAAGATATGCTTCAGGAGAAATATCAGAAGAAGAATATAGAAGTAAATTGAATAAATTGAAAGAGTGATATTAACTTTGAAAATTTAAGGAGATAAAATAATGAATGTAGTTTATGAAAAAAGTACAGATAAAAATCTAAATGATGCAATTAAATCTTTAGAAAACAATTTAAAAGAAAATGGTTTTGGAATATTATGGCAATTTAATTTTAAGGATAAACTGCAAGAAAAAGAATTAGAATTTAAAGAGGATTTTGTGGTACTTGAGGTATGTAACCCAAAACAAGCAAAAGAAGTATTAGATCAAAACATTCATATAGGATATGTACTCCCTTGTAAAATGGTAGTGAGAAGTGAAAATGATAAAACATATATAGGTATGACAAGTCCAGAAGTTTTAATAGGATTATTCGAAAGTCCTGAATTAAAAGAAGTTGCAAAAAAGATTGAAGAATCCCTTAGAAATTCAATTGAAGCTTCAATCTAAAAAGAAACTGTCTTAAAGCAATTTTTTAAGACAGTTTCTTTAACATATAAATCATGAAAGGAGTCTTTTCAATGAATAAGAAAGACCATCACAATCATCATGAAATGATGATTGTGGATTTTAAAAGGAGATTTTTAATATCATTAATTGTTACAATTCCTATACTCTTCCTTTCTCCTATGGTTCAGGAATGGATAGGTATAGATATTAGTTTTACTGGAAGTAATTATATATTATTTGCACTTGCTACATTTATATATTTTTATGGTGGATGGCCTTTTTTAAAAGGGTTAAAAGATGAATTAAAAGAAAAAAAACCAGGTATGATGACTCTGATAGCTATGGCAATTTCTGTAGCATATCTATATAGTACAGCCACAGTATTTGGTCTTCTTGGCAATGACTTCTTTTGGGAGCTAGCAACACTTATTGATATAATGCTCTTAGGTCATTGGATAGAAATGCGTTCTGTGCTGAGTGCTTCTAATGCTTTAGACAAGCTAGCTGAACTTATGCCAAATACAGCTCATTTATTCAAAGAAAGTGATCTAGTAGATGTGGATATAAGTGAGTTGAATACTGGAGATAAAATACTAATAAAGCCAGGAGAAAAAGTCCCTGCTGATGGAATGATTGTAAAAGGGAATAGTTATATAAATGAATCAATGCTAACAGGAGAATCTAAGCCTGTCGAAAAAACAGAAGGAGATAAGCTTATAGGGGGCTCCATAAATGGGGATGGATCCTTAGAAGTAGAAGTTAAAAATATAGGTAAAGACACATATTTATCAAAAGTTATAGATATGGTTAAAAAAGCACAAGAATCTAAATCTAAAACTCAACATTTAGCAGATAAAGCAGCTTTTTGGCTAACAATTATATCGCTAACAGTTGGATTTACTACTTTAATTGTTTGGTATTTGATAAGTAAAGATTTTGCCTTTGCCATAGCAAGAATGGCTACAGTAATGGTAATAACATGCCCACATGCATTAGGACTTGCAATACCATTAGTAGTAGCAACATCCACAGCTCAATCAGCTAAAAATGGACTATTAATAAGAAATCGTACCCAATTTGAAAATTCAAGGAAAATAGATACAGTAGTATTTGATAAAACAGGAACTTTGACTATGGGTGAATTCAAAGCTAACTTTATAGAAATATATGATGAAAGTTATGATGAAAAAACTGTAATTCAATTGGCTGCAACACTTGAGAATAATTCCGAGCATCCAATTGCAACAGGTATAATAGATAAACTAAAAGAAATGGACTTAGATATCTTAGATGTGGATAATTTCCAAGCCATAAAAGGTAAGGGTGTACAAGGGACAATAGATGGCAAAGATATAATGGTGGTGAGTCCTGGATATTTAAGAGAAAATAGTATTGAAGTTCCAAGAGAACTCCCATCACATGGAGTATCAACTGATGTATTCTTACTTGTAGATGATAAATTAATTGCAGCAATAGGGCTTTCAGATAGAATAAGAGAAGAATCATATAATGCAATAAAGAGACTGAAAAAAGAAGGAATTAAAACATGGATGCTTACAGGAGATAATGAAAAAACAGCAAAACAAGTATCTGAAGAATTAGGATTAGATGGATATTTTGCAGAAGTATTACCTGACCAAAAACAAGAGAAGATTAAAGAATTACAATCAGAAGGTAGATTTGTAGCCATGACTGGAGATGGAGTAAATGATGCACCTGCACTAGCACAAGCTGATGTAGGTATTGCAGTAGGGTCTGGTACAGATATAGCAGCTGAAACTGCAGATATAATACTTGTAAATTCTAATCCAGAAGATGTAGTCTCTCTAATTGACTTTGGTAGAGCTACCTATAGAAAGATGATACAAAATCTTATATGGGCAACAGGATATAATGTAATTGCAATACCACTTGCAGCAGGAGTACTATCGGGTATTGGAATAATTATTTCTCCAGCAATCGGAGCAGTTTTTATGTCGCTTAGCACAATAATAGTAGCAATAAATGCAAAACTTCTTAAATTAGAGAGATAAATTGAAGGGTCAAGAGGGATGATTTTATGAATAAAAATATTAAATGGTATTTAGTTATAGCTGTTTCTGTAATCCTTCTAATAGTGTATTCAGGTTATCTTTTTACAGATATAGGAAGAGGACTTGGAGGTAATGATATCAGAACAGAAGAACCATTAAATAATGATGAAAAGGAAAGTAGTAAGAAGTTGCCCATACCACCACTTTTAGAGGATAAGAATCCTGAAGAAGGTAAGGCAGAATTTGATTTAAAAGTCCAATATGGGAAAACAGAATTTATACCAGGATATGAAACGAATACTTTAGGATATAATGGGGATTATTTAGGTCCTATAATAAAAGTAAATAAAGGTGATGATGTAAAGATAAACATTGATAATGCACTGGATGAGCCAACCACAGTGCATTGGCATGGATTAATAGTACCAGCGGAGATGGACGGTGGTCCACATCAAGTCATAGATCCAAATACTACTTGGCAGCCCTACTTCACAATAGACCAACCAGCAGCAACACTTTGGTATCACCCACATTTACTTCATAAGACAGGAGAACAAGTATATAAAGGACTCGCAGGTCTTTTATATATAGAAGATGAAGATTCTAAAGAGTTAAATATTCCAAAAGAACATGGAATAAATGATATCCCATTAGTAATACAAGATAAGAGGTTTACAGATAATGGTGATATTTCTTATAATTTGAACACAAGAGATTTAATGAACGGATTTTTAGGTGATACAGTTCTAATTAATGGAGCCATAAATCCCGAATTAGACATTAAAAATGAAGTGATTAGGTTTAGACTTTTAAATGGATCAAATGCAAGGTCATATGAATTTAACTTTAGTGACCGCAGAGAATTTTATCAAATAGCATCAGATGGAGGCTTTTTAAAAGAAAGTATAGAAATGGATAGAGTATTCCTCGCTCCAGCAGAAAGGGCAGAAATACTAGTAGATTTTTCTGATTATAGTGTAGGAGATAAAATAACCTTTAGAGATGCTAATTATAATTTGATGACTATAAATATAGTAGAAGAAAGCAATAAAAATATAGATATCCCTAAAGAATTAGTAGAAATAATTGACTATGATTTAGATGAAGTAGTACGAACAAGAGAGTTTATAATGAGTGGAATGGGCCCGATGGTAACTATAAATGGTAAACAAATG
This sequence comes from Gudongella sp., assembly GCA_034006985.1. Lineage (GTDB taxonomy): Bacteria > Bacillota > Clostridia > Tissierellales > Tissierellaceae > Gudongella. Next base: position 52,038 of record JAVERT010000009.1, read on the forward strand.
AATATGGATAGGATAGATGAAAGATTAAACCTAGGTGAATTAGAAGAATGGATAATAACAAATGATTCAGCAGGTATGGGTGGAATGGGTATGATGAATTCCATTCCCCATCCATTTCATGTCCATGCAGTACAATTTAGAGTAATTGAAAGAAATGGCGAAATTCCTCCATTAAATGAAAGAGGTTGGAAAGATACTGTAATGGTAGATAATGGAGGAGAAGTAAGAATTTTAGTCAAGTTTAGCAAGAAAGGATTATTTATGTATCATTGTCACATATTAGAGCATGAAGATTCAGGAATGATGGGTCAATTTTTAGTTGAATAACTTTTATTGGAAAGGATGATGGTATGCATTATGGATTTAGAGATATATTATCTAATATGTTGATTGTTTGGCTAATTCCAATAATATTATTATTGTTAATAGGTATATCAATATATATGATAGGAAGGAATAAAAAAGGAGATAGTCAACGTACTAGCAATCCATACTTGAAAATATTAAATGAAAGATTCGCTAAGGGTGAGATAGATGAGGAAGAATATATTAGGAAGAAAAGAAATTTAAGTACTTTCAAATAATGAATGGGAGTGTGAATAGTTTTGTGTATGGGACTTGAAGGCCCATACACAAAATTATTCCTCCCATGCAAAAAGCTATCTAGTCCAAAATTAAAAGACTAGGTAGCTTTTTAGTTTAGATTAATGAAGTTAGGTTTTATTCATTTATTGGTAAATATATAGTAAATTCACTACCCTTACCATATACACTTTTAACTGATATTTCTCCCCCATGTTCTTCAATTATTGACTTTACTATTGCTAATCCTAGTCCTGATCCACCAGTGTATGAGTTTCTAGATTTATCTATTCTATAGAATCTATTGAAAATAAACGGGAGGTGTTCTTGCTGTATGCCTATACCAGTATCTTCTACTATTATAATAACTTTATTTGTTTCGATTTTTGCAATCGAAATATAAATTTGGCCTTCTTTATCAATATATTTCACAGAATTAGATAGAAGGTTGTACATTACTTGCTTTATTTTATCCTTATCCATGGAAACCATAATGTTTTTTTCTATGTCTTCTTTAATAGATATATTTTCTTTATTAAATATAGGCATAAAAGTTGTGATTATTTCTTTTATTTCATCAGATAAATTAAATTTAGTTTTGTTTAAGACTATACCGTGTTCATTAGAGTTAAAAGAATTTTTCAAGTCATCTATTAAGGAAGATAGTCTATCAATTTCACTCATCAATATAGATAAATGTTCTTTGCTAGGTTCCCATATGCCATCCATTATTGCCTCTACATGACTCTTCAAAGTTGAAAGTGGAGTTCGAAGTTCATGTGATATATCAGAAGCATACTTCTTTCGTATGTTTTCTTGTTTTGAAAGGGTTTCACCTAGATAATTAATACTATTAGAGAGTTCTTTTATTTCTATTATATTTGTATTTAACTCTGATTTTTTATTTAAATTCCCTTTTTGTATTTCAAGGGAGGTCTTCGTTATATTTATAAGTGGTTTAGTAAGGCTGTTTGATAGTAAAATACTCGTAATAATTCCAATAATTACTGCGATTATACTTGATATGAATAGTATATTAGTCAATGTATTTTTAAAAATCAAAGCACTTTCAGTTAAAAATGAATTATCTATATATCCTATTACTACGGTTCCAACTTTTTCGTTATTTTGAAAAAGAGTAAATGTATCTTCTACATACTCTCCTTCAGGCATTCCGTGCTCTATCATCATTCTGCTATGCATGTTGCCCATTCCACTCATTTGATCAGAAGAATATAATAATTCGTTTTCTAAATTTTCTATTTTTATACTCAAATTTTCTAAAGATGCATAGGATTCAATCTGTTTTTCATACAAATTATATTCATTTTCTTCATATAATTGATTTATTTCTTCGCTTATCTGTTCTAACTTTTTTCTCTGTTCTCCCACCAAATATTTATCAAATCTATTATTTATCATTGAATTAGAAATTAAACTTACAATAAAAATAGAGAGTAATATGGCAAAGCTAAAGAGTAATATTATTCTTTTAGATAGTTTCATTTCGTCCTCCCTTCAACATAATTATATTATAACAGTTAATTTTGTGTTTTTTGTGAAGATTATTTTGCTTTAATTTATTTTCTCCATATTTCCTTCACAATAACTTTATATAATGAAGTTACAAGTTGAAAGGAGAGGTTTTGATTGAAAAAGATGTTAGTAATAGGAGTATTGGTACTTACAATGGTAGTAGGAGCATTTGCTGTATATGCAGATTCACCTAATAAGAATGTATTCGCGTTTGGAAGAGGATATGGCCATATGAATGGAAATGAATTTAATAGAGGGATAGATTTAAATGATGAAGAAAGAGAACAATGGATAAACGAGGGGCAAGAAGGAAGAATCGAGTATAGAGAAGAAAGAGTAAATAATGCTCTTAAAAATGGAACTATCACAGAAGAACAAGCAACTAAGTGGAGAGAACATTTTACCGAAATGGACGAATTCTATGAAGAAAGTGGATATATAGGAGGCTCTTGCTATGAAGGGTCAGTAGGTAGAGGATATGGTCGTGGAATGATGGGTAGATATGATTATTAATAAATAAGCAAAACTTAAAAAAACTAAGGACTTTTAAATATCCTTGGTTTTTTTCTTATTTTATGGAGAAATAATATAAGATAAAACTTAACTATTTTTGAGGATTAAATCTATAACCTACCCCATAGACGGTTTGTATATATTTTGGAGATTTTGGGTTATTTTCGATCTTATACCGAATGTTTTTTATATGTGTATCTATAGTTCTATCAAATCCTTCATAATCATATCCAAATGATGCTTCAATTAATTGTTCCCTAGACAAGATATGGTCTGCATTAGAAACCAATGCTATTAAAATTTTAAATTCATTTGAAGTTAAACTAATTCCATCGCCTGATTTTTTTACTTCCATTTTGTCAACTTCAATCTCTAAATCTCCATTGTTAAAATATAGTCTTTCAGCTAGTGGACTGTTATCTCTATAGGATCTTCTAAGCAATGCTTTTACACGGCTGACTAATTCTCTTGGGCTAAAGGGTTTTGATACATAATCATCTGCACCTATAGATAAACCAGTGATTTTATCTTCTTCTTCCGTTTTAGCTGTCAACATTATAATTGGCACATCGGATATAGCTCTTATTTTTTTACATACTTCTTCTCCGGATAAAATTGGTATCATCAAATCTAGAATTATGAAATGGATAGTTTTCTCATTAAATAATTCAATTGCCTTCTCACCATCAGTTGCTACAAATACATTGAATTTTTCTTTTTTTAAATATGCAACTATTACATCAGAAATATTTTTTTCATCTTCGACTACTAAAATATTTATATTGTCCAATAAATTCACCTCAATTTTAATATACCCTAAAAATCAAAAAAATGTAAAAACATTTTAGTAGTTTTAAATAGTTACAGAAGCTGTATTGTCTATGTTATCCGATAAAAATACACTGTATAAAAAGTTAGAAGAATACAAACAAACAATGAATGTTAAAGATTATAAGAAAAATTGACTCGATATAGAATAGTATAGAATAGAACAAGTAAATTGGTTTAAGAAATTAGTGAGAATCGAGTCTTTTTACCACAAAGCTTTTTTATCCAGGTAAATCTTTTAATTGTGAATTGTGATTTGTCTCTAATAATCTGGAGAATTCATTATTTTTTGATGAAATTCGTCTTCTTTAGCTAGAATCTCAATATGGGATTCTAGTTCTTTTTTTAGAGTACTATTTTCTATTAGATTTAAGTTGTTTTTTAAAATTGAGACAAGCCCATCTAAAGATACTTTAGCAAGATTTATAGCTATGCTTAAGTCAGTAGATAGCAAACTATTAGAGTTGCTTTTTAGAATTAGACCAATTCTATAAACTCTTTTACATAAATAAGCTTTGTCTTTTAAGAAATAGATTGAGTTTAAATCTTCTTTTAAAACATTATTTAGTATTGTAAAGTCAACTTTTAATTGTTGCAATTCGTCCCAAAATTTCATAAATTGAATATCAGATAGACCGTAAAATTTATTTAGAGACTGCTTAATAACCATTTGCATTATTTCACAAGCCATTGCTGTCGATAATAAAGCCCCAGTTTTTCCATTGATAGATATTTGATCATTATTTTCTGTATCTGCAAGTAAAGTTAAATAATTCATGGACAACCCCTCCTTTAGAATAATAGTTAGCTCAACTTATCCATATCATAATTTCACAAGAAAATCAATCTAATTATCTTATTTTTTGCTCTTGAATTTTGGAGGAATTTATGGTAAATTGTATATATGTTGTATAAGCGAAACACACCAGGCACTATATATAGTATCTGCTATGTTTAACATTAGAATTGGAGGAGGTCATTGAAATTGCTTAAGGTTGAGAAGAGAAACAAGCAAATTGTAGATTTTGAACCAGACAAAATTGCTATTGCAGTAGAAAAAGCTATGAATGAAACTGACAAAGGAATTGATAAAGAATTAGCAAAACAGATTGGTGAAAATGCTATTTTGGTATTTGAAGGTAGAGAGTCTGTTAATATTGAAGAAATACAAGACTATGTAGAAATTGAATTAATGAAATCAAGACCTGAAGTTGCCAGGAAGTATATTATATATCGTGAAGAGAGAGCCAAGCTTAGAGAACAAGGTTGGAATATGACTGATCTTCAAAGGGATATTTATGAAAAAAAGTATAGATATGACTCCGAGAGTTTTGATGATTTTCTTAATAGAGTAAGTGGTGGGAATAATCCGATTAAAAAAGCTATAAAAGATAAAAAATTCATGCCAGCAGGTAGGATCTTAGCAGGCAGAGGATTAGATAAATTTGGAAGAAAAATTACGCTCAGTAACTGTTATGTAATGCCTAAGGTAGAAGATAATATTGAATCTATTTTTGATACAGCAAAGTATTTAGCACGTACTTATTCATATGGCGGTGGAGTAGGGCTTACATTATCAAAGTTAAGACCAAAGGGATCACGAGTAAATAATGCAGCTGCTACAACTACTGGTGCAGTAAGCTTTATGGATCTTTATTCAATGGTAACAGGCCTTATTGGCATGAGAGGTCGTAGAGGGGCATTAATGCTCAATTTAGATTGCAATCATCCTGATATTGAAGATTTTATAAATGTTAAAAATGACCTTAAGAAAGTTAATTATGCTAATATATCTGTAAATGTTGATGATAAATTTATGGAGGCTGTAAGAGATGACCTTGACTATGAATTATATTTTAAGGTTGAATCAACTGGAGAAGAAATCAAGAATACAATTAGAGCTAGAGATTTATTTAGAAAACTTGCTATAAACAATTGGAATATGGCGGAGCCTGGAATCTTATATAAAGATAATATCGATTCATGGCATATGATGAGTAATGATAAGACATTTGAATTTGCAGGAGTTAATCCTTGTGCAGAAGAGACTCTTCCTGCATTTGGTAGCTGTAATCTTTCATCTATAAACCTAAGTAATTTTGTAAAAGATCCATTTACCAAATATGCTAGATTTGAATTTGAAAAATTTGGAGAGCTTGTTAGAAATGGAGTAATCTATTTAAATGAAGTTCTTGATGAAAATATGGAACTACATCCATTGATTCAACAAAGAGAAATGTCAAGAGACCTTAGACAAATTGGACTTGGAATAATGGGTCTAGCAGATATGTTTATAAAAATGGGAATTAAATATGGTGGTAGTGAATCTCTTTCCTTAATTCATCAAATGGGTAGAACAATGATAAATGAAGCACTAAGAGCTTCAGCAATGCTAGCAGAAAAAGATGGCCCATTCCCAAGATTTGATCTTGATGCAGTTTTAGAATCAAAATTCATTCAAGAAAATGCAGATAGAGATGTTATTGAGCTTATAAAAGAGCATGGACTAAGAAATTCTCAACTTTTAACAATACCTCCAACTGGTTCTATATCAACATTAATTGGATGTAGTAATGGCGTTGAGCCAATATTCCAAGTTTCTTATACTAGAAAATCAGAGTCGCTTCATAGTGAAGATACTTATTACAAGGTATTTACCTCAATAATAAAAGAGTATATGGATGAAAATGGGATTTCTTATGAAGAGGAGTTACCAGACTTTATAATAACAACTTCAAACCTAGAATATAAAGAAAGAATTGAAGTTCAGTCAACATGGCAACAATATATTGATGCAAGCATATCTTCAACTGTAAATGTACCCTATGAATTTAGTGTTGAAGATGTAGAAGCATTGTATCTTTATGCATGGGAAAAAGGATTAAAAGGAATAACCATATATAGAGATGGCTGTGCAAGAAGTGGTATTTTAATTACAAATAATAATAAGAGTAACTTAGATAAGATAGAAGAACTTCAGGAACAGATTAGTAGACTTGCTCAAGAACAATTAAAAGCAGATCCTGATACATGCCCAATGTGTGGAGGAACATTAAATCATACAGGTGGATGTGCCGAGTGTCAGGAATGTGGGTATAGTCCTTGCGCGGTGTAAATCAATTCACAGAGCATAATTCACAAATTACAATGAAAAGATAGAGTAAAAAAATAGGGACGTAGCTTTGCTCGCCCGGAAAATACAAAAAGAAAGATCTTCGATAAGCTCAGATGACAAAAACATTTGTCATCCTGAGCATAGCGTGAGGATCTTTCTTTTAATTTTGACTTGAATCTCAGCTATCCTGAGTGTAACGAAGGGTCTTTCTATCCCCTCTAGACTATTTTGTCCAAGATTTTGTGCGTATCTCCATCTTTGATTTTGATATATTCAATTGATAGAATATGATTTGTGATTTGTCAATTGTATTTAAAATTTCTCGACAAGTTGGGTAGGGATTTTTTTAATATAAATTTTTAAATTACAGTAATATTGGTTTAAAGTAAAGAAAGGGTTACAGATGTTAGGAAATCGTTGTCAAGTGTATTTGACTACTGCGATAAATGACTAAAATTAAGGATTATATGCCTACGAAATAAATTTTGTTAAGAAAAAAGTAGTTTGAATAATCCAATAAAGATGATAGAATAATAAAGAGTAACGGTACTCAAGAAATTACATAGAAAGGAGTAATACTTTTGAAATCATTCTACTTAAAACGCATTGTTTCAATGATAATTACAATAATTTTAATTACTATGTTGACCTTTACAATGATGCACTCTATTCCAGGAGGTCCTTTTACTAGAGAAAGACCAGTACCGGATGAAATCATGCGTGCCTTAAATGAAAAATACAATTTAGATGATCCATTGCCTGTACAATACTTAAAGTATATGAAGGGATTAGTAACATTTGACTTAGGCCCATCATATTCAAAAATTGGTACATCTGTAAACGACTTAATAGAATCAGGATTTCCTATATCAGCTAAAATAGGTTTACTGGCATCTCTTCTAATTGTTGTATTGGGGATACCACTGGGGGTAATTTCAGCTCTTAAACAGAATAAACCAATAGATTACTTTGTAATGTTTATGGCCACACTGGGGATAACAGTCCCAAGTTTTGTAATTGCCACGATTATAATATATTTCTTTGCAGGGAAGCTCGGGTGGATACCAAGTTTTGGTTTAAGTTCACCTGCAAGTTATATAGGACCAGTAATAGCATTAGCAGGTTATTCACTGTCTTTTGTAACTAGACTTACAAGATCAAGTATGCTTGAAGTGTTAAGGCAGGATTATATTAGAACTGCAAGAGCAAATGGAATCAAAGAATTCACAGTAATAATGAAGCATGCTGTAAGAAATGCACTTATACCTGTGGTAACTTATGTAGGACCAATGGTGGCAGCAATATTAACAGGCTCCTTTGTAGTGGAGAAGATATTTGCAATTCCTGGCCTTGGTCGTCATTTTGTTGAAAGTGTTACAAATAGAGATTATACAACTATAATGGGTATTACTGTGTTTTATGCAGTATTTTATTTGATAACAATTTTCTTTGTAGATATTGCATATGCATGGATAGATCCACGAATAAAGCTAGGGGATGGTGAATAGACTTATGTCAAAAGAAAAATTTGTATTTATAGAAAAAACAGGAGAAGATACTGAAGCAATAAGACCAAGTCTTACTTACTGGCAAGATGCGTGGAGAAGACTTAGAAAGAATAAATTATCTGTTATTGGAATGTTCACAGTTGTGCTTATAATTTTATTTGGATTTGCAGGGCCTAAGTTTACAAATTTTTCATATTCTGATCAAGTAAATAAGTACAAAAACTTACCACCTAGATTAGAATTATATGAAGCAGGGGATAAGTACTTTTATGTTTCAAATGACTACAATATGTTTTTAGTAGAAGAAGATGGAACATTAATTGATAGACTTAATTTAAACCCTCTTAAAAGGGATATGATAAATAAAATATACACATATGATCTAGGAGAGGAAGAAGTAAAACTAGATTTTTCCTATAACATATTACCTAGTAAACAGGGTTATGATTATGATTTTACTATTGAATATAATGGCCAAGTAGTAGAACAGCCTGTTGCTACAAAGTGGAATAAGGTGTATCTATTTGGTACCGATTCACTTGGCAGGGATTTACTTACAAGAGTTATGTATGGAGCACAAATATCACTTCTTGTAGCTTTTATTGCCACAATTGCAAATCTATTTATTGGAGTTATATATGGTTCAATATCAGGCTATGAGGGTGGAAGAGTAGACAATATAATGATGAGAATTGTTGATATCATAAACTCTGTACCGTTAGTACTTTATGTAATCCTCTTAATGGTTTGGTTTAGAGGTGGTGGATTATGGAATATTATCATAGCATTAGCTAGTGTTTATTGGGTATCTATGGCGAGACTTGTAAGAGGTCAGATGCTTTCCTTAAAAGAGCAGGAATTTGTACTTGCAGCTAGAGTAATGGGAGTATCGAAGGCAAAGATTATATTTAGACATTTAATACCTAATGCAATGGGTCCAATAATTGTTTCTATAGCTATGATGATACCATCAGCAGTTTTTACAGAGGCATTTTTAAGCTTCATTGGTCTTGGAGTATCAGCACCGAAGGCTTCTTGGGGTACATTGGCAAACGCAGCATTATCTGGATTGACAACATATCCTTATCAATTGTTCTTCCCAGCATTGTCAATTGCATTTACGATGTTAGCATTTAACTTTATTGGTGATGGTTTAAGAGATGCGCTTGATCCAAGATTGAGAAAAGGATAGGGAGATAATATATGGAAAAAAATAACGAATATATATTGGAAGTAAAAAATTTAAAAACATCTTTCTATACTCACGTTGGAGAGGTTCAAGCGGTTAGAGGCCTTGATTTTAATCTTAAAAAAGGAGATGTTTTAGGGATTGTTGGAGAGTCAGGAAGTGGAAAGAGTGTTACTGCACTTTCTATTATTAGATTGATTGATCATCCAGGCAAAATCAAGGAAGGCCAAATTATTTTTGACGGAGAAGACATTACTAATTATAGTGATTCTAAGATGTCAAATATGAGAGGGAACGATATAGCTATGATTTTCCAGGATCCTATGACTTCTTTAAATCCTGTATTTAGGATAAGAGATCAAATGGTTGAAGTAATAAGAAGACATCAAAAGCTAAATCGTAGAGAAGCTATACAAAAAGCTATAGAAATGTTAGAGTTAGTTGGGATTCCAGAGCCAAAGGGAAGAATAAAATCATATCCACATGAGTTTTCAGGTGGTATGAGACAAAGAGTAATGATTGCAACAGCTTTATCATGTAATCCAAAGCTCCTTATTGCAGATGAGCCAACAACGGCACTTGATGTTACTATACAAGCACAAATTTTGGATATAATGAGAGATATTTCAACAAAGTTAGATACGGCAATCATACTTATTACACATGACTTAGGGGTTATTGCAGAAACTTGCAAGGATTTGATAGTAATGTATGGTGGAATGCCAATGGAAAAAGGTACTGTACTAGATATTTTTGATAGTCCACAGCACCCTTATACAGTGGGACTTTTAAAATCTGTTCCTCGTATGGATAAACATGAAAAGGGAAGATTAAACCCTATAGCAGGCTCACCCCCAGATTTATTAGCACCACCTAAGGGGTGCCCATTTTCACCTCGATGTCCGCATACAATGCAGATATGTACAGAGGAAGCGCCACCGATGTTTAAAGCTGGCGAAAACCATACTTCAGCATGTTGGTTACTTCATAAGGATGCACCAGAGGTTGAAGGATATAGAAAGGAGGCTTTATAGATGGAAGAAAGAAAGCCGCTTCTCGAGTTAAGGAACTTAAAGAAGTATTTTGATGTAAGTACAGGTTTCTTTAAAAAAGAAAAAGCCTACCTTACAGCAGTAGATGATGTATCATTTGATATATATAAAGGTGAAACTTTTGGACTTGTAGGAGAATCAGGTTGCGGAAAATCAACACTTGGGAGATGTATTGTAAGACTCTATGATCCAACAGATGGAAGTATAATATATGATGGTGAAGATATTACAAGGATATCACAAAAAGAAATGTTGAATTATAGGAAAAGACTCCAAATGATATTTCAAGATCCATATGCTTCATTAAATACTAGACTTACAATTGCAGAAATCATTGGAGAAGGAATTGAAACTCATAAATTATACTCGGGTGATGAGAAGCTAGAAAAAATATATAATCTTTTAACAACAGTAGGTCTAAAGAGAGAACATGCAAGCAGATATCCACATGAATTTTCTGGTGGACAAAGGCAACGTATCGGAATTGCAAGGTCTTTAGCTGTTGAACCAGACTTGATTGTATGTGATGAGCCAATTTCAGCACTTGATGTATCTATTCAAGCTCAAGTTGTTAATATGCTTGAGGATTTACAAAATGATATGGGACTAACTTACCTTTTTATAGCACATGATTTATCAATGGTTAAGCATATATCAGATAGAATTGGGGTTATGTACCTAGGTAAGATGATGGAAATTACAACAAGTGAGGAGCTTTATGACAATCCACTCCATCCTTATACACAAGCACTGCTTTCGGCTATTCCAGTTCCTGACCCAAGGCACCATAGCATGAGCAAAAGGATAATTCTGCAGGGAGATGTAAAAAGCCCAATAAATCCACCTGTTGGATGTAGATTCAGCTCAAGATGTAGATATAAGATGGATATATGTACAGAGGTAACTCCAGAGCTTAGAGAGGTTGAACCAGGCCACTTTGTAGCTTGTCATCTTGTCAAATAAAGAAATTGTGGTATAATATAGTAAATTGTAGTATTAAAGCAGATATAAGTGGTTTATTCTAGGATTGCCTAGTTTAAATAGATGATATTAAATCAACGAGGAGGGGAAAAAATGAATAAAAGATTATTAGCACTTTTCTTGGTATTGACTATGGTGTTTACAATAATGCTAGCAGGATGTAGCGCGCCAGCAGAAGAACCAGCAGTTGACCCTGGAACAGAACCAGCAGTAGAACCTGCGGAACCAGCAGCAGAGTCAGTATTTAATTGGAACGTAGGAGCAGACCCTAAAACTATTGACCCTGTACTTAACGGTGCAAGTGATGGTGGAGACGTTATAAACCAGACATTTGAAGGTCTTGTAAGAGAAAAAAGTGGTACTGTATATCCTGGTATTGCTGAAACTTGGGAAGTCTCAGAAGATGGTTTAACAGTTACTTTCAATTTAAGAGAATCTAACTGGTCAGATGGATCTCCTCTTACAGCTAACGATTTTGTGTACTCTTGGAAAAGAGGAATGGATCCAGCTACAGCATCTGAGTATGCGTGGATTTGGGAATATACAAATATTGTAGGAGCATTTGATGCTGTTAATGGCGCATCACTTGATGATGTAGGAATAAGTGCACCAGATGATTACACTCTAGAAGTTAAGCTTGAAACACCAACTGATTATATTGTAAGCTTGCTTTCATTCTACCACTTTATGCCAACCAAGCAGTCAGCTGTTGAAGCTGGACCTGATGGAGCATGGGCAAAAGATGCTGCTTTAGTTGTATCTAATGGACCTTTTGTTTTAACTGATTACACAATTGGTGGCGGATTAACACTTGTTAAAAACCCAGAATATTGGAATGCAGCAGAAGTGAAAATTGATAGAATAGAAGGTAAATTCATTGATGAGCAAGCAACAGCTTATCAAGCATACCAAAGTGGAGAGCTAGATTTCTTACCAGATGTACCTCCAGCAGAGGTTTCATCATTAATAGCTGAAGATCCAAATTTCTATGTATTCCCATTACTAGGGACTTACTACTATAATATCAATATGGATCTTGATTTATATCAAGATGTTAATGTAAGAAGAGCTATGAATTTAGCAATTGATAGAAATTTAATTTGTGAAACTATGGGATCTGGACAAGTACCAGCAACTGGGTTTGTACCTCCAGGATTCTTAGATAACGAAGGAAATGATTTCTTTGAAAAATCTGGCACTTATGGATTAGTAAACGATGCTAGTAAAGTAGAAGAAGCACAAAAACTACTTGCTGATGCAGGGTATCCAGGTGGAGAAGGTTTCCCAGAATTTACAATTATGTATAACACATCAGAAGGACACCAACAAGTTGCTGAACTAGTACAAGAAATGCTAAAAACTAATCTTGGAATGAAAGTTAATCTTGAAAACCAAGAGTGGGCAGTATTCCAAGATACTAGAAAAGCTGGCGACTACCAAATAGCTAGAGGTGGTTGGTTAACAGACTTTATGGATCCAATGGGATTATTAGCAATATTCACAACAGAGAATGATTATAATGATCCAAATTATAGCAATGCAAAATATGACGAATTGCTTTCACTTGCTGCTAAAACAAGAGGCGCAGAGCATTTTGAGGCATTGTATGAAGCACAAGATATATTAATGACTGAACTTCCAATTATAACTGTATATCATTATACAGATGTATGTTTAGTTTCTCCAAAACTTCAAGGATGGGATAGATCAGTTCTTGGAACTATTGACTTTAGTTTAGCTGAAATCGTAGAATAATAGATTAAGATAAAGAGGCAATCCTTCGGGGTTGCCTTTTATTTGTTATAAAGTGAAATATATGTTAAAATAAAGTTTATTATGCATAGGAGAGAAGGGCTAAATTGAACACTAAATATAAAAAGACAATGCTGATGGCAGCTTTTGTTTTTATAACAGCAAATTTTCATCATCCTAACACACCAAAGTTCTTTACAATGCTAAACTTACCAAACCATTTATTTGGGACATCTTTTGCAGTAATGGTCTTTGCAGTTTTTTTGACATCCCCAATATGGGGAAGCTTAGGAGATAATTATAGTAGAAAAAAAACGCTAGTTTATTCAACTTTATTTTATGGAATGAGTCAAATAGCGTTTGGTTTATCAGGAACTGTTTGGCAAATATTACTCACTCGTGCTATTGCGGGAATTTTTAGTGGTGGATTTATGGTTGGACTTATGGCGATGATAGTTGATGTAAGTGATACAGCTAAAAGAGGAGAGAGAATTGCAGCTTATTCAGCATTGATGAGCGTAACTATGGCAATAGGATTTCTTATTGGTGGAGCTTTGGGGTATCTACCCGTAAGATATGTATTCTATATTCAAGGTACCACCATGATAGTTGTTAGTTTTCTAATGAGATTTATTCTAGAAGAATCTAATGAAGCTAAAAAGGATAAAACATCAAAACCACAATTTATATGGAATATACTTCGAGATAAGGAGAAATCACAAGAGATATTTACTCCATGGATAGTTGTATTTTTAGGAATAACATTCTTTGTATTCATAGCTTTCTCGAGTAATAATAATGCTTTTAATTATTATTTAAGAGAAGAGTTAAATTTTGAACCTATAGTAAATGGAATTTGGAAGGCAGCAACTGGTTTAATAGGACTTGTGGCAAATCTTACTATAAATGTATGGATAGTAAGGAAAAGAGAACTTAAAACCGCGTTAAGAGCTGTACTTTCACTAGCCCTCTTGGGTGCCACAATGATATTTTTAAATGATTCAATGTACCCATTTATGCTTTGGGGTTTATTCTATTTTACAATGCATACTATATTATTTCCCTTGCTTCAAAACTTTGCAGTACAGAAATCAGCTCAGGGTGCAGGGTTTATGGCAGGGTTATTTACTGCAGTAAAAGCTTTAGGAGAAATGATAGGTTCTAGTGTTGCAGGATTCTCATATGACTTTGGATCAAAGATACCTTTTCTTATTTCAACAATTGCTCTTTCCATTGCAATTATTTTAAGTATTGTTCAATATATAAATAGAAATAAGGAAAATAATATTGAAAAGAGTTTAAAGAAAGTATAGAATAAAGATAGAACATTTTAGGAGATGATAAAATGATGAATATAAGAAATAAAAGAATAGTGATGTTAGTGATTGTTGGAATCATTGCGGTAGCAATGGTAGCACCTTTGCTTTTAAGTTCGTTTTATTAAGAACTCCCTTATAGGGAGTTTTTTTATGCCCAGAATTAAGGGAATTAATAATTGTGTCATTATAAGTGCCAGCATATGTCATTGACAAATAACAAAACACCAACAAAACTATTGTATTTTTATATATACTCAAATTGAGAGGTGATGTCCAATGGACTACAAACTTAATCTTCAAACTGGGTTTTATAAAAAGACGGCATATAATATAAAAATCGAAAAGCATAAAATGACATTGATTCCACTTAATAATTCTGACATTGAAAGCATTCAAATTTTAGATAAAGATATTACAGCTATCCTAGTAGATGACCTAAAAAACCCTGGAATTGAAATTCAGACATACTCCAGAAATTTTATAGGAACCCTAGACAAAGACACTAATATGATGGACTTAATTATCTTAATGAAGGAGTACTTAAATGTGGACTTCATTTTTATTGGAGGTGGAGAATAGTAAAAGTAGTTTTAGGGTAGGATAATGAAAATATAGAATAAGTGAAATTAAAATAGTCTCCTTATAGAGTATAAACAAAAATCTGCTTCTTGTCTTTTAATAGATTTATCTATGAAGATAAGGAGTATATTTTTATACGTTGATTTATCAATGACGGTTTTAGGTGCTGATTTCTATACCAACCAGTGATTTTATACTTTTCTTAAGGGTATAAGAATTTATAAGAGAAGCATATAAAGGGGGAATTTTCATTGAAAAACAAATTTAGATTAGAGACAGAACAACTAAAAAGTAATGACGTACTTGCTAATTTAGAATTTGATACCACAGCAGATATTAAACCGATACAAGGTATAATTGGTCAGGAAAGAGGTACTAAAGCTTTAAGCTTTGGACTTAGAATGCAAAAGAAAGGTTATAATATTTATGTTGCAGGTCTAAGTGGAACGGGGAGGAGTAGTTTCACCTATTCTATTGCCAAAGAATTTGCAAAAGATCGGCCAGTGCCTCAGGATTGGGTTTATGTATATAATTTTGAGCATAAAGAATTCCCCAAAGCCCTTTCTTTTAAAACTGGAGAGGGGAAACTTTTTAAAAAAGACTTAGAAGAAACTATAGAAAATTTCAAGAGAATTATCCCGCAAACATTTTCTGGTATTCAATATGAATCTAGGAAGAATGATTTATTAAAGATTTTCAATCAAGATAAAGGTGAATTATTGAAGAAATTAAATGAAAAATCAGCCAAGTATAATTTTGCTTATACTTCTAGTGATCAAGGATTAATTTCAATTCCTCTAAAAGATGGCAAACCAATAAATGAAAAAGAATACGATGAGTTAGGTCTAGAAGAACGAGAAACACTTATGGAAGAGTATGAAGAACTTAGGATTGCAAGTGTTGAAGAGTTTAACGACCTTAGAGTATTAGATGAGAACTTAAATAATGATATTATTCAGCTTGAACAAAGCATAGTTCAAGAAACGATACAATATGACATTAGAAAACTCTTAGATAAATATGGAGTAAGACCAACTACTGCAATTTATATAAATGAGATGGAAAAAGATATCCTTGATAATATAGATAGCTTTAAAGTGGATCAAAAGCCACAGAACATATCGTTTTTTGAGATGCCACAGGGTTCTGGTGACAATTTCTTTTTAAGATATAAGGTGAATTTATTTATCGATAATAGTCAGCTAGAGAGTGCGCCAATTATAAATGAGTCGAATCCAGTCTATAATAATATTATGGGACAGATTGAGTATAAAAGTCAGATGGGGGTTTTAACTACGGACTTTACTCAAATTAAACCAGGTTCTCTACACCAGGCAAATGGGGGATATATTATATTTCAGATGAAAGAGATTCTTAACAATCCTATATCTTGGGAAATGTTAAAAAGGAGTTTAAAAACAAATGAAATAAATATTGAAAATTATAATCGATTAACAGGTATGACTATAACTTCATCACTTAAACCCGAACCAATACCACTTGATGTAAAGGTAATAATTATTGGGGATGAATACACCTATAGTTTACTTTATAATTATGATGATGATTTTAGAAAACTCTTTAAAGTTATGGCTGATTTTGATGTTGTTATGGATAAAAACAAGGAAAATATATATAGAATGGCAGAGTTTATAGCAAATTCAGTTGAAGAAAATGGAATAAGACATTTTGATAAAGCCGCAGTTGCAAGGGTTGTTGATTATAGTACTAGACTAGCAGATAATCAGCTTAAGCTTAGTACTCAGTTTAACCATATAATAGAAGTATTATTTGAGGCTGATTTTTGGGCGAAAGAAGAAAAGCTAGAAGTAGTGAATGAAAGTCATATTAAAAAGGCAATTGAAGAGAAGGTATATAGATCAAATAAGTATGAGGAAAGATTAAATGAAATGTTTATCGATGGTACGCTCCTTATGGATATAAAAGGTTATGAGGTTGGGCAGATAAATGGCCTTGCTGTAATGGGTACAGGAGAGTATTCATTTGGTAAACCAAGTAGGATTACTGCTTCCGTTTATGCGGGGGAAGAAGGCATAATAAATATTGAAAGAGAGTCCAAACAAAGTGGTAGGATCCATGATAAGGGTGTATTTATTCTGAGTGGATATCTAGGCCAAAAGTATGCTAAGAAAACTCCACTAGGACTCACTATAGGCATAGGATTTGAACAGAGCTATTCATTTATAGATGGAGATAGCGCATCAAGCACAGAATTATATGCTATTCTTTCATCTATTGCTGAAGTACCTATCAAGCAATTTTTAGCTGTTACTGGGTCTGTAAATCAGAAGGGAGAAATTCAACCAATTGGTGGGGTAAATGAAAAAATTGAAGGATTTTATCAGGTATGTAAACTAATCGGATTAACTGGCGAACAGGGCGTAGTAATACCGAATACAAATGTTAAAAATCTTATGTTAAAAGATGAAGTAATCCAAGCGGTTGCCGATAATAATTTCCATATTTATGCTATAGATACTATTAAAGATGGAATAGAAATAATGATGGATATAACAGAGGCGGAACTTGATCAGATAATAAATAAAAAACTTCAGAGTATAATAAAAACAGATTAATAAAAAGTTCGCCTATTAGCAAAATTGCTTAATAGGCGAACTTTTTATTTTGGTTATAGAGTTAAATTTTGAATTTCTTTTCTGATTTCCATAACATCTTCTTTAGGACTAGTTTCTATTTTTGTTTCTTCCTCAATTTCTTCTTTAGGTAATTCTTCTTTTGGAGAAGAAATCTTTAAGTCAAGTTCAAGGATTTGTGCTAGAGTAAGTGGACTACCCTTTTTATTTAACTGGAGTGCATTTAATGTCATATAAGCCATATCTTTTCTTAATAGTTCTGAAGATGGATCTAAGTCAAGTCCTTTCATAATTCCCAATTTTGTAGCTATTTCAGGCACTGATGTATAGATTCCTGATTCCTCTTTATAATCTAGTACCCTTAATAAAACAACTTGAAAATCTTGAACCTTTACATCTTCCCCAAAACCAAATCGTTTTCCTGCCATGCCAATAATCAAATTTTTATCTGTAGCCCATTTGATATAGCTGTGATAATATGAATTTGTTGCATTCAAATCGTTAAAGTCAGGGGGCATTAGGTAATTACTAGCTTTATTTTCTTCTTTATAAAGTCTACTTAAAAGTACAACCATATCTTGTCTTTTAAGTGGCTTATCAAGCATTAAATTACCATAGCTATCGCCTTTTAATACTCCAAGGTCTTTTAAAACTTCAGGTGCTAGCACTTCATCAGCATAGGAATTAAAACTAGGAATAAGAGAAAATAGCAAAGCTATAGATAGTATAAATATTAATTTTTTAGTCAAAGTTCTATCTCCTTTCTCAAGTTAATGTCTTAATCTCATTATACTACTGAAGATGCCTATTCTATATTAAGATATCGTGACAAAAAAATAAGCCTTTTCAGGCTTATTCTGTTCTAATTGCTTCAATTGCGGAAAGATTCATAGCTCGCCTTGCTGGATAATATCCGGAAACGACTCCTATTAAGGCAGAAAAAGCGAGTGCAGCAAATACTAACCAAATTGGAATAATAGAGATTTTAATTTCTCCACCAGTTCCAAAGAAATTTCCAAATACATAGCTAAATTTATTGATTATAAATGAGAGTAAAAAGCTAAAAGAAATTCCAATTACTCCACCCAAAACTCCAATAAGAGCAGATTCAAAAATAAATAATTTTTTGATATCATTTATTGAAGCTCCAATTACTTTCATAATACCAATTTCTCTCGTTCTTTCGTAGATACTCATTACCATAGTATTAGTGATACCAATTGCAGCTACAAGTAAAGAAATGGCTCCAATTCCGCCTAGTACAAGTTGAATTACTCCAGCGGTCCCTTTCATAGATTCAAGCTGATCATTTAAGCTATATGCTTCATGGCCCATATCTTTTATAGTTTGCTGGGCATCAGCTACGTTTTTCATATCATCAACTTTGACGTCAATTTGTTGATATACAGAAGAATTGTTTTGACCAGGTTGAGGTCTTACTTTTTCAATTTTTTCTTTTTCTTTAATTAGTTTTTGTACTTGGCTTATAGGCATCCAAACTCCATAGCTATGTTCCCAGTTTTGCCCTTGTGCTAAAACTCCAGCAACCTTTAACTTATACTCAGGGTAGTTTATTTTTTCAGCATTAGGATCGTTATATCCATAGTTTGGGTCAAGGGTTAAGCTCATTTTGTCCTTCATAAGATCAACCTTTATTTCTCTCCAAATTCGTGCATTTGGATCATAGAAATTCTGTGCCATATCGCTTCCAAATATTATCGTCATTTCATCATTTTTTTCAAGCAATCTTCCTTCTCCAATTTCGAAACTAAATTCTTCCATTGTATCAGGATCAATACCCTTTATAGGAATACCCGCGATATACTTTCCGTTTATAACCGTACCGTAGGTTTCGAGTGTTGGACTAACTGCTGTAACATGCGGAATCATTTTAAATGAAGCAACTGCTGCATCATCAAGTTTCACTTCTTTTCCAATACTAGGTGAGGGTATAGATGGATCATTCCAACTTTGATGAACGTTTATTGTGGTCAAATCTCCCCATTGAGCAATTTGATCTTCAAAGGCTTGAGATAATCCAAAACCTAAACTCAGCATGACTATAATTGAACTTGCGCCAATAATTACGCCTAAAACAGTTAAGAATGTTCTAAGCTTTCTTCTCCATAGATTTTTAACTCCCATTAAGATAAGGTCTAAATTATTCATCTATTTCCAAATCCTTCTCATGTTTTTTTGCTCTTTTTTTTCTAAATAGAATAACCCCAATAATCACAGCAATCAAGATTAACCCAGGTATCAAGAATTTCATAACTTTTGACATTAATGAAGGTTCTTCCATATCTGGAATTTCTCCATCTGGGAATTCCATTGGAGGCATTTCCACAACATTTAATGAAAATGGCTCTTTGATTTCTTGTTCTTGACCAGTAGAGTCTTCAAAAGTAAAAACCAAATTACCCTCGAGTTGGCCAGATTCCTGAGGTATTACATAACCCTCGTAAAAGTCATTTGCGCCACTATTAAAATTTCCAACAAAATACTGACCATTTTCACTCTGGAAGTCTCCTTCTAGTTTTACCATAAGATTATACAAGGTTACTTTTCCAGTATTATAGAATTCGATTGATATTGGAGTTTGCTGACCAATATATGCTTCAGGTTGATAGACTATTTCACCTAAGTCAAGCTTTGATTGCTGAACTACAGGAACGCCTATAAGCTCTTCAGCTGTATAGGTATTGGCTGCGCTATCTTCATATTCAAAATTCGCAGTTAAAGTATAAGTTTTCGCTTTTGCATCAGGAATGGTGTACATTGTAATAACTTTATCGACCTTTCCCTTAGGTGCTATGGAATCTATATAAAACGTATTGGAACTATTAACTGGTGTGAAAACAGAACCAGAATCTGTTTCTTCCTCAGCAGTTAAAAATATTTTGATGTTTTTAACACTTTTAGATTGATTAGTATTGAAGAAGGATAGATTCATTTGAAAATTTTCGCCAGCTTTTACTATGCTAGGTGAAAAGTCATATCTATCAATAATCAATTTTGGAGTGGATATATTATCCCCAGAAGTATCTCTGTTATATAAGAATATTCCTATAGTTCTAAGAAGTGAATCTCTTAAATCAGGATCAACAAATTCATCGGTGTAGTCTACAGTTATATCAATAGGGTAGTTTTTTGTTTCCCCTCCTTCAGTAGTTATAAATAAAAACTGGAAAGATAGAGTTTCACCAGGATTAAGTGCATCGTATTTTGCTTGACCTAGTGTTTTTGAAACTAATCCTGACTCATCCTGACTCTTAGCATTTATTTCTATATCAAGTGCAGGAGTTGGCCCAATATTTTCAACTTCAAATGTCAATTTAACTTGCTGATTTTTATAAAGAGTGCCTGTTGGATATACTATATTTTTGATTATTAACTTAGCAGCTTTAGGGTCAGATTTTAAAATATTAATTGAGAAATACTCTTTACTATCATTTTCTACATTTTCATCATTTTTGTAATTTAAATCAACTTCTAATTCATAGTTTCCATAGCTTAAACTAGCAGCCGCCGTAAGTTCAAAATAAACATAGCCTTTTTTCCCACTTCTAATTTCATCAATTCGTTTGTTACTTGTCCCACTAGTTAAGTAGAAGGTTTCTTTTGATAATTCAGGAAGACTAACTCTAATATCCTTTGCTAAACCATCGCCTGTATTCTCAATTTCAAATCCAACTATAACTTGATCTCCAGGATTAACTTGTGAGGAAGGCATTATATCAGTTCGAGTGATTATTAAATCAGGGGAATCTTTTGCGAGAACCCTAATATAAATAGTTTTAGAAAGTTCATATTTTTCATTAGAAGAATTGTAATATACTATATCTAATTCTAAAGAATATGAGCCATTTGGAGCTTTGTCAGCTACCTCAATATCGAAGTTAACCTCATCTTTTTTCCCCGAGGATATTGATTTAATTTCATCATAAGCATCTTTGTCGGTATAAACCATACCTGATGAATCCGATGATAGAGTTGCAGTAATATCTCTTGCTGTTACATCTCCAGTGTTTTTAAGTTCAATTTCTAAATCAAAGCTATCACCTGCTTCTGTAGTAACAGAGTTACCACTTACAACGACTAAATCTGGTCTTTCGTATGATGGTTCAACTTCTATAGCAGGTTCTGTAGCCAAAGCTGTCATTGGCAATCCAGATATTATTAATACTAAAACCATAAAAATAATACTATACTTTTTCATCAATTTTTAAGCCTCCTAATGTCAATTCATTTATTTCAATTTTTTCAATCTGTCCATCTCTTAAGTGGACAATTCTATTTGTATATCCTGCAAGTTCAGGGTCGTGAGTAACAATTATTAAGGTTTGCTTAAATTCTCTTGCCATACCAGTTATTATATCCATAACTTCACTTGTAGTTTTGGTATCTAAGTTTCCAGTAGGTTCATCTGCAAACACTATTCTTGGATTACTGACAAAAGCCCTTGCAATACTAACTCTTTGTTGCTGCCCACCACTCATTTCAGAGGGTTTGTGATGCAATCTATTTCCAAGTCCAACATTTTTAAGCATCTTGGTGGCTGCTTTCTCTCTTAATGATTTTGCAACGCCTTTAAATGTTAAAACCAAGCTAACATTTTCAAGAGCTGTTAGAGTTGAAATAAGATTATAAGATTGAAAAACAAATCCGACATTAAGTTGCCTAAATTTTGTAAGTTGTCTTTCATTCATTTTTTCCAGATGTAAATTATTGATTATAATTTCGCCTTTTGTTGGTTTTTCAAGGCCAGCCATCATATTTAAGAGGGTGCTTTTACCAGAGCCTGATGTTCCAATCAAGCAAAGAAATTCTTCTCTTTCAATATCTAAGCTAACTCCATTAAGCGCTCTTATTTTTTCATCGCCCATGCGATATATTTTTTTTACATCTTTTAGTTGTATAAACTTCTCCAGTGTAATACACCCCCCTATTATTCACAATATTAGTCTATCACAATGTGAGATCGCATTAGTTACAAATTGTTTAAAATTATGAGAAACTAAAGAATAATATATACATGTTTATATACTTATATTTTAAAAAGCTGCAAGATTTAACTTGCAGCTTTTCGAAAATACAGAGTGATTATTCTAGGTTTAATTTTTTAGCAACTTTTGGTGCTCTGATTCTATGTGCTTGAGGCATATCTGAACCTAAAAGAGGTAGCAGATAATATTTAAATGCCTCGGTTACATGGTTACCTTCTTCATTTATAAATTTATCTGGCATTGATTGAGTATATTTTGCAACATCACTTAGTGGAGAAAGCTTATAATCTACAGAATATAGGCCAGTTCTATGAATTGTTACAGAGCCATCTACATTATTCCATAGTGCGAATTGTGCTGCTTTTTCCCCAACTTCCCTAGCTTCTTGTTGATCTACGTCTGAAACTACACCAATAAAAGATCTTTGTAGGTATCCGAATGTATCACTTCGAACTCTCTTAATCCCAAGGCCTTGTTTTATTGTATGTACTAAAAGATCCCCCAATGCACCGCTTCCTGAAAGCTGAATATTACCATGACTGTCTCTTTCAACATCTTCAGAAAGTTGAGCAATCATAGGAGTTCCTTCTTCATCTCGGATTCCTTCAGAGACTGCAATAATACATCTACCATATTTTTTAAAGACTTTATCAACGTCGTTTAAGAAGTTTTTAATTATAAATGGTCTTTCAGGTAAGTAGATTAGGTGAGGACCATCATCGGGATATTTTTGAGCCATTGCAGAAGATGCTGCTAAAAATCCGGCATCTCTGCCCATGACTACTCCTATATAAACCCCATCTAATGATTTTACATCAAGATTAATACCTATAAAAGCTGAAGCGACAAATCTTGCGGCTGAACCATAACCTGGACAGTGGTCATTTACTAAAAGGTCATTATCAATTGTCTTTGGTATATGTATAGCTCGTAGTTCATACCCAGATACGCGTGCTTTTTCATTGACTATTCTTACGGTATCTGCAGAATCATTCCCTCCTATATAGAAGAAAAATCTTATATCGTGAGCTTCAAGAACTTTAAAAATTTTGTCGCAGTATTCCTCATCTGGTTTATCCCGAGTTGAATAAAGAGCAGAAGAAGGTGTACAAGCTACTTTTTCTAAATTGTTAGTTGTTTCTTGAGTTAAATCTAAAAGTTCTTCATTGATAATACCAGAGACTCCATGAAGCGCTCCATAGATTTTTTCAACCTGTGGGAATTTCCTTGACTCTAAAACAACGCCTATAAGTGATTGATTTATTACAGCTGTAGGGCCTCCACCTTGTGCGACTAAAACATTACCTCTAAGTTTCATAATACCCTCCTTTGAAAATTTATATAAATATTTACACTATCAGTTTTGACATAAGTATATAAGCTAATAATATCAAATTGTTAAGAATTATTCAATTAAAGCTTCTATATTAAGATTTTTATGTGAGTTAGAGTATATGGCTTAAAAATACTGCCTATGTTATAATTGAAACAAAGTTACCTAAGGAGGAGGAATTAAGATGGATAAAGTAATGATAAGACTTAGAATGAGTGCTCATGATGCACATTATGGTGGAAATCTTGTTGATGGAGCCAGAATGTTAGCTTTATTTGGAGATGTTGCAACTGAACTTTTAATTAGGCAAGATGGTGATGAAGGACTATTTGTTGCATATGATAAAGTAGAATTTACAGCTCCAGTTTTTGCAGGAGATTATATTGAAGCGGTAGGAGAAATAACAAAAATAGGGAATACATCTAGGAAAATGAGCTTTGAAGCAAGAAAAGTAATTGTTACAAGACCAGATATTAATGATTCAGCTTGTGATGTATTAGATGAACCATTAGTAGTATGTAGAGCAGAAGGAACTTGTGTTGTAACAAAAGATAAGAAAAGAAAGTAAGGACAATTCACAGATTGCAAATCACAATTCACAATGAAAAGATTAAAGACAAAAAAAGATACTCACGCTACGCTCAGGATGACAAGAAACCGTAGAGGCTAGTTTTGCTGGGCCGAAATGCTATTGAATCTAATTTTTTAAATTGTGATTTGTGAATCGTCCATTGTGAATTGACAAAAGGGGGGTAAATTAATGGAAAAGCTAATAATAACTGCAGCTATTAGTGGTGCGGAGGTTACTAAGGAACAAAACCCTGCTATCCCATATACTGTAGAAGAAATCGGTAGAGAAGCTGAATTAGCTTATAAAGCTGGTGCCAGCATAATACATCTGCATGTAAGAGAAGATGATGGAAGGCCAACACAAAACAAAGCTCGATTTAAAGAGTGTATTGATGAAATTAGAAGAAGATGTCCCGATGTAATCATTCAACCTTCAACCGGTGGAGCAGTAGGAATGACTGATGAAGAGAGACTTCAACCAACTGAATTATCTCCAGAAATGGCAACTCTTGACTGTGGAACCTTAAACTTTGGTGGAGATGAAATATTTGTAAACACTGAAAATACAATTAAGAACTTTGGTAAAATAATGATTGAAAGAAATATAAAACCAGAAATTGAAGTTTTTGATAAAGGTATGATAGACTATGCAATTAAGTTTGAAAAGCAAGGTTTTATAGAAAAACCAATGCATTTTGACTTTGTGTTAGGAGTTCAAATGTCAGCCACAGCAAGAGATCTTGCATTTATGGTAGATAGTATTCCAGAGGGTTCAACTTGGACAGCCGCTGCACTTGGCAGGAATCAATTTTTAATAGCTGCTATGACAATTGCTATGGGAGGAAATGTTCGTGTTGGATTCGAAGATAACACTTATATTTCTAAAGGCGTTTTAGCAAAATCCAATGGTGAAATGGTTGAAAAAGTAGTAAGAATTGCAAAAGAATTAGGTAGAGAAATCGCAACTCCTACCGAGGCAAGAGAAATTTTAGGACTAAAACCATTTAATGCTTAGTATTTAAATAAAAATATGATATAATTGATACTGCAACCGTAGTATCAATTTTTTTTTACGAACTTATCTATTAATTCTTCCATATAAATATCTATTAGAATTTTTCAAGAATAGTTTTTCCAATACATAAATTGTTTAAAGTCCATATATTAAAAGAGGTGATAGCTTGGATCATGATATATTAAAGAAAAAGAAGCTCTCAGAGCTTAAAGAGATTGCAAAGTCGTTTGGCATTCCAAACTACTATAAGTTAAAGAAGGATGAACTTATTCTGGCTCTGGAAAACAGTGCCAATAAGGAAGCTGAAATGGAAGAAAAAGAAGAAAAAGAAGAATCCGAAGAGAAACAAGAAAAAATAAGACATAACAATAGCGAACTAGATGATTTAGAAGATATTTCTGATAAAGCATCAGAAGAAATGGATAAGTTAGAAGATGTAAATGTTGCAGAAGGTATACTCGAACTTCATCAAGATGGATATGGATTTTTAAGGAGAGATAACTATCTTTCTGGGGAGGATGACATATATATATCGCCTTCTCAAATCAGGAGATTCCATCTCGATACAGGAGATAAGATAACGGGTATTACTCGCCCTCCAAAGGCTAGTGAAAAGTTTAATGCACTTCTTTATATAAAGGCAGTAAACGACCTTCCTCCAAACACTGCGATTAACAGACCAAATTTTGATAGCCTTACACCAATATATCCAACTGAACGCTTGTTATTAGAAACAGAATCTAAAGAATATGCAACTAGGATGATAGACCTTGTAGCTCCAATTGGGAAAGGGCAGAGGGGAATGATTGTTGCAGCTCCAAAAGCAGGTAAGACTACTCTTCTAAAAATGATTGCAAATGGAATCGCAAAAAATCATCCAGAAGTAGAGATAATTATATTGCTTATAGATGAGAGACCAGAAGAAGTAACTGATATGAAAAGATCAGTGAAGGGCGATGTAGTATATTCAACTTTTGATGAATTGCCAAAAAATCATACTAAGGTAGCAGAAATTGTTCTTGAAAGAGCGAAAAGACTTGTAGAACATGGTAAAGATGTAGTAATATTATTAGATAGCATTACAAGACTCGCAAGAGCATATAATCTTACAATTCCAGCATCGGGAAGAACACTTTCCGGAGGATTAGATCCAGGTGCACTTCACAAGCCTAAGAGATTTTTTGGTGCTGCCAGAAATCTTGAGGAAGGTGGGAGCTTAACAATTCTTGCCACTGCACTTGTGGAAACTGGAAGTAGAATGGATGATGTTATATTTGAAGAATTTAAGGGTACAGGTAATATGGAAATACATCTAGATAGAAAACTTTCTGAAAAAAGAATTTTCCCAGCTATAGATATTTATAAATCTGGAACTAGAAAAGAAGATTTAATAATGACTCAAAAAGAATTAGAAACTGTTTGGTCAATCAGAAAGGCACTTGGCAACACTAGTACTCAAGATGTAACAGAAGCATTTATAGGGCAACTCGTCCAAAGTAAATCCAATGATGAGTTTATAGATAAAATTAGAAATAATGTTTGGATTTAGTTGAATTGTTCTATGTATTATGCTATAATTTAATGGTTATATGAGATAGTGACTAAAATTATAGATACTTAAAGCTTAGAGAGAGGTGAAACGCGATGAAAGAGAATATACATCCAGAATACAAACAAGTAACCGTAACTTGTGCATGTGGCAATACATTCACAACTGGCTCAACTAAAGATGAGTTAAGGGTAGAAATTTGTTCTGAGTGCCATCCATTCTTTACAGGGAAACAAAAATTTATGGAACGTGGTGGACGTGTAGAGAAATTTAAAAAGAAATACAATATGGATTAATTTCTCCGCCAACCGGGTTAGTTGCATGTGCATCTAACCTTTATTTTTTTAGGAGTAGTGAGGAGTGAACACATGAATAAGTTAAAGAGCACTTCTATGTCGCCAAAACACAAAACTACCATTGGTGGTCAGGCAATTATAGAGGGTGTTATGATGAGAGGGCCTGAAAAAATAGCAATAGCTGTTAGAAAGCCCAATAAAGAAATAGAACTTAAAGTAGAACCAGTTAAGTCTCTTGCAAAAAGACATAAAATATTCAGACTTCCATTTATAAGAGGAGTAGTGGGTTTGATTGATGCACTTAAAATTGGTACAGGAGCTTTAATGTATTCAGCAGAATTCTTTGAAGATGAAGTAGTAATGGATAAAGATGGAAATCCTAAAAAATCATTTTTAGAGAAAATATTTAAAGAAAAAGCTGCGGATGTTGAGATGACTATTGCTGTAGTAATATCTTTAGCTTTAACTATAGGGATATTTATGGTTTTGCCAAATTTAATTACAAGTATTTTTAAAAATAGTATTCAGAGTCCAATAGCTCTTAACCTTGTAGAAGGTGTGCTTAGAATCGTTATTTTCTTAGCTTATGTTATAGGAGTTTCTAAAATGGAGGATATAAAGAGAGTTTTTCAATATCACGGTGCAGAGCATAAGAGTATACATTGTTATGAAAATGAAATGGAATTGACTGTAGAGAATGTTAAAAAATTTCCTATACTTCATCCTAGATGTGGAACGAGTTTCCTTTTTATGGTTATGGTTGTAAGTATATTGGTGTTGTCATTCTTTGGTTGGCCAAATCCACTATTGAGGATTGTAACAAGAATTTTAATGTTTCCTGTAATTGCAGGGATATCATATGAGATAAATAAATATATAGGAAGAAGCGATACTAAATTTTGTTATGCGTTAAGCTACCCTGGTTTAATGGTTCAAAAATTTGCAACTGTAAAAGAACCAGATGATTCTCAAATCGAAGTAGCTATAAAATCTTTAATAGCTGTTATACCTGAAGATAGGGAGGCAGACTTGTGGTAGTTAAAGATCTGCTTTTAGAAGGAGTAAATGAGCTCCGATTAAAAAAAGATATAAATGCTCAACTTGAAGTAAGGCTTATTCTATCCTATTTATTAAAGGTAGATAAGTCTTATCTTTATGGGCATTCAGATGAAGAAATATCTTTGGAAATTTCGGAAAAGTTTCGAGATATCATAGCGTTAAGAAAAAAAGGTACTCCGATGGCATATATATTGAATGAAAAAGAATTTATGGGGATGAATCTCTTTGTTGAAGAAGGTGTTTTAATACCCAGAGGAGATACTGAGATAATAGTTGAATATATTATAGAATATATTAATAATATATTTGGGGAAAATCCATTTAGTCTTTTGGACATTGGAATTGGAAGCGGGGCAATCTCTCTTGCAATTGCAAAGAATTTTCCAAATGGCAATATAATTGGAATTGACTTTTTTGAAAAACCATTAAAGATAGCTGAAAAGAATAGAGTAAGCCTAGAATTAGAAAATGTAAAATTTATAAAAAGTAATTTGTTTTCTTCATTAAATAATAATAATTTCAGCAATTATTTTGATATTATTGTTTCTAATCCACCCTATATTCCTGAAGCAGATATTGAAGAACTTGATGCAGATGTGAGAGGATTTGAGCCAAAGGAAGCTTTAAGTGGTGGAGAGGATGGCTTAGATTTTTATAGGGCGATTTCAAAGGATGCTAAATTGTATCTAAAGGAAAACGGACTTTTGGTTTATGAAATTGGATATAATCAAGCGAGTAGCGTTGAAAGTATATTAAGTCACTATGGGTACAAATGTATAAATGCAAAGAATGACTTAGAAGATAGAAATAGACTTATATCAGCAATGAAGTAAGGAGGGATAGTTTGCACATACTACTAGAGTTATTTATGTCGTTTTTTAAGATAGGAGCATTTAGCTTTGGTGGAGGCTATGCAATGCTACCATTAATAGAAGAAGAGGTGATTCATGTACATAGCTGGATTACAACTTCAGAATATATAGATATTCTTGCAATTGCTGAAATGACACCTGGACCAATAGCAATTAACTCGGCTACATTTTTGGGTTACAAAGTAGCTGGAGTATTAGGGTCAACAGTTTCAACACTTGGGGTTGTGTTACCTTCTTTTATAGTAATGAGTATGATCTTTCACTTTGTATTTAAATTTAAAAACTCACCATATGTTGATTGGATATTTATGGGTATCAGACCAGTTGTACTTGGACTTATTGCAGCTGCAGCTATAAGCGTGGGGAGAACAACTTTCGTAGACATTCCATCTGTATTGATTGCGGTACTATTATTTTATATTGTAGCGTTTAAAAAATTCAATCCGATTTTAGCAATTGTTGTTGCAGGTGCATTAGGGATTGTATTTTATTAGGGGGGACTTAAATGCTTTTTGATTTATTTTTAACGTTTTTTAAAATAGGAGCATTTACTTTTGGAGGAGGCTATGCAATGCTCCCAATTATTCAAAAGGAAATTGTTGAGAAAAAAGGTCTTATTAGTGAAGAGGAATTTATGGATGCGATTGCACTAGCTCAAGCATCTCCAGGTCCTGTCGCTGTAAATACCAGTGTATATGTAGGATATAGAATACTAGGGTTTAAAGGGGCACTTTCAGCAACTTTAGGCGCAGTATTACCTTCATTTATTATAATTCTTCTTATTGCTGCATATTTTATACAGTTTAGGGATAATTTGATAGTAGAAAAAGTGTTTTCAGGCATAAGACCCGCTATAGTTGCGCTTATATTAGCTGCTGTATATAAAATGTGGATTAAAACAAAAAGAACTTACCTTAAATTATTTGTCGCAATTGGAACAATTTTTATTATAATATTTATTGGTATAAGTCCAGTTTGGGTTGTAATTGCAGGTGCGGTAATTTCTGTAATTTACCATAGATTTATTATAAAAGCAGATGAGGGCTAGCTTACTTGTAAAATAGCATTAAGCATAATATAATGATGTTGAGAGATTACTATTTTATATAGAGAGAGGTTTTAATAGTGTTAGAAAAATTAGCGTTTTTAGAGGATAAATATAAAGAACTGGTTCAAAAAACAATGGATCCAGATTTAATTAATGAAGATAGAGAAGAATGGCAAAGAGTAATGAAAGAACAATCGGATATAGAGCCAATTGTTGAAAAGTATAGAGAATATACTAGAGTTTTATCAGAACTTGACGATGCGAAGATGATGCTTCATGATAAGCTTGACGATGATATGAAAGAAATGGTTAAAGAAGAAGTTAAGGGACTTGAAGAAAATGTAACTGAAATTGAAGAAGAAATAAGAGTTATGCTCATTCCTACAGATCCTAATGACCATAAAAATGTTATAGTGGAAATTCGTGGTGGTGCAGGTGGAGATGAAGCTGCTTTATTTGCAGGTGTACTCTTTCGTATGTTTATAAGATATGCTGAAAGAAATCGCTGGAAAATTGATATTATGAATACCAATGAGATTGGGATTGGCGGGTATAAAGAAGTAATATTTATGATTAAAGGTAAGAGTGCATATAGTAGATTAAAATATGAATCTGGTGTTCACAGAGTTCAGAGGGTACCTGAGACTGAGTCAAGTGGAAGGATTCATACATCTACAGTAACAGTTGCTGTTTTGCCAGAGGCAGAGGATATTGATATTGAGATAGGGCCAGGTGAATTACGAGTAGATGTATTTAGATCGTCAGGTAATGGTGGCCAGTCAGTAAATACAACTGACTCAGCAGTAAGAATGACTCATATTCCAACTGGAATAGTAGTTTCCTGTCAGGATGAAAAGAGCCAGTTAAAGAATAAGGACAAAGCGCTTAAAATATTAAAGTCAAAACTATATGATTTGAAACTTCAGGAGCAAAACAAAGAGCTTGCTCAAATGAAAAAAGGGCAAGTTGGAACGGGAGACAGATCTGAAAGAATTAGAACTTATAACTTCCCACAAGGTCGTGTTACTGATCATAGAATAAATCTTACTCTTTATAAGTTGAATAACTTTGTAGATGGAGATCTTGATGAGATGATCGATGCATTGATCACATCAGATCAAGCAGATAAAATGCAGGAGCTCAGCTAAGAGGGGAAACCCTCTTTTTTGCATATTACAGAAAGCTAAACTTTCTATAATATATAAAAAGAGGCTCAGATAGCTTTGCTATCGTTGAAAACACTTATTTGTATTTTAATATGAAAGGCGCATACTATGATAACTAGAATAGAAATAATAAAAGATGCAAAAAAAGATATAGGCTTAATTAAACAGGCAGCAGAAGATATAAAAGCTGGGAAACTTGTCGCTTTTCCAACTGAAACTGTCTATGGGCTTGGAGCAGATGGGCTAAATAAAGAAGCTGTTGAAAAAATATATCTAGCAAAGGGAAGACCATCGGATAACCCAATTATATTACATGTAGATTCCATAGCTATGCTAGAGAGACTTGTAAAAGAGATTCCAAAAGAAGCATACATTTTGATAAATCGATTTTGGCCAGGGCCATTGACTCTAGTTTTAAAGAAAAGTGATATAGTTCCTGATATAATAACAGCTGGATTGGACAGTGTTGCAATAAGAATGCCTAGTAATCCAATTGCATTAGCTTTGATTAAAGAGTCAAATACCCCTATAGCAGCTCCGTCTGCAAATACATCAGGTAGACCATCCCCAACTCGAGCTGAACATGTTATAGAGGATATGGATGGAAGAATTTCTTTTATTATAGATGGTGGAGAAACTGGAGTTGGACTTGAATCAAGTGTTATTGATCTGACTGAAAGAATTCCTATGATTCTAAGACCTGGTGGTATAACAATCGAACAGATTAAAGAAGAACTGCCTAACGTAGTTATTGATCCAGCACTTTTAGAAAATGATAATAAAATTCTTATTCCAAAATCACCTGGGCAAAAGTATCGTCATTACGCACCAAAAGCAGAGATGATTGTTTATATTGGCAAAAGAGAAAAACGTGTTAAAGAGATTTTAGCTAGAGCTAATAAGGAAAAAGTTTTAGGAAAAAATGTTGGAATTATGTGTTTTGAAGAGAATAAAGAAAACTTTAAGGAGTTTTCTCAAATCGTGATGGGAAGCGAAAAAGACAAAGAGGCAATTGCTCATGGACTTTTCAATGCACTTAGAAAATTTGATGAGTGGAATGTGGGTATAATTCTATGTGAAGGTACAGATGAGGGAAATATTGGAATGGCTATAATGAATAGATTAGAAAAGGCATCTGGTGGGAATATGGTTTATGTATAGGAGGTCATTTTATGAGAGTGTTATTTGTTTGTACAGGCAATACTTGTAGAAGTCCAATGGCTGAAGCATTGCTAAGAGATATAGCAACCAAAAGAGGACTGAAAATAGAGGTGGATTCTGCAGGTGTATTTGCACCAGAAGGTCAATCAGCAAGTTTTAATGCGATAGAAACAATAGACAATATAGGTATAAAAGAACATCAATCTAAAATGCTAACAAAGGAATTGATAGATTGGGCTGAATTAGTTCTTGTTATGACAAAATCTCATTTAAATATGGTTGAAGGAATGTACCCAGAAGCAAAGAGCAAAACCCATTTGTTATTAGAATTTACAGAGTACAAAGCACTTGATGTAGAAGACCCATTTGGTGGTTCTATAGATGATTATGAAAGAGTGAAAATACAGTTAGAAGATGCTGTATTTGCACTGTTGGAAAAAATAGATGAGGAGGAGATTTAGTGAAAATAGGAATAGGAAGCGATCATGGAGGTTTTGCTTTAAAAGAAGAATTAAAGACTTTTATGGAAGAAAAGCATATTGAAGTTGTAGATTTTGGAACATTTAACACTGATTCAGTAGATTACCCAGATTATGGAGAATTAGTTGCAAAGGCTGTTATAAACGGAGAGGTTGAACGTGGAGTTGTTATCTGTGGTACTGGAATTGGTATTTCTATTTCTGCTAATAAGGTAAAAGGAATAAGATGTGCATTATGCGGAGATGTTTATTCCGCAAAAATGAGTAGAGCTCATAATGATGCAAATATGATAGCTCTTGGAGGGCGCGTAGTAGGAGTAGATTTAGCAAAGGAAATCTTAACAACATACCTAAATTCAAAATTTGAGGCGGGAAGACATGAAAGACGAGTAAATAAAATTAGTGAAATAGAAGATAGATTTGTGGTATAATATTGAAGATGAAAAATTGAAGGGAGAGGTTTTATGTCAAAATTAGTCTTAATGGATCACCCACTTATCAAGCATAAAATTACAATGATACGAGATATAAACACAGGATCTAAAGATTTTAGAGAGCTAGTTACAGAACTTTCAACATTGATGGCATATGAAGTAACAAGAGATTTTCCATTAGAGGAAATTGAAATAGAAACACCTATAACAAAGATGGTGTCTCCAGTTATTGCAGGCAAGAAAGTAGGGCTTGTGCCTATTCTTAGAGCTGGTCTTGGAATGGTTGATGGAATGTTGAATCTTATTCCAGCTGCAAAAGTTGGGCATATAGGGCTCTACAGAGACCCTGAAACACTAAAGCCAGTTGAGTATTATTGCAAGCTTCCAATGGATATAGCAGATAGAGATTTAATTATACTAGATCCAATGTTAGCAACTGGTGGGTCAGCTATTGCGGCTATTAGTTTTCTAAAAAAGAATGGAGCAAAGAATATAAAACTCGTATGTTTGATAGGAGCTCCAGAAGGCGTAGCTGCTGTGCAAAAAGCTGCTCCAGATGTTGATATATACCTAGCAGCCCTTGATGAAAAATTAAATGATCACGCTTATATCGTTCCTGGTTTAGGAGATGCAGGCGATAGATTATTTGGAACTAAGTAAAGTAAACCTAAGAGCAGTTTTTGCTGCTCTTTTTTCTTTTGTTTGACTTATAATAGAGAGTTAGATATCATCTATATATTACTAGTTTAGGAGATTTTATTATGCAAAAAGTTTTACTTCCATTTTTAGCGACATTTTTGATGGCTTTAGTCTTAACGCCAGCTGTAATAAAATTTGCAATAAAAATTGGGGCTATGGATATCCCCAAAGATGCGAGAAGAGTTCACAAAGTAGCTATGCCTTTAATGGGTGGATTAGCTATGTATATAGCAGTAGTTGTTGGTATGTTTATATTTCTTCCAAAAGATAGAACGTTTATAGCGATTCTAATTGGTGCAACTTTGATTCTAATATCTGGAATTAAAGATGATATAAGGGGAACGACACCAAAAGAAAAGTTAGCTTATCAGATAATTGCTGCAGGGATAGCAATATGGGGTGGTGTAAATATTGACTTTATTACAAATCCATTTGGACAAGGGTCTTTTAACTTAAGCTGGTTGGCTATCCCGATTACAATATTTTGGATAGTAGGGATTACCAATACACTAAATCTTATAGATGGGCTAGATGGGCTCGCAGGAGGAGTTGCATTTATATCCAGTCTTTCATTTATGTTTGTAGCAATTAAAATGGAATTAGATTTTGTTGGGGTATTAGCTGCACTTGTTGCAGGAGCATGCTTAGGATTTTTACCCTTTAACTTTAACCCTGCAAAAATATTTATGGGAGATACAGGCTCGCTTTTTTTAGGGTATATGTTGGCGGTTATTTCAATTGAAGGCGCTCTTAAAAGCGTTGCAACAATTGCTATGATTATACCAATTATTATATTGGGAGTACCTATTTTTGACACAACATTTGCTATATTTAGAAGATTGTTAAAAGGTCAATCGATAATGGCTGCGGATAAAAGCCATCTTCATCATAGACTCTTAGAAAAAGGTTTCACTCAGAAACAAACAGTTTTGATTCTATATGGAATATCAGGTATTTTTGGGTTGTTTGCTGTACTAGTATCAAAGGCAAATAGCTCTCAGGCTGTATTTATGTCAGCGATACTATTTGTAGTTGCTCTGTTTTTTGCATTTAGATTAGGGATGTTTTCATCAAAGAGCAAAGAGGAGGAAAACCAAAAATGAAAATAATGACTGTATTTGGAACAAGACCAGAAGGCGTAAAAATGGCACCAATTATAAAAGCTATCTATAAGAGATCGGATATTGAACAAGTAGTTTGTATAACTGCTCAACATAGAGAAATGCTAGATCAAGTTATAGATTTATTCGAAATCAAACCTGATTACGATCTTAATATTTTCAAACCAGGACAAACACTAACTGACATAACAACAAATTCACTTAAAGGGTTAGAGGATGTTATAAAGAAAGAAAAGCCAGATATTTTACTTGTTCAAGGTGATACCACAACTGTATTTGCTGGAGCCTTGGCTGCATTTTATCAAAAAGTTAGAATTGGCCATGTTGAAGCTGGACTTAGGAGTGGCAATCTTTACTCACCATATCCAGAAGAAGCAAATAGAAAATTAACAGGTGTTTTAACGGACTTTCATTTTGCACCAACAAATGCAAATAGAGAAAACCTTTTAAGAGAAGGATACCCTGAAGAAAAGATATTTATAACGGGGAACACAGTAATAGATGCTCTTAAATACGCAGTAAAGAAGGATTACATATTTGAAGATGAAAGGCTCAATAATATAGATTTTGAGAATAAAAGAGTAGTACTCTTAACAAGTCATAGAAGAGAAAACCTTGGCAAATCGATGGAAAACATATTTAATGCAGTAAAAGATGCAATTAGCTTATTTGATGATGTGCTCGTAGTCTTTCCAGTTCATTTAAATCCTAGGGTAAGAGAAATTGCTAATAAAGTATTTGCGGGCAGCCCTAAAGTACTTTTAACTGAACCACTAGACTATGCACCTTTTACAAATATAATGGCAAAGGCATATATGGCAGTTACTGATTCGGGTGGGCTTCAAGAAGAAGCACCAGCACTTGGGAAACCTGTATTAGTAGTTAGAGAAGAAACTGAAAGACCAGAGGGGATAGAAGCTGGTACTGCAAAGCTTGTTGGAACTCACTATAAAGATGTTTATGATAATTTAGTAAGATTATTAGAGGATAATAAGGAATATGAAAAGATGGCAAAAGCGGTAAATCCTTATGGTGACGGTACTGCATCAGAAAAAATAGTAGATGTGATAGTAAGTGAGCTTAATAAACTAGGAATTGTATAATAAAAATATGATGAACACTCTCTTTTTTTCAAGGGAGTGTTTTGTATTAATCTTAGACTTTTATAGTGAAAGTGCCTTTTGACACTTTTTTAA
The DNA here is from genome assembly GCA_034006985.1 of Gudongella sp. Lineage (GTDB taxonomy): Bacteria > Bacillota > Clostridia > Tissierellales > Tissierellaceae > Gudongella. The sequence continues at coordinate 88,611 of JAVERT010000009.1, forward strand.
TGCAAAGTCAATACATAAATGATATAATATAGAAGTTAATGGGAACTATTCGAGTATTGAGGTATGATTAGTGTATAATGTTGAAATTTTATGGCTCGCGAGGAGCTAATTTGGAATATATAGGGGGAGATTTTTTTGGATAAGATTTTAGTGGAGAAAAGCCCTCCATTAAAGGGTACAGTTAGGATAAGTGGAGCGAAAAATGCAGCTTTACCAATACTTGCAGCATCGCTTTTAGGTACAGAAGATATAATTCTGGAAGATGTACCTAAGCTAAAAGATGTTGAATTGATGTGTGAAGTTTTGGTTTCTTTGGGAAGCAAAGTTGAATATTTGGATGAAAATGTAATTAAAATAAATTCTGCAAATGTAAATAGTCATGAAACAAGTTATGAGCTTATGAGTAAAATGAGGGCATCATTTTTAGTAATGGGACCATTATTAACTAGAATGGGTAAGACTAAAAACTCATTGCCTGGAGGATGTGCAATTGGAACTAGACCTATTGATCTCCATTTAAAAGGATTTAGAGCATTGGGTGCGAAAATTGTAGTAGATGAAACCAATATTGAAGCAACAGTAGAAAATTTGGTAGGAGATAAAATCTATTTGGATTTTCCCTCAGTAGGGGCAACAGAGAATATTATGATGGCTGCTACTATGGCACAAGGCGAAACTGTAATAGATAATGCTGCAATGGAACCTGAAATAGTTGATTTGTCTAACTTTTTAAATAAACTTGGTGCAGATATAAAAGGTGCGGGAACATCAACGATTAAAATAAAAGGTGTAAAAAAGCTAGGTGGAGCAATGCATTCAATTATTCCTGATAGAATTGAAGCTGGCACATTTATGGTAGCAGCAGCAATTACATGTGGTGATGTAACCGTTGACAATGTTATCAATAATCACTTAAAGCCAATAACTGCTAAATTAAAAGAAGCTGGATGTGAAATAGAAGAGGGAATAGATAGCATTAGAGTTATTGCTACGGGTAAACTCAATGCAATAGATATTAAGACACTGCCTTATCCAGGATTTCCTACAGACATGCAAGCACAATTTATGGCACTTATGTCGACCCTAGAAGGGGAGAGCAAAGTAATGGAGACTGTTTTTGAAAATCGATTTATGCATGTAGATGAGCTTAAAAAGATGGGTGCTGATATAGAAATTGATGATCGGTCAGCTAGTTTAAAAGGGGTTAAACATCTTAAAGGAGCTAAAGTTAAAGCTTCTGATTTAAGGGCAGGAGCAGCATTAGTTTTAGCAGGTTTGGTGGCTGAAGGAACGACTGAAATAGAAAATATTTATCATATAGATAGAGGATATGATGGCATAGAGGCTAAGTTTACAAGCTTAGGAGCAAAGATGTACCGTAAGACATTTAAAGATTTATAAATAAATAAATAAATATCTGTCGAAGGAGGAAAGGTATGTGCGCATTTAGAGCTGATGTAGGTATTGATCTTGGTACGGCTAGTGTATTAGTCTATGTCAAGGGAAAAGGAATAGTTTTAAAGGAACCATCAGTAGTAGCTATTGATAATTATACAAATAAATTTCTTGCAGTTGGTGAAGAGGCAAGAAATATGCTTGGCAGAACGCCAGGAAACATAGTGGCTATAAGGCCATTAAAGGATGGTGTAATTTCTGATTACAGTATAACAGAAAGAATGCTAAAGTATTTTATTCAAAAATCTTTAGGTAAAATGTTTTTTAGACCAAGAATAATTATTTGTGTTCCAAGCGGAATTACTGAGGTGGAAAAGAGAGCAGTTATGGAAGCTAGCAACGAAGCTGGTGCAAAGAAAACATACCTTATAGAAGAACCAATAGCTGCAGCTATTGGTGCAGGATTAGATATTACTCTACCAGATGGAAATATGATTGTAGATATTGGTGGAGGTACATCCGATGTAGCTGTTATTTCATTAGGTGGAATTGTTGTTAGTAAATCAATTAAAACCGCTGGTGATGAGATGGATGAAGCCATAACTAGGTATATACGAAAAAAATATAATATGATGATTGGCGAACGGTCAGCCGAAAACTTAAAAATTCAAATTGGCTGTGCATACCCTTTTGAAGAAGAAATATTTATGGAGATTAAGGGTAGAAATCTGTTGACAGGTCTGCCGTTAAATGTGAGTGTGTCTTCAAATGATATGTTAGAAGCGTTATATGAGCCAGTAAATGAAATAATTGAAGCGATACATTGGGTATTAGAAAAAACACCGCCAGAACTTTCTTCGGATGTAAGTAGTGCTGGGATGTATTTAACAGGCGGAGGAGCCTTGCTAAAAGGTCTAGATAGGCTTATTCAGGAAAGAACTGGTATTACTACAAGAGTTGCTGACAATGCAGTAGAATGTGTAGCAATAGGTACTGGGAAGTCATTAGATTCTATTGGAATATTAGAAAAAACAATGCATGAATCTAGGAGATTCTAATAGAGGACGATACCGTTTCAGAATAATTTTTGGGACGGTTTTTTTATAAATAAGAATGGAGAGTGTTATTTTGAAAGCAGCAATAATTTATTATTCACTTGAAGGAAATACAGAATTAGTTGCAAATATGATATCAGAAAAAACAGGGGCAGAACTAATAAAATTAGAACCAAAAGAAGAAATACCTAAAGAGGGATTTAAGAAATTTATTTGGGGTGGAAAAAGTGTTATGTTTAAAGAAAAGCCTGAACTTTTAAATGGGCAAGTAGATTTAACAGAATATGACACCCTTATTTTCGGAACACCTATTTGGGCGGGTGGATTTACACCACCTATGCTAACCTTTTTAACTAATAGTACAATTAAGAATAAAAGAATATTCTTATTTGCCTGTAATAAAGGAGGAAGTTCTGAGAAGTGTTTTACTAATTTTAAGGAACACTTAAAAGGAAATGAGATAATGGGTACTATAGATTTTAAAGAGCCGAAATCCGCTGACGGAAAGACTATTGAAGAAAAAGTAGATGGGTTTTGTAAATTGATAAAATAAATAATATAAAATAGGAGGTAATCATGGATATATTAAATGCAACTGCAGCAATAGAAAGAGATATGATTAAATGGAGAAGAGATCTTCATCAAATACCTGAGTTAGGGTTGTTACTTCCAAATACAAGTGCATATGTACAAAATGTTTTAAGAGAATTAGGAATAGAGTTTAAGACATTGGTTGATGGAAATGCTATCGTAGGTTTAATTCATGGAGAAAATGATGGCCCAGTAATAGCATTGAGAGCTGACATGGATGCGCTACCAATTAAAGAAGAAACTGGTCTGGATTTCGCATCAGATAATGGTAAAATGCATGCATGTGGACATGACGGTCATACTGCTATGCTACTTGGTGCTGCAAAGGTCTTGCAAGAACATAGAAATTTATTAAAAGGAAGCGTAAAGCTACTATTCCAACCTGGAGAAGAATATCCAGGGGGAGCTCTTCCTATGATTGAAGAAGGTGCAATGGAAAATCCACATGTTGATGCGGTAATGGGTCTGCACAATGGTCATATATTCCCAGAAATACCAAAAGGGATGATTGGAATCAAGTATGGACCAATGATGGCATCAATGGATAGGATACTTCTTAAGATTAAAGGAAAAGGAGCTCACGGAGCATATCCACATGATTCTGTAGATCCAATTTCAATATCTTTCCAGATTGGAACCGCTCTTCAAACCCTTGTTAGTAGAGAAACTAAGCCAGTAGACCCAGTTGTACTTTCAATTTGTAGAATAGAGGGAGGATTTAATCAAAATATCATCCCTGATGTAGTTGAGATGGAGGGGACAGTTAGGACTTTAAATAGAGAGACAAGAAGTAGAATTGCAAAGAGAATTGGCGAATTGAGTAAAGGAATAGCAGAGTCATTGCAAGGTGATGCTGAATTAACTTACGAATTTAAGTACCCACCACTAATAAATGATGAAGAATTCACTAAATTCTTTAAGTCTTCTGCTGAAAAAATAGTTGGAAAAGATAAGATATTAGAGATGAAAGAGCCTGTAATGGGCGGAGAAGATATGGCTTATTTTTTAGAGAAGGCACCAGGAACTTTCTTCTTTTTAAATAATCCTAAAGAGATAAATGGAGAGATTTATTCTCATCACAATTCAAAATTTGATATTGATGAAAGTTATTTTAAAATAGGAGCAGCATTATTTATTCAAACAGTATTTGATTATTTAGTATAAATATAAGATGTTATTTATAAAGGGAAATTCTGAGGACAATAAAATGTTTTCAGAATTTTTTTATATAGATTTTCAAAATATAAAATTTTAGTTAAAAAGTTGTAAATATTCAAAAAAAGTATAAAATATTTAGTAATAGTTAATTCACTATATTATCATATTAAAGTACGACTATAATTGAGTGATTAAGAATGGAGGTGAATTAGAGTTGTAGATTCTAAATAAAATATAGGGAGGAATGGTATGAAAAAATCATCTATTATCAACTTAGTTATTTCTGTATTAATTATTTCAGTTATTTCTGAAATTATTGGTACACTAAAGATTAACATTGGAATTGGAACAATTGTACTTTTACCTATGCT
>JAVERT010000031.1:0-21039 GCA_034006985.1 Gudongella sp.
TCCTCACTTAGCTTAGCCTGGCCAGAGCGGCTGACTGTAGAGTGTTCTCGGAGAGATCCGATACAGCCGCTGAAATCAGCAGATCCCCTGTTCAAATCAGGGAGTGGGGACCATCCTTATCCAGCATCTCCGGCGGAGAGCCGTTTAAACTTCTGGGGCGAAATTTGCACAGTACCATATTATGGGGACCATTTTTGGCCCCGTAGTTGGATGCTATAATTGCCTTGTCGCCCCTCTAGCGTAAGCTCTCTCTTCCGATGTCGAATACCTCCCGTTTCCTTGATGATCTCTGATCAAAGAAGAATCGGAAAGGAGCGGAAAACTGGTCACAGTTTCCTATTCGACATTCACCGTAGTGGATCGGTAAGTATGGCCCTTCCCCTTGTCATAAAGAGGCTCATTGAACATATGACAACCTCATTGGAATACCCTTGAAATAGAGAACAAAAGGAGATTGATAGCAGAAATAGAGAAGAGCGTCGCCGTTCTATTCAACCGATATTCATAGGACAACACGGTGTACCTTGGGGATTACACAACACGATACATACCACGGCCCCTTGAGTGAAAGAAGCACCGCGATCCATCAATCCAACACCATTCTGCGAACGGCGAGACAGAACATCCGAGGCCATGATTCCATGTCATGGAAGGCCGTAGTCTGCATACCGGCCTTGGCAGCACCTCCCTTGCAGATATGACTCCGGGTGACCGGAGGAGATGACTATCGTGGTAGATGAATCAATTATTTCGGAAGCGCAGGAGGTGCTTGGAGTCCCTAAACCGGTCTCGAAACCTCCTATGAGAATACCCATCACCAAGTTCAGGCACGGGAACATATTCGTCGGTCTGAACATGGTGGCGGACTACGATAAGAAGATGCAGGACTACAAGGTGCCTCAGCCGAGGATGACGTTCATCGTCGGGGACATGCACCCATACCTTCCTGTGGATGCGCAGCTGTTCAAGGATCTCGGCAAATCCTTTACCGACCTCGGGAACTCCATCGAGAACATGGAATTCCCCAAGGAGGAGATGGACATCGAGGAGATCAGAGCGAAGCTCAGAGCACTGGGGTGTAAGATCGATGATTCTTGAGAAGAAGTGCTGTCTGACCTGCTCGTACTACCCATGTCCCTACAGCAAAGGGGAGCTGGATGAGCCTTGCGAGGACTATGATCCCCTGGTCTTCGACTACGGGAACGTGGAATACCGTGATGATGTCATCATCAGGCTCTACGGTCTCGATGCTCTGAGGGAGTTCTACTCGGATGAGGAGATGGAGGATTACTTCGGATTCCTCCTCGACGACAGGGATCTGTCCATAGAGCTCGACAGGAAAGGTCTCCTGAACGAGTCCGACAGGCAGGAAGCCGAAGAGGCCTTAGGCCCGATTGACTGGCCGAGCAAACACCTTAACGTGGAGGGCAACGTCAAGAAGAAGGAGCTTTGAGATGGACCTCCAGGACCTTCTTGACCAGGGCTACACATCCGAGATGGATGCCGAGGAGCTGGAGTTCAGGATAGCCGAGAGGAACGAGCATCCCGTCATCCAGTATGTGAAGATGTTCCCCTTCGAGGAGACGTACTTCAATCCGGACGATGTCCCTCTTAACGAGATACCTGAGCTCCTCTCCTGGGTACCTCCGGGCCACGATCTGGACCGTCCCAAGAGGCTCCACTGCGGACCTGTGAGGATCAAGGGCACCACCGGGGAAAAGGGACGCATATTCACATCATGCGTCAACTCCAGGTACCACTACCTCAAAGGGAAGAACAACCACTGCTGGTCGTCCAAATGCCCAGTGTGCCTGAACGACACCTGCCTCAGGACAGGTACCCGCGTGGAGATGAGATTCACCGAGTACCGTCTCCTGTGCGAGAAGCAGGGCATCGACCCGGGGAACGTGGGGCATTGGATCCTCTCGCCCCCTCAGGACGAGATCAGATGGATGATGCAGTCGCATGTGTGGTTCAACAAGTACCGCAAAAGGCTACAGCAGGACCTGGTCAAGGTAGGCTGCCTCGGCGGAAGGCTCATATTCCATCCCTGGAGGATGAAGGACTGCATGTGGGAGAACGGCCCCCATTTCCACGGGATACTGATCGGCTTCCTGGACACGGCCCAGTTCCTGAACACCCATCCCGGTTGGATGATCAAGAAGGTCCATTCCAAGGACCAGTTGCAGTCCGTCAAGCTGACCATGGCCTATCTGGCCACCCATGAGGGAATCGGCCTCTACGAGAGGAATCCCACCAGCGAGGACTACACCTCGAAGATCCTGAACTACTACCTCCCCGGTCTGAACTCGTACGACGATCCTAACGATCAGAGGACGAAGAATAGGATGTTCAGGTACACCGAGGAGGACCAGGCCAACGAGGTCCTCGGCAAGGGAAGGATGGTCGGAGAGATCGGAAGCTTCGACTGGCTCGGCTACGCCATGGAGCCCCAGTTCTCTCAGATATGTGACAACTACTTCGGCGTCCTGGCCAACAACATGATCAAGACCGTTGGCAAGGAGTCGTACAGGGTGACGAGGACATGCATCCACTGCGGAGGGACCCTCATCGTGTTCTCAGGGACCTGCGACCAATGCGGAGAGGCAGCGTCGCATATCTTCGAGAACAAGGTCAGGGCATTCGCCAGGGATGCTCCCGTGGTGAAGCCTCTGATACCCGATCTGAAGGAACAGCTACGTCTGGACGGGTCCACTTTCGGGGACATCACCCCGAAGCTGGCCCTCGTTGTATCGGACAAGGAGGTCATGGACAACATCATGTCCTCCAAGCCCCAGAACGTAGCAGAGGAGTACATGCGCCAGATCGCCGCAAGGAAGGTGGCCTGACATCCACGGCCCTCGAAGACAATCTCCGACAAACTCTTTACAAACGATTTGCAAACACCTTATGTCGCCCGACGGACGCGCGAGCGTACGGCGCGCACCCGAAGCGAACCTCAGAGAGCGGAGGGTGCGGGCGACAGGGGCCGTGGCGGCGTGGCGCGTTGGGCCGTGGACCAGCGCCCGCCGACCGGCCTGCACACTTCTGACAGCATTCCCAACAATAAGATCGGAGTCTTTCCGTATCCTGCCATATATGTACCATGCTGAAAGATGGTACATATAATATGAACTAATCGGTTCATAACGAGATAGGATGTACCATGGTGATAATCATGAGAATTTGGCTATCATCATACCTTGTTGAGTTAGTTTAATGTTATTAAAGCGATAGTTGATAGATTGACTATTTGGATCACAGACACCATTGCTTGTTGTAATCAGACCTTTGTTTCTGAATACCCGGATGTAGTACGAGACCTGGTTATCACTCATCTTGAATTCATTTTTGATATCGGTGTTGGTAACAAATCCGTTGTTCACCGTTTTTCTATAAATGAATCTCAGGATCTCATTCCATTTCTTATTCGTAGTTTCATTGGCCGGAGCTTGTGTCGTCATCAATGTTAGCAGGCGCTCATCGTAAGGTATATCGTTCCTTTCCTTTACGTAATAAACCGTTGCTCCGATGAAATATGCTGATGAATAGGCTGCAAAGGCCATAAGTTTGGTACCTCCAGTCACATTCAATGAATATTCATGATGACCAACCTTTCTTTCATCCTCAACTATCTTCAGGATCATATTACTGGTTGATTGAAAATCATATTCATCTACAGCTTTCAGATAACAGGGAGTATCTCCCTTCAATAAGTATTCTTGAACAGTTACAGCACTTTGTTTGTATTTGGAGCTATACAACAGATACACTTTCTCTATTCCTGGAATCAGTTTCAATCCATTGAGGACTGCTTCTGTCCTTTCTCCGATTGTAGCGATGTGGATATGCACGTTTCAACCTCAATGCTAGTAGTGAATAGTTTGTATAATACAAAAATAATTTGTATAATATGAAAATATTGTAAAGATATTCCGCATCGATATAACATACAAGCATCTCACTTAAATAGCAAAGATAAGAGTGGTTGTTGCTTAGCGATATAATCGGTAGGTGGAAAATGGCTGAAGAGCGTCTGTATTTGGATTTGAGCTCCAATTCTCAGATAGATGAGGAAAGGAATAGAGATAAACTGTATAAGGTGGGTCTTAAAGACCAGTTTGAGAGACTCCAGCTTAATACAGAATTTGAACACTTTTTCTGCAGGGTGCTCCCGAGATCGAATGTTACCGTCGGAATCTCATTTCCGAACTTTGATAGGAAAGAACCGTCCGAATCATCTAACAATAGATGGTTCAACGTTGCTGTGAGGATTCCGATAGAGAACTCAACATCTGATTTGGTACTGATGTGCGATATCGACGAATACACGCCGAAGAACAAACCCAAGTTTCGTTTCTTCAAAGTCAAAGGCTTCACTCTACTTGATAAGAACGCAGTATCCTGTGGAGAGATTCAGAAATACTGTGATATCTTTACACGCCTTTATTTTGGGGAGGATTGGTACAACACCAATTATGATGACAACAAGTACCTCTCAGAAACAGAGATCGACAGTTCTTTGTTAACCATTGATTTCCTAAGAAAACTGTCTCAGAATTATGTTGTAAAAGACCGCGATAAGGTCATGGGTAGACTGAACAAGTGGGGCCAGTATCTTGATTTCAAAGAGGAGATTATAACCAAGGACTTGGAAGATTCATATTCGGTTGACAATTTGGACTTCCTCATAGCCTATTTCAGGAACAACTGTCCAGAAGAGTATCGCACAGCTCCAGTCAAACATCTGATTTTCAAGGATAGGTCTACATTCTGGAGTGCTGAGAAGATACCGGAATCCGATGAGATTCCTCTTATCCACATATCTCATGACTTCTTGAAGAAAGATGTCGATTCGGATCCTAACATCAAAAAGAAGTTTGAAATCTTTACCAGAAGCCGGTCTTTGCAGGTATCGGAAAAAGTAATCATAGAGGAAAAGACGAACGGTAACAAGACCGAGTACATCCCTCGGTACAACTCGAGTCTACAATTCATGGATGAATCTCGTGTTTCAACTGAACCCTCGTTAGAAGAGATTCAGAATACCGCGAAAATAGATTCCATAATCGCATCCAATAGATCGGAGATCGAATCGATCAAAAAAAGCACCCAGAAAGAATACGATTCAGAGGAGAGATCCAAGCTTGATTACTACAAGGAACACGAACTCGTATTCGAGGTAAACACTTTCCACGATGAACTGGCCGCCAGATACCGCGAGGACTGTAAAACTAAGCGCGAATCTATGATTGCCGAAGATACACAGAAACTCGATGACGAGGTAGCAGCTCTCAATGAAAAGATCAAAGAGATGAATTCCAGGATCGATGTCCTAAGTCGTGAAGTGCAGACAGCGGATTCATCTAATCTGGATGACAAAGGAACGAAAAACCTTGTATCCAAGAAGAACGAACTTGAAAAACTCAAGCTATCTATATTAGATATTGAGAAAGAAATAACCGCCAAAACCTTCGAAAAAGAAAATCTCGAGGATCGCTATAAGCTCGAGGACATCGTGGATGAGACAATCAGGCCCTTCGTTGATTCTAAGAGAGACCGGTTAATCGAAGATAAGCTTTCTTCGATAAGGGAAGAGATCGGTCCAACGTATGATAAACTGCTTAAGACCAGAATAGCAGCTCAGAACGAGAAAACCAAAGCCGCAGTCGAATCAGTCAAGTATAACGAGACCCGCTTACGTCTTCATATCTTTTATCGTCTGGACATCGATTCACAATCGACTCCCGAAGAGATCATCAAGAACAGTTCCCTTAAACTCAAAGGAAAGAAACTGTTCATCTACAAAGATCATACAGGCGACAGAGCGATCATCAAGAGGCAGAGGACGGCTCTGTTCTATCTCACCCACGGTTATGTGATGAATCCTTTCTTAGCCACAGCACTTTTCAACAGTTCTAACCAGACTGCACACAGCGAGATATCCGTTGAACATTTCTACAGCAGGAAACTCAATGATAAGCAGAAAGAAGCCATACGCAAAGCGGTCTCCTCCAACGGGATGTTCCTCATAAGAGGACCTCCGGGTACAGGCAAGACCGAAGTCATTGCAGAGATCACCGCACAACTCGTCACCAGGGGTAAGAAGGTGCTCATCGCCAGCGAGAACCATAAGGCTGTCGATAACGCATTTCAGAGGCTACCGGAGATCCCTTCGTTACGTCGCCTCCGTCTCTTTGGCGGATATGCTGCCAAGAAGAATGAGAAGAACCCTTATTCAGATAAGTTCCTGACACGTAATCTTTATCTGGATATCGCAAAAGGCTTAGAGAACGAGATGAAGAAGACATCTTCGTCTAAGGCATATGCTGACAGTCTAGACAGGAAAATAGCCGATCTAAGGGCACGTGTAAATGAGGTAGATGATCTCAAGAAAGAGGCTGATTCCATACTCCAAAACATGGATAGGATATCCTTGGAAATCAAGAAACTGAACGATAAAATCTCCGAGGATCGTGACGAGAATAAGGAAACCGAGCTGAAGATCTCTGAAATCCTGGAAGACATCAGATGCATCAAGGAGATCGAACGCAGCAGATTCGATCAACTTACCTCAAAGATATCTGTGGAGTTAAACGGAGCGGTCCTGTCTCCCGAGGTCGTCCGTTCTTTGTATGCTCTCAGAAAACCGGATATCAGAAAGGAATACGAGACGATCACCAAACATCAGGCATTCTTCGATAAGTTCTCAGAAAAGGCTGAGGCAGACAACGAGAGATCGATCGCTATTGAAATGGAGATGCTCCAATACCAAAAGGACAATGGATTCGATGCTTTCGAGTTCAACATGGTGAAATTGTTCCCCAACGGAATCCCTGAACTGGATCAGGTGATAGACCTCAAAGAGTCCATCTCAGACCAGATCCGTGACATCATATCCGACAAGGAGATGGAAATCGATGAACTTCGCTCGTATTGCAACGATACCGATCGTTCAGAACAATCCCTCAGAACTAAAGAGAAGGAACTAGAGCAGCTCCGTAACAATCCCGTGTTCAAGAGATATGATGATGCCAGGGAATCGCTTGACATCGATATCAGAGAGATCCTGAACGATAACAACATAATGGGCAATTACAGAAATCTCGAAGAAGGAATCGAATTCATAGAGCAGGAGAAAGAGCGTATCAAGAGATCGGCATCTAGCGGCCTCTCTAATGAACTGATGGGCGCATACAGGAAAATGTCCACTTATCTCCGTGATGAGAACGTCATCGAGAATGATTCTGAGAAGCTCAATGAGCAGATATTGGATTATGTCAACGTGATAGGCCTAACCTGCACCACAGCAGATAACATCACGACCGATTCCGGTACCGTGGACATAAGAAGAGCCAACATCGATGTTGTGATTGTGGACGAGGTCAGTAAAGTATCCTTCCTGGAAGTTCTGTACCCCATTCTGTTCGGTAAGACCGTCATTTTGGTCGGAGACGATAAACAGTTGCCGCCGATGTATCAATCCAGTCTTTCCGAGAAGAATCTGGATCGCTACGACCCCAGCTTAGTCAATATGGATCTGGACAGGGAATTCAAGCATATGTATGAATCCTCGTTCTTCAAGGAATTGTACGAGACTATGCCTGCGTGCAACAAGGTGATGCTCACAGTGCAGTACCGCATGCATCCGGACATTATGGATGCCGACAACATCTTCTATTCCAATCAGCTCACCTATGGCGGAGCCGACGGGAACAGAGAGCACTATCTTCAGATCAAGGGGGGTGCTGGTAGGAATATAATCAACAAGAACTCTCATCTGCTGTTCATCGATGTCGATGCCGAGGAAGAGGATAGAAACGACAGCAGCACATCTCGCAGCAACCAGAGAGAGGCGGACGTCGTCATCAACATACTTCATAAACTCCAGAACAGCTGCAGGAAGGACAGATTCGGAAAAGAGATTGGGGATCGTTCCTTCAATCAGGATCATGATTCCCGTCTCAGCCTCGGAGTGATCTGCGGTTACGCAGACCAGGTCAGGATGATCCGTAGACGTCTCAAGGGATTCAAATCCGATTCATTCAACAGAAGAGAGGACGAGAAGTTCATGGTGGACACCGTGGATAACTTCCAAGGGGACGAGAGGGACATCATAATCCTTTCCTTGACCGCGACCAGGAACCTTAACAAGAGCTTCATGAAAGAATTCAACAGGATCAATGTGGCGATAAGCCGCGCAAGATGTCTCCTGATCATAGTAGGGAACGGCAGGGAATTTTCGGCGGTTAAGACAGATCTGGATGGAAGACATGAATTCGTATATCGCAGGATCGTCGACCAGGCAAAATTCCATCACGGTTACTTTACCGAGAAGGATGTGATGGGGGAGTAAAAATGGCCAGACATACTGCATCTATCAAACTACCGGTACTGCTTCTGGATGTCAGCGGGGAATACAGCAGATTCAAGAAACCAACCGGATTGGAGAATCTCATACTCACTGCGATCGGTATCAGGGGCCTATCAGAAGATACCTGGGAGAAATTCCTATCCAGGTTGTCGATCCCGGAGACTATGATCCCACTCTTTGAGAACATCATCAAGGATCTGGACGAGAACGGGGTCATCAGGAACGACTACTTTGACTTTAGTTTCAAGAACGCAATAATGTGCACCTCATTCACGGATACGGGTCGCGACCTTTTCGTGAAAGGCCGCATAAAACAGGATCCAAAGACATTCAGCACGAGCGTCTATTATCATCCCTCAGCAAGACTTTCGGAAAATAGATTCCAATTCACACTGCAGACCTCGACCATGGAAGGCTTCGAACCCGATAGGTTCTCATCCATCTGTGCCGATGAAGATAGCCTTATGCAATTCATCATCAAAAAGAAGAATGTGATAGGGGCTGGTGCAGAGGATGAGATATTATCGATTGATCAGAGCCTGAATCCCGAGATGTTCTGTATCAAGAGTGACATCGTCCTAACATTCGATGAGGTATCCGGTGATTTCTCATTCGATACCAATTTGGACTCGAACTTCATCAAGAAGTATTACACCATCCAGGATATACTGCCTCAGAAAAAGGAACTCTTTGTTACCAAAGGCATGGAACTGGAGGTCTCAGATTCCATTCCAGCAGATTGGGAATCATACAGATTCCATCTTCCTATCGACTTCTCATTCAAAGGCAAGTTGAAGATATTCGGTCAAAACACTCCTGCGATAGGGGGCGCGTATGCTATCCCGAATCTCGGATACTCCTTCGTGGATCTGATCAGTTCTTCTTCTGGAAGGGGCTACATCTTTGTAGACAAGGATGTACACATTCTCGGAATGGATGGTTCTATCGTCTGTCATCTTCTTGTTTCACGTTCACTTACCGAGGAAGAGATAATAACGATTGTCAAGAAGCTAGTATCCTCCGTAGACACAAAGGATTTGAATGCCCTGATTGAACTGTTGGCCTCCTCAGAAGGCATCTTGGACAACAGCAACAAACTGTCATTGATCAGAAGGCATCTTGAATCGTCCGATGATGTCGTATCTTCGATCGTCGATCTGAAGAGATCCAGGGCCATTTCAGCTTCCGAACTTTCCGCTTTGTTGGAATCCATCATTGTTGAATCGGATAAGGACTTGGTCAAAGCAGTTGATACCTTCAGGGCCACAGGTCTGAATCCAATCTGTGAGTCACTGGCCAGAAAATACGATGCCAAGAATCCGGATGAGAATCTGGCAGTTGCGGATCAGCTATTGACAGTATCATCATCCCCAAGGACTGTTTCGGTCATTCTGGGAGTGAACGAGAGACTTCCTGAGTTCATAATTGATGGCCGTCAGGGCAGCTTTGTATCTAAACAGCTCCTTGCAGCAAATGCCGCATCCGCTTCTTTCGAGAAACTGAAAGGCTATTTCCATATCGAATCCCCCAGTCAATACGATCTCACGGTATTCAACGAGTCAGAACTCCAGTCCATGAAGGATGCATATACAACATTCTCCAAAAGCATGGATGTTGTGAAGACAGTTCTGGACAGCAATGACCTAAGTGATCTTTCCAGATATGTCGATCTTCTCCAGAATCTCAATGAGATATATGGAAAGGATGCCCCGCTAGAAAGCCTCAATGGTTATCTCTTCGGTATCGGCATCCGTAGGAGGATGGAGGGCAATCTCCGTTCGATACTCAAGAATAGCGACAATCTGGCTACACTCATCAAGATAGCTCTGGATGAGCAAATTGTCACTAAGGAGGAACAGCAGGTTCTTCTCGAGATCAAGGATTACGGAAACCTCTGCGCCCATCCTAAAAACGATTCCGCTATCCCGCCTGTAAATTCAACGACAAAGAAGAACTGGATCCGTATCGTCAACGAATTGCCAAAACGCTCAAAGAAACCTATGAAGAAAAAGTGAAACCACTTCGAAAACTCTTTAGAAGGGGGCTGTCGCCCCCGTTTTATCATTCGGAGAATCCGTGTTCTCCAAGCCACTCCTGGATACTGTCGAATCCCGGATATCTCTGTGCTGATTCCAAAACGGCCTGCTTCCTGTCCTCGCTGTTCGTCCTGAAATCGCTGCTGATGTACGAGATCTGACGAAGGATCGCATAATCGAGGATCTCGTCAGGGACTTCATCGGAATCCAGAGCGCTGTTCACGGTCACAACCTTCATGAGCATCGATGACCAGGAGCATTGTTCGCTCGATGTCTTTTCGGACCAGAAGAATCTGATCCGTCCCAGATCCTCCGGAACCAGCTTCCTGTTCTTCAGTCTGCTCAGAGACTTTTCGATGCTCTTGTGCTCTCCTTTCTCAGAGCCGATCCTCAGGTCTCTAGATATGTATGTCGACTGATTGAGGTCCGCGAACTCGTCCGAGGTCAGCCATTCCACTGTCTCATCGGAGTATTCGTGCTCGATCCCTTTGATCTTCGAAAAGATCGTCGCTGCGATGTCCTCAATGACCTCCAGCGGAGCCTCTCTGAGGAAATCGCTCACGGTGAATTCAGCCCACTTGTAGGTCCTCATCCATTTGATTTTGAGGTCGCGGAATGCCGCGAACTCTGCTTTTGTTTCAATTCCGAAATCGTTTCCGACCTTTTTGAAGGTCAAATCCAGTTCTTCCGATGTTACCATCTTCTTCAACTCCTTTTTTCTTAGGGGCTACCTGAACCCCGGAACGGAGCTGAGAGCGAGGGGATTATGCGGACTGCGGTGAACAATAGAGAATCGTTCAAAAAGAGAAACATATGAACCGCAGGACACAATATTGCCCCTCGCGATGAGTGTAGGGGGAAGGTGCCCCGGAAAAGCATTAGAATTTGTTATCTGTACGTTTTAGATTTACGATCTACACATAATTGGGTTCATCTGAAGAGTTATAATTTAGAAGGACCGGCCATACTGGCCGTAATATGATTATAGAATGATTTGTGTCGTCTGTCTTTGGTTCTTAGTGACCATTACATTCTGAGTTTTCACGTTTTCCTTACCGTTTACCTTATACACGACCTTGACTGTCACGCTGTGCTTTTCCGACGAGTCATTCCAGGATACTTTCTTGTTCGCTGAGGTAAAACTCATGGGGCCGATTGTTGTATCCTGAACCAATTCTCCGTCTATGTACACCATTGCATCAACACTTCCGATGTACATGCTAGATACGGTAACCAGAACCTCTCCTGAATTCTTCCCATCATTGTCACTATTATTAATCATGAATGCTGCAACAGCAATAGTTACCAATGCCACAACAACTACAATTACAATTGATGTTCCTTTTGTCATAGTCTTCTCCAAATCCTAAAAGGATCGAATCAAAAGGAGGTAGCCCCATATTTGAATATGGTGCAGATAAGGTTTGAGGCTGATACACAATATCGAGTGTCCATGCTAAATTCAATTTCAGATCATCTCTAATATAATGTAATAAATGTGTATCGTACACTGCATATTTACATCAATATTGATGATAAAATTTACAAATTACGCAATTAATTGGTATTAATCGATAAAATTCGGACACTTGTTATGATGTAACATTGTAACGTACAAAAAACGAACACTTTAAAATCGTGAAAGAAATCGAGTGTTCATAAGCAGAACACAACTTAAAGACAAAATCAAACAAGGACCTCCTGCTTCTCAGGTGGCCAAACTTCTTGGTGTATCGCGTCCCACCTTGTACAGACAGATGGACAAATACATGGAATCTGACGATCCTGAGATGAATCCATACGTCAAGGAGTACTTCGACTGTGTTATGATGGGGAGATTCGAATCCAAAGAAGCTGCTTTAGAGTTCTTAGAACAAAGAAAAGATTTCATGGAAATGGAGAAGGAAAGCCACAGGGAAACTTTGCAGAGGCTTCAGGAAGAATTGATGGACAGCTATCACGAGTATCAGTTCGAAAGAAATAATCTTTCAGCCAAGATAAGGGTGGAGAGGGAAGAGGAGTTCGATAAGAAGAGGTCTGAGATTGAGGAAATGGCTAAGACCTATGGCCTTGAATTGACTCATGGGTGGTTCTACCTTGAAGAGGAAAAACTCGAATGGAACATGGGAAACAGTCCTGGTGATGTCAGAACGACCGTCCAGAACTTCATCGAGGGGCCATACATCATAGTTGATCTGCCTTATGATGAATGTAAGAATGTCACCATTGAGATTCTTCTGACGATTTCCGGTGAGGATTTCTCTGTTAAAAAATTGAAGATAGAAGAAGGCTCTCGCTTTGCTAAGATAGGTGATGTTCCGGATGGAATGTCCAGTAAGTACATTGTGCATTGGTTGGATGACAACAAAGTCAGAACGGTTGGGCCTTTCCCCATAGCGAAAACAGGTTACTGAAGGGGCAATCAGGCACAAATATACACATATGCATCGGGGGTTGAACACATGGCAAGAGCAACAAAGAAAAAAGAGGAGAAGCAGGTCTCGTTGGAGGAGGCCTTGTGGGCTGCGGCAGACGAGATGAGAGGATCGGTCGAGTATCCAGTCTATAAACAGGTCGTACTGGGTTTGGTTTTCCTCAAGTTCGTCAGCGACAGATTCTACAAACAGAGAGAAAAGCTTGAATCTGACGAGAACACCAAGCCTTTCGTTGACGAGAAGTTCGCATACGGAAAGGATAATGTCTTCTATTTGGAGCCAGAGGCCAGATGGAAATATCTGGTTGACCAGGCTAAGCAATCCGATATCAAGGTCAAAATTGACAGGGCCATGGATCTCATAGAGAAGGATAATCCTACGCTCAAGGGTGCCCTCCCTACCAGTTTCTATTCAACAGTAGATCTCGACTCCACGAAGATCGCATCCCTCCTCGACATACTCAACAAAGTGGATCTCTCAAAGGACTCCGAAGAGGATATTATCGGAAGGGTCTACGAGTACTTCCTCTTCAAATTCTCATCCAAGGAAGGAAAAGGGGAATTCTACACTCCTAAACCCATAGTCAAGATCATTACCGAGATGATTCAGCCTCTCAAAGGAAGGGTGTTCGACCCGTGCTGTGGTTCCGGAGGCATGTTCGTTCAGTCGATCAAGATGGTCGATGCTCATAAAGGTAACAGGACGGACGTCTCTATCTATGGTCAGGAATACAATCTTTCAACTCTTAAGTTGGCGAAGATGAATCTTGCCATCAGAGGGATCACAGCCGATCTTGGACCGCATAATGCTGATTCTTTCACCAACGATCTTCACAAAGATCTGAGGGCCGATTTCGTCATGGCAAATCCCCCCTTTAATCTTGACAACTGGGGTGCGGATGAGCTCCAGAATGATCCCAGATGGGTATATGGAGTTCCCAGAGGCAATGCCAACTATGCTTGGATACAGCATTTCCTCTACCACTTAAATGATAACGGCGTAGCCGGATTCGTCCTTGCCAACGGTTCTTTGACATCCAATACCAACGGGGACGGAGAGATCAGGAAAAATCTCGTCGACAGGATGGTCGTGGATTGCATCGTCGCGTTGCCGGAGAAGCTGTTCTATTCCACCGGAATCCCAGTCTGTCTGTGGTTCTGCTCCAAGAAGAAAGTCAAGAGGACCGACGATACTAGGAATCAGATCCTGTTCATCGACTGCAGGAAGATGGGCCATCTCTATGACAGAACACACAAGACCATTGACGATGATGAGATCCAAAAGATAGCGGATACATATCACAATTGGCTCTCCGGCCAGAATTATGAGGATGTCGCTGGATTCTGTAAAGCTGTTCCGATCTCGGTTGTAGCAGAATCAGGATATATGCTCACTCCTGGAAGATATGTAGGTCTTGCTCCTGAGGAAGAGGATACCGAACCATACGAAGAGAAGATGAAGAGATTGACATCAGAACTCAGCCAGCTCTTCGAGGAATCGCACAGACTCGAGGAAGAGATCAAGAAGAATATGGAAGCCCTCGGTTTCAAGATGTGATTGCAATGTTCACTGAAGAGAGTCTAGAGAATGCTATCATGACCGAGTTCGAGAGTAGAGGTTACACTCACATCGACGGACGTACCATCCAGAGGGACTTTCACGATGTGCTGCTTTGGGACGATTTGAAGAATTACCTTTCATCGAAATATCCCGATATCTCAGACTCGGAGATGCAGAGGGCCATATCCCAATTCCAGGTCAAGGATAGAGGAGATTATGAAAACAATCTTCAGACTCTTTCACGGATCCGCGAAGGTTTCAGCATTAAGAGGGATGATAAGAAGACCAGCGTCTGGATCGAGATGCTAAACTTCGATAACCCGGAGAATAACATCTTCAAGATCGTCAATCAGTTCAAGATCCAAGGTCCTGAGAATGACCGCATACCGGATGCCATAGTCTTCATTAACGGTATTCCGTTGGTGGTGATCGAGTTCAAATCCATCGTAAGGGAAGAGGTATCAATCGAGGATGCCTCCATCCAGCTGAATACGAGATATACGCGCGATATCCCCGACCTGTTCATCTTCAATGCTTTCACCGTTATCAGCGATGGTTCCAATAACAGGATTGGAACGGTGTTTACTGATTATCCCAATTACTATTCGTGGAACAAGGCAGATGCCGACGATCCTCCCAGCGATGGTCTCAATTCCCTCTACACCATGCTGGACGGGGTTTTTAGAAAGGAACGCCTGTTGTCAATAATCCGCGATTTCATTTATTTCCCGGACGACAGCAAGAAGAATATGAAGATCGTTTGCAGATATCCTCAGTATTTCGGAGCAACCAAGCTCCTTGAAAACATCAAGCAGCACATGAAGCCTGAAGGTGATGGGAAGGGCGGAACCTATTTCGGTACTACAGGTTGCGGGAAAAGTTACACGATGCTGTTCCTCACGCGCCTTCTCATGCGTTCCGAAGAACTCAGGAATCCCACGGTTATCCTGATAACGGACAGGGACGATCTCGACAACCAGCTCAGCAAGCAGTTCATCAGGTCCAAGAAGTTCCTTCGTGATGGTAATGTCATGTCAATGGACAGCGGACGTGATTTAAGAGTTAAGCTCAAGGATGTTGCCTCCGGAGGAGTTTATCTTACCACGATACAGAAGTTCAATGAGGAGGACACACTTCTCTCGGACAGGAATAACATCGTTGTCATATCGGATGAGGCCCATCGTTCACAATTGAATATGGAAGAGGCCAACAAGTTCGTGGATGGAAAGAAGGTTCATTCGGTCGGATTCGCCAAGATCCTCCATGATTCTTTCCCTAACGCTACCTATGTGGGATTCAGTGGAACACCGGTGGATGACACCATGGAGGTCTTCGGACCTATAGTTGAAGAATACACCATGGCTGAATCCGAGAAGGATAAAATCACCTCGAAGATCGTCTACGAAGGCAGAGCCGCTAAGGTCACCCTATCAGACGAGCAGATGCTCGCAATTGAGAATTACTATCGCGATGCAGAACAGCAGGGTGCAAATCAATATCAGATCGAGAAGAGCAAGAAGGATGTTTCCAAATTGGACATCATCCTTGGTCACAAGGACCGTCTGGAGAACATCGCCAACGATTTCATCGCCCATTATGAGAGAAGGGTCGACGAAGGGGCCACTGTCTGCGGTAAGGCCATGTTTGTCTGCAGCAGCCGTAAGATTGCCTTCGATTTCTATAATGTACTCAAAAGGAAGCGTCCGGACTGGTTCGTGATAAAGGATCCGATGGATGTTCCGGACCAGATAGACAAGGCTAAGCCAATTGAGATGGTGAAGCTGGTAGCTACACGTGGTAAGGACGATCCCAAGGATCTGTACGAGCTATGCGGCGATGATGAATACAGGACGGATCTTCAGACACAATACAAACATATGGAATCCAATTTCAAGATCGCCATCGTAGTGGATATGTGGCTGACGGGATTCGATGTGCCGTTCCTCGATACGATGTATCTGGACAAACCTATTCAGAAACATACTCTTATCCAAGCCATATCGAGAGTGAATAGGATATACCCCGGGAAAACCTGCGGATTGGTGGTCGATTATCTGGGCATCAAGAAAGAACTCGATATCGCTCTCAACATGTACGCTGGAGGCATGCGTAACAGGGAAGGTTATCCCGATTCATCGGAGTTCGTTAACATAGTTAAGAATCAGATAAGCATTCTTGATTCCAGATTCTATAAATTCGATTCGAAGGATTATTTCTGCGATGATGAGTCCAAGCAGCTCAAATGCTTAGCTAGAGCGATGGAATTTGTCCAGCAGAGCAAAGAATTCGAGACATGGTTCATGACACAAGTGCGTATCCTCAAGATGGCGTACAACAACTGTGTGTATTCAGACGACATCAGAAAGGAAGAGGTCGACAGGATATACTTCTACACCGCCATCAGATCGATGATCGCCAAGATCACCAAGAGCGATGCTCCTGATGTGGCGATGATGAACCGCAAGGTCAGGGAGATGCTGGAGAGGGCCATCCAATCCGATCAGGTCACACAGCTTAGCATAATCTATGACGATACCCAACATGACTGGATAGAGCTCCTCTCCGAGGAATACCTGGAAAAGATAAAGTCCATACCTGGATCCAATACCAAATTCAAACTCCTTGAGAGATTGGCCAGACTGGCGATCGCCAAGGTCGGATTGGTCAATAAGCTAAAGGCGGATACCTTCTCTGAGAAGTTCAAGAAGATAGTGGACAAGTATAACGATCGTCACGTAGGAATGGAGGAGTTCTCTCAACTGAGGGATTCCTTGGTCGATGATGTAATCGATCTGTATAGCAACGAGATGTTCTCTCTGATCGAAGAGATATCTCTGGATCTGGAATCCGATAACCCATATGGCATGTCCTACAGACAGAGAGCTTTCTTCGACATATTGCAGAAGGCCGTACACGATTTCGATTTCGATTATCCGGAGGAGAAGATGGTCGCCATGGCTAAGGAGCTCCAAGTCAAGGCTGACAACCTATGCTCGGTCCTCGATTGGTCCCAAAGACAGGATGTGAGGATGAGATTCCAGATGGAGATGGCTCTTATCATGAAGAAGTATGACTTCCCGCCCATGGTCAGGGAAGGCGTCTACGAAATGATCTTCCAACAGCTGGAGAACTACAAGAAGAACGGGGAGTGATCAGGTGAATAGAATGGTTAGAATAGGTGACTTTTGTACTTGGTCCAAGGGTTACAGCGTTCCTCGCGATGAAACCGCCGCCGATAAAGAAATCCCATATCTGCACTATGGCGATCTGTACAAGATTTATGATTTCCGCTTGGATCTTGCTGAACAGTTCGATTCAATCATCAAGATTGATTCCTCAGATAAAATCAAACCTGAGCAATATCTGCGTGATGGGGACATAGTTTTCGCGTTAACTTCGGAAACTGTAGACGATCTAGGTCATTGCACTCTGATCGTCAATGCTGATGATGCGCCCTTTGTTTCGGGCATGGAAACTACCGTAATTCATGTGACTGATAGATCCGTAGTCATTCCTGCATATCTCAATTATCATTTCCAGAGTTCTGATTTCCAACGCTCTTTGCGCCAATATGTGACTGGTATGAAGGTCTATAGAGTGCACCCCAGAGATATCATGGAAATGTACATTCAGCTTCCAGATTTGGAAACTCAGTCCAAAATTGTTTCAATTCTTGACCCTTATTCAGATGATGCAATTATTCTGTCCAAGATAAATGATAATTTAGGAGGTGTTTTTGTTGCCTCCTAGACCTGATCTTACATTAGGTAATTTATGCATCTATGTCAAGGAAACTTGTGATTGCTCATTCGTTGATCCAGAAACGTATGTTTCTACTGATTCAATGCTTCCAGATAAGGCAGGAATTACTGCTGCTGAGTCAATACCAACAAACGGTACGGTAAGTAAGTATCGGCCCAAAGATATTCTTGTTTCAAACATCAGACCATATTTCAAGAAAATTTGGCAATCTGATAGACACGGTACATGTTCTAATGATGTATTGGTAATTAGGGCTAAAGATGAACGCATTTCTGACTACTTATTTGCATTATTGTCTGATGATCGTTTCTTCGAACATATAATGCTGGGTTCCAAAGGAACTAAAATGCCTCGCGGAGACAAGAATCAAATCTTCACATATTCAGTGCATGATCTAACATTACCTGATATGTTGACAATAGGTAACTTGAGCTCGATTATCAACAAGTTAATTACCTGTAATCAATCAATAAATGATAATTTACTGAATATTTGCAAGTCGTATTATCATAAGGTCATTAGTGAATCTACGGAATTCGTTTTCCTGTCAGATTTAGCAGAAGTATGCTACGGAAAGGATCACAAACATCTTGATAATGGCAATTATCCAGTATACGGTTCTGGAGGTATAATGCGCTATTGTGAAAAACCGCTGTTTCAGGGAAAGGAATCTGTGTTGATTCCAAGAAAAGGTTCTCTTAATAATGTAATGTTTGTTTCAGAACCATTCTGGTCTGTTGACACGATGTTCTATACAAAAATGAAGAACGAGTATGCGGGAAAATACCTCTATTTCAGGTTATCAGAGCTCAATCTTGCGGAAATGAATTCGGGATCTGCCGTTCCAAGTATGACTACAGACATTCTAAACGACATCGAGATTCCATATCCGGGAGATGAGTTATTACAATCATTTGATCTAAGGATTCAACCTTTGTTCAATCAAATGGCGACAAATAACAATGAGATATCGCACTTGACAAAGCTCAGGGACTATTTGTTACCCAAATTGATGTCCGGTGAGATTAACATTTCAACTTTGGAATTACCAACTAAATATTCATTTTCTGCGGCAAGTTCGCATCATGAATAAATCCATCAAAGATGATCTCAAAACAAGGCTGATAGGGAAAATTGATGACAATTGCCTTTCAATTGTCATGGTGCAGCTCACTCAACTGTTGAACGAGTATGAAACTGCTGAAGAAGGATTGGGAGTAGATTCTGATAATCTTCTCCAATCCTTCTTATCATCCAAACGTCTCGAAGGCTGCTCAGATAGGACCCTAACATACTATGAGACTACAATCGATATGATGCTGAAGAAAGTCTCGTTGCCTGTCGTAAAAATCGATACCGATGACATTCGCCAATACCTTTCCGAATATCAATCTGATAGGGGATCCAGTAAGGTAACGATCGACAATATCCGTCGCATATTCTCCAGCTTCTTCTCATGGCTGGAAGATGAAGAATATATCCTTAAGAGTCCGGTCAGACGCATCCACAAGGTCAAGTTCGGAAGAACCGTCAAGGACACATTCTCAGATGAGGATTTGGAGAAGATGAGGGATGGGTGTGACAATATCCGCAATCTCTCAATTATCGATACTTTATCTTCAACTGGCATTCGTGTAGGCGAGTTGGTAAGACTCAACAGATCGGATATTGATTTCAATGAAAGGGAATGTATTGTTTTTGGAAAAGGTGAAAGCGAACGTAAGGTATACTTCGATGCCAGAACGAAGCTCCATCTTCAAGAGTATCTCAAGCAACGGTCTGATGACAATCCTGCTTTGTTCGTCACACTTCACAATCCGATCAGGAGAATCAGTATCAACGGTGTAGAGACGATGCTGAAGAATCTGGAAACTATCACCTCAATAGAGAATATTCATCCCCACAAATTCAGAAGGACTATGGCTACAAGAGCAATTGATAAAGGAATGCCAATAGAGCAAGTTCAGAAGATCCTTGGCCACGTCCGGATAGATACAACACTTCATTACGCAATGGTAAATCAAGAGAATGTGAAGAATGCGCATAAGAAGTATGTAGCCTGACAGTCCACCAAATGAATATTTAGTTGGTAACTCAAGCGAGGAAACATCAATCTCTCCCGACATGAGTCTAGGGAGAAGATTATCTCTTAAAGCTGAAAGACGACTGATTTCTCTTTCATTAGTAGCTATTAATTGTAAACACTTAGATGCCGCCCTGTCAAATAGTGAAAGATCGGACTGCGTAGGCAATGGGATGTCTGCATCTAGCACGTCATCTCTGGTTATGGCCAACACAGTTGTACCATTGGCTGACGATTCACACATACCGTGGAAATCATCGGTCCTGAGGTAGTAATAAAGGAATGACACAGGTAGCTTTACATCTCTGAAAGCGAACAGATGATGTGTAAAAAGAATTACGCCTGGATAATCTGGAACCAGAATCGGGCTACCGAGAATGATGCGATCATACGTCATATCTGTATTGGCGATGATTAAATCGCCTGGTTTAACCACATTCTTTTCTTTGTATTCGCCAGTATAGAACTTATTCTTGTCTTTTCTAAAACCTCCACCAGGGGTTATATTACCTAAATTTATCAACAATGCCCCGTCATCATCAGAAAGACCAGACCCTTTGTAAGACAATCCTTTTTGAACATCACAGAAGTCTCCCAATTTGCCATACTGTTCTACTGCAGATGGAGAAAACATGCGCCTAAAGAGCAACTTCATTTGATTGTCTAAATTATCATTTATACATCTGAGTTTATCAATTTCATAATCGAAAGATGATAATATTTTGGATATCTTCAATTGCGATACCTTATCAAAATACGGTATTTCCATCAATTCGAATGATTTCAAAC
>JAVERT010000079.1:0-3096 GCA_034006985.1 Gudongella sp.
TCTCCTCTGCCTCGATCTGCGTAAGGTACTCTTTGAGCATTACTGCCTGATCGATGGGGCGGATCTCTTCGTATCCGGACACGCCGTCCGGAGAAAAAAGATTCATTCAGACCCCTCCGTGATCATTTTCCAAAGCTCGATCTTGTCCAGATAAGGCAGATCGTATGCGCTTTTGGCTCCGTGCGCGATCTTGAAATCCCTGACTACATCTTTGTATCTGGCAGTCTGGCCCTTAACATTGATTATGTTGGCGATCTCTGCCTCGGATGGGACGTCCTTTTTCTCCGCCGGAGGGGCCTTATCGGTCGCCGTCGGCGTGCGTATCGGCGTCGAGAAGAATCTGTCAACTGTCGGCGCAGATTTTTTGGTTTCGACATTTACGCGTCTTTTGATCGATTCTTCTTCGGCATACATCTCCTCGTTGGAGTACGCGTCTATGTCGTCCTTTCCTTGCTCGCCGATGTCGAATGCGGCCTTGTAGTGGTTTTTGATAAGATTAGTCAAAAACTTGCCGGTGGCTTTGTCCCCGGTGTCCATCGCCTCGCCGAGCGACTCGTACTCGACAATGTCGTCGGGCTTGTCGACGTTGATATACTTGAATCTGCAAGATCCCTCGATCAGAGTCATGCGATCACCCTTAGACGTGCGCTCTTTGTCGATCCCATATGGACCGACATGCACAAGTCCAGCCTTTACGCATGCGTCGCGCACGCCGCGGCGCATATCATCGATCGGGATTGACGAGAATTGAGAGTTCTTCAGGTCCTTGGCCCAAGGCTGTTGACCGATGATCTCGCACGCTTTGGACATCCGCTGATAGACGTTGAGGTCGCTCATTCGCCCACCTCGCAGGATGTGTGTGTGTCTGTGTGTGCACCAAGGTATGCGCTCGATCCGCCGGAATTGTCCGCATCGCAGGATGTGTGTGTGTCTGTGTGTGCACCGCGGTTATCGATTATCTTATGATTATCGATCAGGTAGTCTCTGATTTTGATCATGTTCAAAAATATCATATTCTTACGATTCTGCGCTTCTCTCGCTAGTCCTGCGGCGACGATCTGGTCGTACTTGTTCCGAATTGTTTTATCGGTTACGACAAGCTCCGATCCCAGCATTATGCGCTTGAAGACCTCTAAAGACATCGGCTGCTCGAATTCTACTGATTCGCCCACCTTCCCCCAGGCGTAGATCTCATTGATCACGTCTGTCAGACTTACTAATTTTGGCATTTTTTCACCCTCTTGCAAGAGGATCGTATTTAAGCGGTGAGTCAAAAGTTACTTTCGGTCATGAAAATAACTTTTTTCCTCCGGTTTTTTATACCGGAAGAACCCCGCTTCTGCGTCCTCTTCGTTATGTCATAGACTCCTTCGTTATATATGCGTTTCGGAGATTGATAGTGGTCCGCATATACTCTAGATCGCTCTCGATATACTTGGCCGTCTGCCTGGGGTCCGTGTGGCCTACGATCCTCATTATATCAACGATCTGTGCATCCGATCTATATGCCGTGGTAATAAACTCCCTGCGCAGGCTGTGAGCCGTCCCGTCTACTCCGGCACTGTTCATGATCTCTTTACACCGCCTCCCAAGATACTCCGGAGTATAGCATTTTAAAACTTTCATCTGTCTGAAAACCAGAAGCCGCCCATCGCTTTCGTCCACATCGCAGAATTGGACCATGTTGCGCCTATACTCCATGTACATCTCTATTACCGGATCGGTGTCTCCAAGTAATGGTACGAGTCTGATCTTACCTTGCGGACCATGCCCTTTCCCGTGGATGATCATGTGTCCTTTTTTTATGTCTTCCACTCCGATCTTGGCCATTTCTCCGCGGCGCAGCCCATAGTTCCCTCCAAGGTAGAGCATCAAGACTTCAGCTTTGGTTTTGGCCGCTTTCATGGATGTGACAAACTCACTGTATGATATCCATTTTGCATTAGGCGTCTCGCCGTTCGTGAGGATTTTTACGCAGTTCGGATCATAATTCTTAAAAAATCTGCACCACTGCCTGACAATGTATGAGTACGACTCCTGTGACGACCGAGAGACATTCATCGCGCCCAAGGCTACATAGACATCGTCCTCCTGGATCAGCCTTGGGTCGTCGTTCTTTCCGAGACTGCGCAGAATCCTGCAGAATGCATTCAGAACTAAACGGTATCTGTCGGTGGTGATCTCTTTTCGTCCCCGGACTAGGAGTCTCTCGAGATACTCCTCGATATCGGGATTTTTCGGTTCACACACAGACACACACAGACCGTCTTCGTCATAGGTGCACATCTTCCCCACCACTGTTACATGGTTCACACACAGACACACACACAAAAAAAGACGTGCGGGAGACCTGCCACAGTCCCCCGCGCAAGAGGGTGACAGGGCCGAAAAACATCTGAAGAGGACGCATCCCTGCCCTGCCGTCCATACTATGCAATGCCTCCATATAAGGCATCTGGTGCACACAGACAGACATGGGCTCACCACGCCTCACATATGTGCCTATACTCACAGCGAGCACATGCCTTGCCCCTATTAGGGGGGAACTGCAGATCGTAGATAGGCTTGATCACGTCCTCAATAATATGATGCTCAATAGCCTGTGTCGACGTATATGCTACCCTCCTCTGTATCCGTTGAGGGTCCTCGCGCAGGTAGTCCAGTGTGGCCACAATATGAGTTGGAGGGACACCCAGTATCTTAGAGATGAGCATAGTGTAGATCCTGATCTGCTGCTCGTCCGTCTTCCGGAAGAGGCCTGTCTTCCAGTCGTCAATATAGACAGTAGACTTATTGATCGTCAAAAGGTCGACGAAACCAACTATAGGAACTCCCGCAACCATCCCGCTCACATGCACCTCCGGATGGTGCCTCCCATCTGGTGTGCCCGGTTCGAAGCGCGGTTCCTGCCTCCGCAGCTCCTCGTATCCGGACAAGGATTGACTATGCCGCCTCTGCATCTCGCTGTCGATAGGACACTCCGGACGGTAGATCTCGCAGCCAGGAGAATAGATCCTCTGCAAGGCGGAGTGCGTCCATCTCCCCTGCTCCGCATAGCGAGGGTCCCAGACCTTCGGCCGATCCTCACGGTAGTAG
>JAVERT010000080.1:0-3080 GCA_034006985.1 Gudongella sp.
ATCCCCGCCTTCGGCCGGAACCGTGGTTCCGCCTTGATGAGCCGACGGTATCCGAGCATCGCCGCGTCGTGACGCTTCCTCATCATGTCGTCCATCCCGCCCTCCGGGATGTACGCCCGCACATCGGGGCGGTACTCCCTCTCCAGGATCGAGTGGGTGTACTTCCCCACCTCCGCATAGCGGGGGTCCCAGACCATGGGGCGACCCTCTTTGTAGTAGAGGGCCGCGAGGGGGCACCTCAAAAATTTATTCACGAAGCTGGGCGAGATGTGGTCGAAAGGGAACCCGCGCCCGGCGTGGAAGAGGTCGTCACTCATGTCTGACCGTCTCCAGCGTCACATGGACGGCATCTCCGTCCTCCAGTCCCATCCTCGACACAGCGTCCGCTGGGATGATCAGGCTCTTGGCCCGACCCCTGGGGCGCACGTACAAGGTCCCTCTCCACTCCATCATCCTCTTCTCCTCGGTCATGTGGTCACCGAGGTATCGAGGAGATGTGAGTATTTAATCCTTGGCACACCGTGACAAAAGAACCGCCGAAGTCGTGCTATGGTGCCACGGGAGACGAGACTACCACATGACATCCCCCGTGGCGGGTGCGTGCACGCACACGCAGACTAGGTCCTCATTCTATTAATACGGCACGGCGAGGCGGGCGCGGACCTCCCGGATCTGCCGAAGCAATGTATGGAAGGTATTATATACTGGGACAACAATGTAGTATTAGCGGGGTGAGAGCCCCGCCGGAGATGAGAAAAATGACACAGAAGACAGAGAAGATTGACGTTGAATACCTCGGTGCGGAGTCCAGAAGGACCCCCGGGCTCGCAGTGGACTACATGCTGGCCATCGTGCCGGGCGAGGAGGAGGACATCGAGCTCTACGCCGAGGCCCCCACAGTCCGCGGCGAGGAGACCGCCACCTACGAGGGCCTCAGGGCGGAGATCCGCCGGCAGGCCGAGGACGCGGGCATAGACCCCGGAATCCTGGCATTCCCTTACGACGGAGGGGCCCGCCCCTGGGGACTCGAGTACTCCACCGGAGGGATGGAAACCTATCTGGAGCGCTATGAGACCGCAGAGGAGGCGGTAGACGCCATCCGCGCCTACCGCGACCACCTGACCCCCGAGGAGGCCAGGCGCCTGACGGCGACCGTCGGGACCGTCTACCTCGAGGAGGATGGGAGCTGGATCGGCGTCTTCGACGACACCGTGGACTGGAGGGAGATCTACGAGATCCACTACGTGGACCGCGAAGGGCGGGAGGAGGTCGCTCGCATCCGCCAGGACAATGGAACAAGCCTGTGGAGGATGGCCCGCGAGCAGCTCCCCCAGGATGTCCTCGCCGACATCGACGCTTACGACCCGGAGCACGAGGAGCTCTTCTATCGGATCGAGGGCTTCTGATGCCCCTCTTCGAGCCCGCGGCCGCCCGCCTCCTGACGGCCTGGGGGTACCACTGGACCAGCGGGGTCATGGATACCATCCTCGCGGATGGCCTGTCCGCCGTCATGTGGCAGGCCCTGGATGGTCACAGAGTGACCATCTCGCTCGACGGGGCGACGCTGGACCTGCACTCCGTCAAGGACATGTCCCGCGTGGACACCCCTGACGGCCCCGCCCTCCGCATCAAGTCGGATGCGGGGACCTGCACCCTCCGGATCGTGCCGGTGGACGCCGTCTCCGTCTCGCTTAAGCGCGTCTCGGCCACCGGAGGGTCGCTCATCATCGCCATGACGCGCGAGCTCGAGCGTCTCGGCGTGGGCAGAGGAGAGACGGTCCGCGTGACCGTGGAAAAGGCATGAAGGGGATCTCCCCACGTTTAACACGGGGGGAGGGCGGATTGACCCCCGCCGGGGATGGGAGATGAGAATGCCATGCTCGTTGCAGCGGGAGTCGGTCCGCCCACAGCAGTTCCCGTTGTATTATCACAATAAGGAATATTTAAGTATTGTTTATCAATCGGTGGAAATCCCCCAGAAAAGAAAAAATAGCGGGGATGTCCCCGCTGAAGAGTTTACTCCGAGGTCTCGTCACCGTCTACGATGTCCTTGATCTCGTTGGCCGTCGCAACGGCTCCGGCGACCTTGGACACGGACTCCTTGGCCGTATCCGCCACGCTGACCGCGTAGTCGGACGCACGGACCAGGAACTCCCGGAGCCCCCAGTGCAGGATCAGTATGAACACCGTCGCCGCCACCGCGGAGATGACCCCCGCGAAGATGACGAAGGTCCACTGTCCGGCACCGACGATGCCGAGATAGTCGATGACATACGCCGTCAGGTACATCCCGGCACCCATGCCCATGATCATCGACACGATGGTGCCGTAGAGATACCTTTTATCGGGAGGCAGCTCCGCCGCGGACTCTATCTTCCCGGCGGCCATCTTGGTGTCGATGGCCTTGTGGTAGAAAGTGTCGTTGACGAGCTTCCCGAAGATGACCGCCATGATCGCGGAGGCCGCGAGCATGAAGGGCAGATATGCCTCCGGAGTGGCTATTGCATTAACGTCTATCATTCTGTACACCTCCAATATCATGAGGATAGAGGCGAGCGCCCACACCCCTCTCCCGAGCTGGAGCCAGGGAGACAGGAGCAGGCCGCCCGGACTCATCCTTTTCTCACCACCGAGAACTTCGGCAGGGTTATCTTCCCCGTATAAACCGCCCACAGGAACAGCCCGATAAGAAAGACCACGATGATTATCGCGCACTGCCCGATGGACGTATCCCACAGCGCAGGCGCCGCGGGAGCGGTCTCGACGGCCGTGACGGTCACGTCGCCGGTGATAGGCTTGGTGAAGTCCCACGCCCATCCGGAGTAGCCCTCCGGCAGGGACGCAGGCTCAATGGCCGGGTCGCCGTGTGCGACGGTCTCGAAGAGGAAGACCTCGCCCTCCTCTCCATATACGAAGGTCACGGTGTACACCTCCGCGGCGAACTCCGCCGTGAAGACGGTGTCCGCCGTGAAGATATACTGTGCGTTGTACTTCGCGCCGTCCGCGTCGTACCAGCCCAGGAAGCGGTAGTTCTCCTTGACCGGGTCCGCAGGTGCGACGATGCTCTCGGTGGTGCCGGC
>JAVERT010000082.1:0-2945 GCA_034006985.1 Gudongella sp.
CGGCCGGAGTGTAAACATACGTGGAGTAAACACACTCACCGGTATCACCGGCCAGAGAGGCCATATCTGGTGCACCATCGCCGGCCATACCGCGCCTGTTTCCACGCAGACGCACATATCGCCGTTTCTGTGTCGCCGCCGGCCAGGAGGTATGAGAGGTTGCCGGAGGAGGAGATCGCCGGCCAGAAATGCAATATGAGGCCGGTTTGTAACGGCAGGTGGTTGTTACCACCGAATGTCCGGCACCAGGCACCAAACCTTCTTGATCTCGGTCCACAACCAGATCAGATCCTCGTCACCGGACGTATCGTACTCCTCGCCGTGTTCAAGTGCGGCGAGCATCGCCGCGGTGCGTTCGTCGATGATCCGGGCGACGTCGATATCGGCAGAGCGCCGGCCGACGGTATCCTCCACGGCGGCGAGCCGTCGTTTCAGTTGTTCTGTTCCTACCATTTGTTCGTCTCCTGGGCGGTGGGCCGGGCGGCCTCGGCCGCCTCTTGTTCCCTGCATATCGAGTCGTAGAGTTCCTGCATCACCGGCGAGAGAACAATGGTGTCCCGGCCTTCGTCAACGGCGATCACGAGATCAACCCATGTGGAGATCTCGGGGCTCACGACATCCTCAAGTGAGGCCAGCCTACGTCTGATCTGGTGTTTTGTCACGGTTTGTTGTCTCCTTTGCGCGCACTCTCTCGGTTCGCGATCACCTGTTCCTCCAGGGCGGCGATCCTGTGGTCGAGGTCGTCGAGGTCGCTGTCTCTGAGGACCGCGGTAAGTGCCTGCGATGCTCCCACAAACCCGCGGACCATCGCCATCAGGCCGGGGTCGGAAGTTTTAGGTTTGAACCGGGATGTCGTCACCCGGGCGTGTAAAATTCTCAGAACGTCGGAAAGCATCCCGGCAACCTCTTCGCGGGAGAGAGGTTCTCCTGGTTCTCTTACCGCACAAAAAGTCCCGTCTGGTAACCTGGTTGCGTGTCTCGCTAACCCGTCTGGCTCTGTCACGGTTACATATGAGTTGTTGTCCCGGTTCACGTTTTCGCCTCCTCGGCCTCGGCGGAGAGGTCTTTGGTGCAGGTCGCGGTCATCCTGCCTCTATCCACCTTTCCACGCCCGATATGCTGTCAACTGATCGAAATAGTCGCGGCGGCTATCAAACAACCAGGCACGGTCATCTTCTTCTACTTCTGGCTCTGGTAGGTCCGGCAGGTCTGGTGAAACACTGTCGGCGATATCTTGTATGGCTTGCCATAATGAATTTACCATCTCCTCATATGGCTCAAGTTCGGCCGCCATCTCTTCGCTTATTTCGTCCAGTTGCATCTGATACTTCTGGACCACTCCTTCAACCCGCGATCGGATCTCGTCCAGTTCGTTCTGGAACGGCCGCACCAACGCCTCCCAACAGGCATTAAGTTCTTTGGTTGCTGCTGTTCGCGTTCTGGTCATCTTTGCCTGCAACTCGGTATCCCAAAAACACATGATGTTTTCCTTAACTATGCGAGCCAGTTTACCGGGGTATAACGCCTCCAGTGCATCCAGCTCTACCGCGCCTTCACCATACCGTTCCTCGAAATTGTTTTTCCGCCGATCACTATCTTTTACTGGTGTTCGCGGCAACCGGTATTGTTCCACCTGGTCCCTGGTTAACACAATAGGGGTGAGTTTGATGTCGGCGGCCGGAGCGTATGTTTCTAACCAGTATTCGATCTGTCGGGCCACCGCCGTAGGCATACCGTCGCCGGCGGGGTCAAAATCTGAGATATAGAAGATACGGCACGGTTTTTGCATCTCGTTGATTCGTTTCAACAGGTCTATTACACTGGTGATGCTCATGAATCCCAATCCAGTAACAAGGTTGACGCCATACCTCTCGCAGAGAGGCACGAGAACGTCGTTCATCGTGCTCTTTTCAACCCACACCTCGATGTGATACGGTTGTAATGAATCGCTATACTCATATCCCCTGGGCACAAACGCAGGCAACGACCAATCCAGATCGCCGACCAGATCGACGTTCAGATTCGGCATTTCCCAGGGAGGAAAATCGATACCAAAACTCGGCGGCTCACAGAACTCATCATACTCTCTGAAAACGTGCGGATCCGGGTTTCGCCGGTCTACAAACGCCTCCGGGTCCACCAACCCCAGATACCTGGCATACTTCCCAGCATTACAAAGGTATGCCCAATCGTTCTCCGTGTTTTCATATGGCTTGCCATTATGTTTGCGAGGATCTTCCTGGCTCACTAACTGGTAGTGTATCCGCCGCAGATGGATGCCGGCCGAATACCCGAACCGGCGCCACAATTCGGCAAACCATTCGGCCATCTTCCTTTCGGTAGGTGACCCGACGTAGAAAGGATCGTTTTGCCTGGCCAACACAAGGAGATCGGCGGTGTTACACTGGAGCGCCTTTGCCATTCGTTTTACCTTTTCATACCCGGTCATGCCTGCGTCACCTCCTCCTCGGCCTCCTCCTCTTCCACCTCCTGCTGACCGGCGATGCCTTTGTAACATGTGCCACAGAGGGCCGCCGTGCCTCGCCGGACGTTGAATGACACAGGCCTCTCTCTGTACTCGACTCCCTGTCTCCCGCATGCCGCACACTGTTGTTTATATTCTGTGTGCCCGAGGCAGACGTAGTCGCCCGGGTCCGGCGAGAACATCAACCTCGCCTTCACCGCGTCGTCGACGGGGTCTTCGCGGCCCGGTGCGTTGTCCTCAACAAGTCGGTCGTGTTCCTCGGTGGTCGGCGATGTTGAATATGTTGAATTTTCCCTAACTTTCCTTCGTGAGGAGGAGACAGGAAAAGTTTGGTATAATTCAACATATCCTACATGGACCGGTGCGTCGCCATCAACGAGTTGGAAAACTCCTTCTTTCGAGGTCATGCCGGCATCACTCCCTCGGCGATAGTAAGTATCAAATGGAAAGTAAGTATCAA
>JAVERT010000032.1:0-19721 GCA_034006985.1 Gudongella sp.
ACAGGAGGCGTTCCGCGTGGAGATCTCGAATAGAGAGGACAGACGGTGAGTGAAGATGGTTATCATATATAGGGACGTGTCGCCAACGAGGGTGATTTCTGATGGTTTTTAAACAACTAAAAATCCAAAGCGAGGACATCGGGTCCTCAATAATGGAGACAATCACGGCCGGCCTGTACGCGAATAACCTGAACTGTCTTAGAGAATACGTGCAGAACTCCATAGATGGAGGGGCAAGCCGTATAGATGTGGGCGTCCACAACAGAGGCAGGACGATCACACTATCCGACGACGGATACGGGATGGATGAGAACGGACTCAGGTATGCCCTGAAGGTGGCATTCTCCTCCAAAGACGACGACTCTGTGGGTTGGAGAGGGATTGGGATTTGGAGCGGCGTTGCGGTTTGTGAAAGAGTTGTGATAGTCACCAAGAAGAAAAGCGGTCCGAAATATAAGGTGTCCATAGACAGCAAACCATTGGTGGACCCCGATGGCAGACAGAACAAAACGGCAGCGGACGTTCTGAATGAAAGCGTAAACGGGCTGGAAGAACTTGATGCGGAAGATGAAGACGGCAAGTCCTACACGATGGTCACTCTATCTAACATCCATTCTTCTCTCGCAAAGATATTCAGTAAAAATTCCATCTCGGAGTACCTGAGCAGGACGGTCCCGTTAAAGTTCCATAAGGATTTCAAACCCGGCGAAGCAATTATCTCCAAGTTAAAGGAGTACGGAATTCCGGCACCCTCAACATCCGTGTATGTAGAAGGAGAGGAGGTTTTCAAAGACCCCGTTTCCTCGGAGAACGTTTTTGAAACATCCTCTTTCAAGGAGTTCAGGAAGGGAGAGAATGACAACAGAGACATCCTGGCTGTAGGCTGGTTCGTCAACACGAACAGCAATAACAAATTGAAGAATCCCTCTGTGACATACAGGAAAAAAGGCTTCCGGGTCGGCGAGACATCATTGGTCTACTTCAATTCCTCCGTTAAATTCAGAGGGTGGCAGCATGGGGAGATACATGTTTTGGACAAGGCGATAACCGAAAACGCATCCAGAGATGGTTTTAGCGCGGCCGTTCCCGAGACAGACATCCTATTCAACAAAGTGGGCGAATTCATGGTAGATGGCCTAGAAGCCCTTAGCCACTATACTTCGGAGAGTCTTGCAACATCTTGCTTGAACAAAGCTAGAAAGGCCTTGGACAATAACAAACTGAAAGAATTTTACGAAGAGATTGAAACGGCTGAAAGGAAGGGGAGCAGCAAACGCGCCATCCTGCCAGAACTTAGCGGGATCAAGGCATCCATAGATGAAAAAGCGAAGGAAGAGGCCAGCGAAATCAGGTCGCTCAAAAACAAAGAGACGGGCGAAGAGGAGAGGAACCAGCCCACAAAGGAATTGATCAGGGCAAATGCGTCTAGAGAGCGCATGAAGGTAAAGTCGAAGTCATTCCATCCTTTGGTCAAAAAACATTACGAAAAAAGAACCGCGTCTGGGAAATTCGAGCTCAACATCATGATGTGCGACCCGCTGATAGATATACTCGAGGAGATGGCCGGGATAAGATATGACACTCTGACAAAGATCAGTAAAAAAGCGTTTGATTGGGATCACATAGAGAGCTCCAAAGAAGATAACAAAGAGAAAAATAGAGAATATATTCCATTGCTGTCTGTCGTTGGAGATGTCTTTAAGGACAGCAACGATACCCGGCGCAACAAGGAGTTTGGAGTTTTCCTCGCGTTCTTATGGGACTTCTTCAATACAGCAGACAGGCATGGGGGTCTGGAAAAAATGCCTTGGTACTCCGAGATGAAAACTTCAGAGAGGGAAGAATGGGCGGAGGCGGGCTGGACGATGATAGATATGGCCGCCAAGATGATTGAGCGTTCCGAGAAGATAGATCCCAGCAAAAAGACCGAAAGGGATCCCTGAACGAGAAGAATTGAGGAACCAATATATCTCTGTACTTCGTCTCATACCCATGGACGTGCTGTTGGTCGAACCGGCATATTATACGAGGTACCCTCCGCTGGGTTTGATGAAGATATCAGCGTACAGGAAATCATTGGCGGACAAGGTTCGTATGGTAAGGGGGCTCCAGGGACCGATAGAAGGATTCGCGCCGCGTAGGATAGAGATCACATCCCTCTTCACATATGCTTGGAAGCCTGTGCACGAGGCTATCGAGCACTATCATAAGCTGTATCCCAATGCATCAATATGTGTCGGCGGGATATACGCCTCTCTATATCCAGACAGAATTAAGGAACACTTCCCTTATGCAGACGTGCATGTCGGCTTGAATACCGAGGCGGAGAAGTATATGCCCGACTACGACATCTTGGAACATACCGACGCCTGGAAAGGTTGGGACGGGTCGATCATGTTCACATCCAGGGGATGTGTCAACAAATGTCCTTTCTGCCTGGTGCCCACAATGGAAGGTGAAATGAGGTCCGTATTGGATGACCCTGTCCAACACACCCACCCCGACCATAAAAGGATAATCCTTTGGGATAACAATTTCCTTGCCCTTGAGAATTGGGAGGATAGGATACACGCACTCAGGCGTTGCGGAAAAATCGTCGACTTCAATCAAGGCCTTGACGCGCGCCTGATGACTCAAGAAAAGGCCGACGCACTTGCGTCCCTCAAACTAAAAGACATAAAGATGGCTTACGACGGACCACATGAGAAGAGAGCAGTGCACCGCGCCGTCGATATGCTGGAATCTGCAGGGGTGTCTCGCCGGAAGATCTCTTTCTATACGCTATATAATTTCTACGACTACAAGTCTAATTTCTACGACACGCCCGAGGAGTTCTATGGGAGAGTAAAAGATATTCTGGACATTGGTTGCGCATCATATCCCATGAGGTACATACCGCTCAAAGCATTGGAGAAGAATACATATGTTTCCCCCTTCTGGACCAAGGAGCAGCTTGAAGCAGTGGCCAAGGCAAGACGCGTTATTGGTTTCGGCGGTGCTTTCCCGCCGTATGATGCCCTGGTGGAGAAATTCAATAAAGCTGGTTGCTTCGACGAGGCTTTCAGACTGGAGCCTCCGGCCCCTTCCGAGGTGGCCCCCAGAAGACAGCTGGAAGTGGAAAACTGATGTTGCCCGATGAATAAAGTATTTGGCCAAGAAGTATATCTTGTATCGTGAGATTCAACACGCCGCTCCGCTATCCCGGAGGAAAAGGAAAGCTAACAGGCTACTTCGAGGAAATCGTGAAGGCCAACGGGCTTGAAGGCGGCACTTATATCGAGCCGTTCGCCGGAGGGGCTGGAACGGCCATAAATCTGCTTTCCTCCGGGGTGGCCGGGGACGTCGTGATCAACGATGCCGACCCATCGATATTCGCATTCTGGAAAGCGATAACCGAACACACCGAGCCGTTCCTGGAGAGACTGGATTCTATCGAGATCTCTGTGGACGAATGGATGCGACAGAGGGAGATCCAAGAACGTAAGAACACCGCGGGACTGTTCGAGCTAGGGTTCTCCACATTCTACCTCAACCGCACGAACCGCTCAGGAATCATCGGCGGCGGACTTATCGGTGGCCAGAAACAGGATGGCAAATACAGGATGGATGCCCGTTTCAACAAGAAGGACCTATGCGGACGGATCGAGAGCATCGGGAAGATGACCGACAGCATCCGGGTCACGGGTCTGGATGCCAAGTACTTCCTGGAGCACACCCTAAAGGAATACGATCGGGATTCCACCCTCGTTTACATCGACCCGCCCTACTTCAACAAGGGCAGCCTGCTCTACATGAACTACTACACCGGAAAGGACCACTGCGAGCTCGCAGACACAGTCCGGTCTCTTGACCATGACTGGGTCCTCAGCTATGACGACGCCCCGGAGATAAGGCACCTCTATTCATGGTGCGAACCGGTGAAGTTTAATGTGAGTTACAGCAGCTATATCGCCGCCGTCGGGAGGGAGATATTCTTCCACAGCGATGGCCTCATCCGCCCAGAAGTAGACAGGAAGATCGGGACACTGAGTCCAGCTACATATGTGGCAGGGACATATCAAGGGGATTCTCACATGAACGAGATAACCAGAATTCCTTGCAAGGGAAACGTACTTGATATTGCAGAAGTGGATACTTTCATCAAATGCAACATTGACGACAAGAGGAATGCCATGGGCGCGTTCACGGATGCCGTAGACGGTGCCAGGAGCGAAGATTAGAATCGCACGACCGAATCGTGATGCAGTCTCGAAATCCTTTACCACTCCATTTATCGCTCGATATCACGTCATATCACAAGAATCCACCAATGGTTTTACCAATGCAAGTTTTTAATACGACCAACGCGTACTACTACCCATAGCATACCCGTAGCAACTTTTCTCTACGAGGAACAGCCTGCGGGTCACTGCCAATCATTCTCCAACCACTTTGTATATCCCAGATAAGAATCAATCTCTCGATTTTTCATTGGTCATTTATATCTCTATGTGTGGCTTCATCTCCTGAGAGTCCGTGAGTGATCCCTCGCGTTCTCCCTGGCTCCATATGCCTGAAGCTTCGCAATCTCGCTGTTGTCGAACTTCTTCTCCACAGCATCTATCGCCCTCTTGCCCTTCAGTCCCCTTCCATCGGATCCAACGAACAGCCTGCGGTCCTGTCTGAGCATTTCCTCAGCTGTGCACCTTGAGCGCAGAGCTCCGTAGTATGACGGAGTCTGATATGCTAGCGGAGCGCACCTGGCCACGGCCTCTGCAGTCGTGGAGGCCTCCTCCAGATTGTGCTCGGCGGGCGTGTCTCTCGCGTTGATGTGTGTCCTAGTCACCGGTCCCCTATGCTTATCGCCACCATTGTGCTTGATATAGTGGACCGTCTCGTGCACAGTAGTCATGGGAGCATCGACGTAGTCAGGATCTATGACGATCATCCTGTTCTTTGGGTCGTACCCTCCGGCAGCATCCTCGAGGTCGGCCACGGCGATGAGCATCGGCTCCTCTTTTGTGGCGGCCCTGATCTCGCTCTTAGTAAACCCGTATTTGATGTATCTCCTGACCTTCTGCTCCTGCTCCCGCGTCGCACCCACGATCACGATGCTTCCGGATTCAATTTTATCATCAATAGGAATCTTGTAGGTCTTTTCATCTACCCGGACAGACCTGTATCTCGCACTAGCGAATCTACCACAACTGTCGCGGTACTGCGCACGCGCCCGTTGCGCGGCAAGTCTCTGCTGTTTCTTTCTCACGATCAGTCCTTCTTAACACGATCCCAGAAGCCGACCGTCATACCGTGCATGTAGCCTTTCTGTTTCTGGATGTTCGCTCTCGCACTCGCCTGATCTGCTTTCGCTACCCTCTGCCGGTTCTTCGCCGCCGCCTTGTCGATTTTGTTCTGTTGCTTGGCGACCTTCTGCTCTTCTTTAGTCTGTTGCATCTTCGGCTCTACTTTTTTCTGCATCTTTCCACCTACCATGTTTTCACCCGATTAATCACTCTTCACGAATCGTCTCCCGTGCACGTTTACCCTGGACTTTTCGTGTATTTCAGCCATCACTTTCTACCTCTCTTTTTCGGCGCCCAGTCGGCCACAGCATCCTGTGCTGTTCGGGACTGCGAGACCTGCCTCACAGGGACCATCGGTGCCCGGACCTCCACCTGAGCTCTGCACTTCTTCACTTTCTTCGTCGGTTTCGATACGATCCCGCTCTGTTGACGCGCCTTGGATCTATGACCGGCCATCTTCACTTTCTCCAGGATTTTCATGAATCGCACACTCCTTCGTTCCCCGTGGGAGCTCCGTGGAACCCCGACGAAGGGTTCTCCCCTTCCATAGTACCGTTAATGCTCTCTAGAGACACGCGCCGCCCGGGGGCGACTTCGTCATCGTCAGGATATCTGGACATCTTGATTCTTGACGACGGATACGACTGGAAGAATTTCCTATACCGTGATTGGACGGTAGTGGACGGCTCCCCTTCATACATCTCTATCTTGGCCCAGGTCACCCCGTCCGCACGCATCCTGTCAACCCGGTGGCACTGATCACGGATGTGCACCATGACATCATCCCCCTGTTCCTTCCCAAGCTCCGAGAAAAATCCCTCGATGGCACTGGCCAGTCCGTCTGACGGTGTCTTGGACACCTGCTGTAAAAAGGACTTTAAATTGAAGCCCTCCCCAAGCGCCCAGTCAGCCACGGCCCGATGATCGTACGCATACCCTCCGGCACGGAGCTTCGAAATCGGAGTGGTCCATCCAGAGGATCCCACAGGCAGCATCACAGGAGGATCCCCCGCGGACATCTGCATACTGATGAGCTGCTTGGCCGTCATGTTCAGACCGTATCTGCGAATGTGCTGATCCGCCGCGGCCCTATCCTTCTGCCACAGAACTCCACAGTACCCAGGGATTTTCTCGTCGTCAGCGAAGTTCCTGATTCTAGGCACCAGATTGTTCCGTGCCGGAGTCATCAGGCACATGACCTGATTGAACTTCCTCGTGTTTGCCATATATTTTACCATGGCTACATTGGTAGGATCCCCGTTGGCATCGGACAGCATATAGTTCTGAGCCTCGTCCATAAGCGTCAAAATTGTTACATCGCGTCCATACTCCGCTAGTATTTGCCCGATAATACGGAACATGTCGCTCATCGTGTCGGCATAGTGCACTCCCCGAGGATGCCCCATCGCAGTGGATCCTGATTCTGTCTTCTTCACGAATACAACATTTGTTATCACCTCCACAGGCACATCTGAGTAGCCCCCGTCTGCGAGTTTCTGCGCAAGCCACACTGCGAAATGGGTCTTACCGGAGCCCCTCGGGCCGACGATGTTGTGATTGACACCGGGGGCAACCACGGCTCTCAGGAATCTCTCCAAATCGAACTTCATTGATCATCACCTATGAAGAACGCACTCGCCATTCCATAGCTCGGACCATCGTCGCGCGTGTACCCGGTGATCCCCGCGTCACGCATGATCAGCTCGTAGGTCTGCACCCAGGACATGAACCCC
Organism: Gudongella sp.; assembly: GCA_034006985.1. Classification (GTDB taxonomy): domain Bacteria; phylum Bacillota; class Clostridia; order Tissierellales; family Tissierellaceae; genus Gudongella. The sequence goes on from JAVERT010000032.1 coordinate 7,016, forward strand.
TGAAAGGACAGTACCTGCTGCGGGTCCTCCTCCGACAACGGGAAGGCCTCCTGCTGCCGCCTGTAGGTCTCGTTTGAAACCAAAGGCCCCTCTAGGCATGGCGATAGTACAACCTCAAACGCCTTCAGCGTGAGTATCCTCAGGTCTAGACGACGGATGGCGTAGCAGATGTCTCTCCACGCTCTGGCAAGATCGCGACCGGTCTCGAGGAATATCTGCGTCACGATTGTCCACCTCTTATCGCGTCATAACTTATCGGCGTCTTTGCACCGTGTGATATCGCCGCCGCGCTCCATGTTTCCTCTTGGTACCCCTCAGAGTAAATCTTGATGCCGTGCTGAACTGCTCCGATCCTGCGGGCCGCCAGACGCGTCTTTACCACGCGCGTGCCGAACCATTTCTTGGCCAGGATGTTCCGGTTGTACGACCGCATCAGATCAACGGTACTCGTGATATCTTTTCCCTGTTCGCCCAGGGTCGCAGCCAGACAGCTGTAATCGCACTCAGAATACGGCAAGTTAGGGTAGTTCTCGAGGATGAACTCCGCCAAGTCCAAGTCCAGCTCCTCGAGGATCGCGGCATTTTCCAAATCCAGGCACTCCACGACACGATCCTTGTTGTATTCGACCGCCTTCACGAGGGCGTATGCCGTGCCATAGACTACGGCTTCCTGTGTATCTCTGTCCGCCAGTACTGGCGCATAGTTATCAGCAGGTTCCATGGTCATCCTCCTGGACCCGGCGCTGTCTGGCCGCCTGCACATCTCTTAACAACTGGTCATTCAGCGCCTTCTGCTCCACATCCAGATCCAGCATCTCCCTGATCAGCTCGCCGGCACCGGAGTACTTGGCATTGATTGCCTCGAGGCGAAGACGGGTGATCTCCGTCCTGCAGCGTGCGGCATCTATGATGGCGTCACGGTGGGCATCCTTGATCTCGTAGATCCTGACAGGATCGGCCTCCTCACACTCACACATTAGGTACACATAACGCTCTACCCAGGGATTCCACAGGTACCTCGGCTCTCTAGACACGATTACATCATCCTTTCTAATGGTCCTAGACCCGAACCTCCCCCAGTGTGCCTGAACGGTGTCATGATACGCATACGAGACGGGATATGCACAGTTCACCTTGCTTTTCAGCGCCCAGCTTTCCGCCCTGACGGTACGTGTGAGATATGTCCTTCTGATATCCATCTGAAGAGGGTGCCGGATCCCGAGCAGAACAGAGCGCCAAATCGCCCCGGGCGACTGCGGCATAATGTAATGACTGCCATCGTGATAGTAGTGAACGATATAGTGCGCCCATTCCTCGTCGGATTCCAGGTCGTACTCGACGATGGAGAGCGTGTCACCTGGGCGCGAGAGTAGATGACCTATGATGTAAAAGCCGCACGCTGTCAGGCCCCCCATCGCCCATGCTGTCGAGGACAGCAGCTGCAGATTCATAACATCACCTACAATCATACCGATAACCCAAACCAGGACTAATATGCCCCAACATGGGTCGAAGAACGGGAATACGGAGTGTGTGAATACGCGACCGTACCACCCTATCACTGCGAATATTGCAGCGACGCCAATCAGAAGAATCTCTAATTCTAACGTGTCACCACCCCAAGATAACCGTGACTATCCACGATCCTCCGAACAGCATCATCTTCCAGAGGTTCCGGTTCCACGCATGATACACCAGTAGGCCCAGGAGCGCGAACTTAACGCATGGAGGGCCCCATATCGTAATCCAGTTAACGAAATCGAACGACCCCAAGAGATCCATCAGATCGCCCCCTGCGTCAACGCCGCTATCGCGATGACCACAGCCACCGCCGTAAGAGCAAGCAGCGGCCGCTGGACGGCTAATTGTGCAAACCTTGTCACGGCAGTGATGACGGCCCTTATGGCGGCCAGACGGACCAGCGAGGCCACTGCGGCAATGGCGATCACGATCACGATGATCAGACTCGCAGGATCTATCAGAACCACCCTCCTGATAACCACGATCCAACCGTCTCTATGACGGATGCGATCGCGGCGGCGGCCAGCAGACCGATTATGAGTGCGACGATGCCAGTTATGATGGCAATTGGAGATCTCATGTACGCTCCGAGGCCTATCAAGAGAGCTCCACCCGCAACAAGAATCGTCTGTATGATTGACGTGAGGGAGGAAGCCCTAGCCATATCGTCTCCGCGGTGACTCTCGAGGACCTCTGGGTCTATGATATCGATATCGGACACCTCTAGCTCAACCGTGGTGACGATCTCACCGCCATACATGAGCTCGTAGGCATAGAGGTCCGCTCCGGCAGCCAGTGTGCCCAGCCTGCATGACTCTATGCCGACCTCGTTGTCCCATGACGATAGTGTTTCCGGATCGGTATCCCAGATTGCCACTATAGCCTGTCTGGATGTCTCGTTGCTGCCCTCTGCGATGGTTGTATCCTGGCAGAAGAACGGGGTGTAGATGGCGTTCTCGGCGATCTCCCTTCCGTCCTCATCGATGATGTCACCACGGATGTACAGACTGAGGCTTCCGGGTGTCAGAACATAGTTCCCGGTCTTGATGTCGCTGTGCTGCTTGTAGTAATCTGCAAGTTGCTCAAGCGCCAGGACAGTGATTATCTCCTGCTGGGCCTGCGATAGCTGGACGTTCTCGTATGTCTCCGGCACGGTTAGCGTGGTGAGATACGCGGAAGCGGCCCCGGCGCGGTCGTAGATGTTCCAAACGCTGGTCGATGCAGATACGGAGGCTACCATTACGGACATGATGGAGTTCCGGAGGTCATCGTACTCGGCGAGGAGTCCAGTCATATCCTCTGTCTGCGCGGATGCGTCGTCGGGTATTATGGAGACATTCACCGTGTTGTACTGATAGCCATCAGACAGCAGGATCCCATCGTCGTACTGGAGCAAGCGGGAATTCGTTCCGTACTCCATGACCATGGAAGCGTAGACAGGGGCCGCATCGACCTCGAAGACCTCCAGTATGTTACCGAAATACTGGCGTCCCGTCTGCAGTTCGTATACGCCATCCGTCCAACCGTCGATATCCTCAAGGTCGTTCGAACCTTCGTTCAGGGAGTAGGTCTCCGATGTGTAGACATTGCGGATCGTTGCTGATCCGCCGTAGACGATGAGGTCCCCTGCGGCGACATAAACACGGTCGGCGGCGCTTGACGTTACGGTCGTTGACGTTCCGAGGGTCGCTCCCCAATTCGTCTTCGATGTGAACTTAGTCGCACCAAGAGTAAACTCCAAGGCCATCTTGTTTGAATATCTCTCAATGCCGTTCCAAGTGTCCAAAGCATCAGAGACCAGCTGGTAATTCTGATTTATCTGGGCGGCGGCATTCATCATCATATATTCTGAGTTGTGATAGACGCCTGATGCCAGGAGTATGTCGGTAGGGGAATACGTCTCGTCCTCCCCCCAAAGCTCAGATGCGGCAAGCTCGGCCTGACGGACCCAATGCTCCTGCGTGAGAGTCCAGATCTGGGCATAGTTGGACATGGCATTGGTTGATGCGGCGAGACCGGCACCTATGCTATTGGCCACAGCCGCCGCTTCTTTCCCTCTGGCTTCCGCATTGTTCGCTGTATCGTCGGTGTGCCCGATTCCCCATCCTATCACTCCTCCGACGAGCGCTCCTAGCGCGAATGCGACGATGACATTAGCCAAGAGGAACGTCGTCGTGATAACGAACCCGTCCACATCGGTCTCATTCTCTTCTTTTACGATGACAGCTCCACCGACTGCCACGACGAGCAATATCGTGGCCATTGTGGCTGCCAGTATCTTCGTATTCGTGTTGCTCATATCAGGAACCTCACCACTATGATCGCAGCCAGAAGACTGATGATTACACCAATTATGAGCATCCAATCAATGCTGGATTCGGAATCGTCCTCATCTCCAGGGTCGGCTGGGCCTCCAGGGTCGGCTGGGGCCGATATGGAGTAGGTGTATGATGATGCATACGTGGACCCGGTCAGGACCGTGGACACGGTGATCGTACCAGAGGCCGCACCCTCGTAATCGTGCGCGAAGACTCCACCATACCCCGTGAAATCATCGGAGCCGTCACCCCATACGATGGTCGAGCTCCCTGCACTGTACGGGGACGCAAGAGTGACTGTCATTACAGTGCCACCTATGGATATGGTGTAGTGGGGTGCCCACTGAGCCTGTATGGTCACGTCGTCCGTGATTGGCGTGGATGGCGTCCATGTAGACCCTCCCACGAGCTTCCATCCGGTGAAGATATGCGCCTGCCTCACAGGGGGCACCGGGGCGGAAACAGTGGATCCTGACGACACGCTGAGGGACGGAGCGGAGCCTGTCCCGCCGTTGAGCGAGAATGTGACCATCACGGTGGAAGACGTGGACTCCTCCCAGACTGCGTAGAATGTCTTTGCGGACGTTATCCTAACGGCGTCTCCTAGGTCGTAATCCGCCGTCGAAGACCCGGACGAGTTGGACCATCCTACGAGCGAGCTTCCGGAGAGAGTGAATCCGTAGTAGGGAAGGACCACGTACTTGCCAGATTGGACATTCTGGTTCAGGGTTCCTGTGCCGCCGTTGTTGTTGAATGTAGCCTTGTATGTAGTGGTCCCGTCGGCCACCCAATAGGCTACCATGTGAACGGAACCCTGGACGGGATAGATGTACCCCAATGCGTAGATCTCTGTGGGAGATCCGAGACTGTAGAATCCTCTGAGTGCGTAACCGGATTTGCTGAGACCGTCCACCGGCAAGGTGGCGACCCCATTCGCCTCGGCGATGTATGCTGTCGTGCCTGTGCCGCCGTCAGCGTCGATGATTACGATGTTGGGTATAGATGTCCAGTACGCCTTGACGTTCGTATCTCCGACCACTGTGTATAATGACCCCCGGGGGAACACAGCCGGGGAGCCGTTCACACTGATCTGCCAGCCGGCAAGGTCGTATCCCGACCTGGTGAACCCTTCGGGCGGGAGCAGGATGGCGTTTCCCTCCTGTATTTCCTGCATCGACGCGACTGAGCCGGAGCCGCCGTTCGCGTTGAATGTCACGGTGTAGGTCTCTTTGTGTTCAGCGACGGTGATGATCCACGAGATAGATACCTCCCCCGGGGAGAACAGAACCGTACTCGTTAAATGAACATGGACATCATACACTCCAACCCCCGTGGGTGTTCCAGAGAAAATCGGAGGATAGGCCTCATTGAATGACAGCCAGTTGGGTTTCTCATCACATACAATCTGCCAACTGGCATCCTCCCAATTCGGGGAGTACGTGTACAAGACGCCGACCTGACCGGTGGCGGGTGCGATGGTGTCTATGTTATCGGGGATCTCCACCCAAACAGCATAGAGCGTGGCTGATGCGGACGGGGCGTAAGAGCCTCCGATGGAGACTTGCGTTCCACTGGGGGATCCGACCGCCCATGCCGCCTGATAGTATCCGGTTAAGGTGAATCCCGTCGAGGGCAGCGTTATCTCGTTACCAGATACGACCATCTGATTCGGAACCGTCCCCGCGCCACCATTGGCATCAAATGTGACGGTATATGTAGGATTCACCTCGGTCCAGACTGCATATAGAGTTTTTGTTGTACTACTAGATGTGACGGAAATGGAATCCCCGCCATGATACTGGGCCTCAGTAGCATTGCTATTAAGAGACCATCCTAGGAAGGTGTATCCGCTCCGGACAGGAGTTGTGGATTTGACGGTAAATGTATGTGAGTTCTGGTTGGAGGCATATGTACTGGTAGACGATCCCGATCCACCGTTAGGATTGTAGCTCAAAGTAAAGGTGTATTCGATGTCCCATAGTGCATAAAGTGTAATGTCTGATGCCACTGTGTAATCATCACCTGTACCACCAACCCGTGTACCACCAGTAGGGGCCGTGTACCACCCTAGGAATGGGCATCCATCGTAAGTTCCAGGGGTCTTGAGTTGTATAACAGCTCCTGAATACTGAGTGTCTATTCCGCCCATCATTGTACCATGGGGGTTGTTGTATGTGACAGTGTACTGCGTTGGTTGTTCCGATACTACTGTGACGGTCCAAGACACATCCTCATTCTGCGATGCGCTGGACGCGTGCATGACTATATTGTATGTTCCGACAGCATTAGCTGTCCCATTGATGAGCGGTCCCCATTGGTCGAACGTGATCCAAGAGGGAAGGCTGACCACTGTCCACGTCTGTCCGACGCTCTGAGAGTATGTCAGATTGGCGATGTATGTATCTCCAACGACAACTGTGGCGTTTACACCATCTGATTTGATGACTGTTGCTCCATCGGCGCCCGTATCCTCCTGGGAGGCCGTCGCAAGTGCGGGGGTCAAGGCTAGGAGCGCCAGAAGCAAGACCATTATCACATTTTTGTTAATTTTTGCCATAAAATCACCAGGTTAAATCAATAGGGATCCCATCACGAGAACCACAGTCATCAGAATCAGCACGGCGGTGGTCTTCCACCGCCCGGCAGCCGCGGAGGCGATCGCTCCGAGCCCTATGAAGACGGCCGTGGTCTGGAGGAGTATGTACACAGAGAGTACCACTGCAGACCCCATCAGGGCCGCCACGAACAGGGGGATAGGAAGCATCAGATCACCCCGATGTATGCCGCATAGACCGATACCAGAGCCACCAGACCCACGAGTCCGCCGGCGATGTACCGACCGGTCACCAGCAGGGCCACGGCGGCCAGGCTGGCCAGGCCAACAGCTACCCATGCGACCCACCCTTGATCCGCAGGAGGGGCCTCGACACTGACCTCGTCACTGTACATCACAGATCCGGCGCTGTTGGTGACCGTGACGGTCCACTGATAGACTCCCGGCTCGTAGGTATGCGCTGCATAACGTCCTGAGGACTCCGAGCCGTCGCCCCAATCCCAAGAGACGGTAGCGCCGGGCGTGCTCCCGGCGCTGAACACATAGGATCCTAATCCGGACCCCGGAGTGATAGTGGCATCGACCTCAGGGTTCGAGGTGAATGCCAGGGCAGGAGTCCAGCCGGCGTAGACTGTGAGGTCGGCAGAGTGCGCGATGAACGTGTAGGGGGTCGTGGCTTCCGCGTCAGTGTACCAGCCGGTGAAGTGGTATCCGGCATAGGTGGGGTCCTCCGGAGGGGTCGGGACAGAGCCGTTAGCGAGAGTCTGCTGCTGAGAGGCAGGGTAGCCGCCAGCGGAGTCGAAGGTGATGGTGTACTCGATAGGGAGGACGGTTATCAGTATATCTGTAGTTGTGACAACTACCTTACCTGGATTAATGACCCCGGTATACACCTTGACATGTTCCTTTAGCATTGTGTAAGTGCCGGGGGTTGTGACCGTGCCGGTGAGCGTCACGTATAATCTAGCTCTATATCCAGAGGTGGTATCAGTGTATCCGCCGCCGTCGTAGGTGCCGGACATCCCCGGAGGAGGTGTACAATTCTTGTTAATACCGCTGTAATACGAATAATTCGAGCTCGATGTGTTGATATACGGATGGATGGTCAGACTGTCACCCACTGCCAAAGTCAGGGTACTGGGGACAGATTCTCCCGAGTAGCTATAGGTCGCGGCGGAGACGTCCTCGGATTCCCCTACCACCGCAGCCGCCGTGGTCAGACAGAGCAGGACGGCCGTGACGGCCGCCATCCGCACGGTAGCCGTCTGCAAAATCACAGACCTCCAGTGAACCCTGCGAGATAACAGGCGATGGACGACACGACCAAAGCGACCGCGGTCAACAGGAGTCTAGTATCACGGACTCCGACTATCCATACGGCCAGCGCCAGCACCCCACTGACTCCGAGCACGAGGAATAGTATCCCGTGTGAGTCTATCATCGAGGACATGGTGTCCTCGGCGGAAGCGAAAGACCATGACCCGCTGCCCGCGTCGTAGAAGACGTATGAGGAGGATGTGCCTTTGGAGTTAGCGGCGGAGACGGTCACAACATATGTCCCGTCTGTGGCATAGGAATGCGCCAGGGTGTAGACCGCGTCGTCAGGCGTGTCAGGCGTGATTATCGTCCTGGTCCCGTCGCCCCAGGAGTAGACGATGGAGCTGGCCCCGGTGACGGTGGCCGAGAGGACCATCCGCAGGGGATCTCCGGTGGCTGCACCGGGTGCCACATTGCTCGTGTTGGGCGCGCTCGTGAAAGCCAGGGATGCCCAGACCTTAAAGGTGATTGTTTTGGTGGCTACCAGAGCCACCCCATCGACTGACCCGGAGGCACTTACGGCTACGGAATACGACTTATACCAAGGAGATGCCGAGGAATCAGCAGAAGAGTTGAACGCGCCGGAGATCGTGCCGGCGGAGAACGTCAGGGACGACACGGAGGCGACGGTGTTCATCGATGCCGACGTGGTTACGTCGTCGATATCGTCGTCGTAGTTAGTAGTGATCTCATAGGAGATCGTCTGGCCGACATATGTCTCCACGGTGGAGGGGGATGTGATGGCCAGGTCGTCATAAACTGTCACGGTTATCGTCTGCGTAGCCGACTCCCCCGAAGCGGAGGCCGTGGCCGTTACCATGATGGCATACGCCCCGGCTGGCGCCGCTATCTCTCCGACCGTGAAGAGTGTGTGATCCTCATCATTCCAGCTGACTTCGTCATAGAGTTCAACGGGGATCACCGGTTCCGAGTATGTGATTGTACCCGATCCTGTGGCGGTCACGGTGTGTGACCAGTCATGATCGCCGTTGACCAGGTAGACATCGCCAGAAGAGGTGAACACAGTATGCGCATGTACGGTGATATGGATATTCTGGACAGCAGTCTGCGTCAGACTGCCTGAGCTCCAGACAGCGGTAACAGTTAGGGTATAGATTCCTGCGGTCGTGGGTGTTCCGGAGATCGTACCGGCAGAGAATGAGAGGAACCCGCCTTCCGCAGTCATGGCAGAGCCGGACGGCGTGATCTCGGATTCCAGATTGGTGGCGGGTGTGTATGCGATTGAATCTCCAACGAACATCGAGACGCTGTGTTCCGTCGCGGCGTCCACGGGCTCCCCGAGGACGACAGCCGCGGGGACGGCCAACACCGTCAACACAACCATTGTGGCTGCCAGCTTCATAATAACCATATTTTTCATTGATCATCACCTGTGATTTCAATCAGAATCGCGCCCATGGGATCAAAGAGCTCGGACAGAGCTCCTATCGGCGCGTAAGAGTCGGAGGCGGTCTCGACATAGACGTATGTCAAGGCAGCACCGAGAAACTCGGTGCCCCCTGTGACACCATCCACATGGATAGCGGCCCCCATGTGGCCCTCGAAGGCCACCAGCGCCGTGTCGAACCCCATGGCCGAGGCGACGCTACAGAACAGTACTGCTGTGTCCTCACAGTCTCCGGCACGGGCATAGAGGGTCTCCGCAGGCGTAGCCCAGAACTCATCGGTCTCGTAGAGCTCGCCATCAGTAGTGTAGACTATGGTAGACTGTATGCACCGCAGGATCACGTCAGCCACGGCCAGGTCGCCCATCCCCGCGGTGATACCAGACAGGCGTTCTGCGAGCTGCAGCACAGCATAGTCCTCGGGATCCACCATGTAGTCAGGATAGGGACGGTCTGCGACGGACCTGCGTGGCAGGTCCTCGGTGGCCAGGGACTCGGCGTAATCAGAGAGGGATAGCACCAGCGCGAAGGAGGCGCTAGCAGTTCCGGAGGGATCCGGATAGGTCGGATAATTGAATGTGAAGGGTTTGGCCACCTGATCGGCGGTGCCGAATGTGGCCGTGATCGGATTGTGTGCTAGCTCCGCGGTCAGCTCCGCGGAGACGGAAAGGAGGGCACCGCCCGCCGCATACCACCCTAGGAACGACGACCCCTCTCCGGGGACGGCAAAGTAGGTGACGCTGGTGTCTGCCTCGTACGAGGCGATGCTCACAGCTCCAACCCCCTGGCCGTCGATGAGGATGATTCCTGCGTAGCCGTCGATGTCCTCTGGATCAATCGGAGGGGACGGGGAGGCATCTGGCCCAATAAAGAGCAGCAGAGCTCCCATCACTACTAACAGCGAGACCACGGCAGTTATAACCCTCATCTGATCTCACTCGGTGGGTGTGATCCCCTCTTCGAGATCTGCGGGCAGACCGTTAGGGTTGGAGACCCAAGAGATGTCCAAATCTATGTATCCTATTGCCACGAGGAGACAGAATATTCCCGCTGCCGCACATGCTACCGCGGCTACCGTTATGAGAGGGTTTGGGCCGAGTAGCCTCCACGCTACGACCAAAGCGATTAGAGCTGCGACCAGCAGGACTATGCCTGCCATGCCCCAGCTACATCCAATTACAGTTGCTATGTCCATGATTACACATCCTGACCCCCCGGCTAGCCGCGCAGGGAGTCGGTGGACATCTTTCGGTTTGGATTAATTTAAAGATTGCTTGAAAAAAATGGTCAGAAAACGGACGTTTTGTGACCAGTAAGAATTTTTGAGGATCTTTATATACTCCGAGAGGCCCCTATTTCTGACCACTGTAGTGGGCCTCAAATCAGACCTTCTACGCGGGCGAGCTCTATGAGCTTCGTTCTCGAGATTCCCGCGAAATGTTCAGCGAGCTCGCGCTGCGACATCTCGGGATTCTCTCCTAATAACTGTTTGATTTTATCCACCTGATATTGAGAAAGGGTCCGTGCGGGACGGCCGATGGTCTTCCCCTCGCGCCGGGCACGGTTCTGACCATCCCGTGTGCGATCGCTGATGAGCTCGCGCTCAAACTCAGCGACGGCGGCTAGGACGTTGGTGATGAGCATGCCCGAGCTGGTAGAGGTGTCAATCGGCTGATCTATGATTTCGAGCTGCACCCTATACTCGTCTAGCAGCCTGACTGTCTCGTAGAGGTTGATGATGCTCCTAGCCAGACGGTCGATTTTCACTGCGATGATCTTATCGAATAGATGACGCTTAGCATCCTGCAGCATACGATCTAGCTCCGGACGCCGCTGATCTGCACCTGAGGCTATGTCACAATACACATCATGCAGGTAATAACCGCGGGACCTTACTATCTCCATTAAGCGCAGCTGCTGGTTGTCGGTAACCTGTGAACGAGTGGACACCCGAACGTAGAGAGCGACCCTCATTCTACGACCTCTGCATCTTCAGGCACAATCACATTCTGCCATTTAACCCCAGGAATCCTGAGATGTGCGAAAATCTTAGGGAGATTGACATAACACGCCACCTTGTTGCAGGGAGTGAGGAACTCTAAATCCTGCAGGACTGACCACCATTCTTTCGCTGACCGGATACTTGTTGTGCGTGTCATTATGAGCGCGGCGACAAAATCTTTTTTCGTTATTGCGATTTTTTCGTTAGGATCGAGATAACTCCATCCCATCACTCTCGTTACTGCTAATAGTATCGTCTCGTAGGTTATTGCCGCTGTCATCTTTGTCCTCCTTCTTGGATCGACACACACCGCACACGCACACGCACACTTGTTCAGTTTTGTGTCGGGGCCAGACGTCAGTCGCTGACTGACATCCGCCCCGACAGAGCCTTAGCTAACCACGTTCGTCGGTTCCTGTGTTCGAGGATTGTCGGGAAGTAAGCGACGGCGGGGTGGCGAGGGGGGCGGGGAGAATCCACGCCCTACTCACTTTTCACCCGTCGATTACACCCCAGACATCCCAACAGAGGTCTGATTCATCACATGAGGCACGTTAGGTCCCACGAATGTGTGCGTGTGCGTGTGCGGTGTGTGTCCACTGGCGAGGGATTCGAACCCTCTAGAGCCTAGGCTGCCAGTGATGATATGCACAGCTTGAAACGAATCAATCAGACCGATTGAATGCATCAAAACGACCCACCCAGGAGTACAGTTCATCAACACTGTTAAAGATTACACCATCCAGCTTATCCCACACAGAGAAAAATCTGCATGGGGCTACCATTTTCATTCTTCCAAGCTCTTCGATTGACGGCACCGCATCGACCTTGCCATATTGCGACCGTTTGTAAAAAAAGATTAAGAGAGGGCGTACCCTCGTTTCAGAGTGCACGGTACGTTATGGATATGCCCACATCGTCTACCGTCTGGAACCCGATCATGGGCGTACCCTCGTAAACCTCGTATATCGGTGTGCCCTGGCACCCCGTGACGGTCAGGGTGACCGTGTACGTTCTTCCGTCGATGCTGCCCACGAAAGAGTCGTCGCCGAGAAGTGTCCAATCGCTGCCCCCGGCTATTTTTATCACGGCAGGAGAGGCGAATAACGAATACGCGTAGAGTGGGAATTCGTTTATCGATAATGAGAATCCGGGGTTCGCACCGAATGCCGAGAACGATGTCACGTGGTAGCTGCACACCCACTGCGCATAGAGAATGGTGCCGCTGCTTACGGGGCTCCCGACCTCGTACCCGGTTCCCGTAGCGTCGGCCTTCGTGTTCCAACCGATGAACGAATGGTGCTCGTATTGGAATATGTTCCCGTCGATGGCTGTTTCGTTGGAGTAGACCGCCTTGTCCTCTCCTTGGGAGGTCTGACCCCCGTTGCCGTAGTACGTGACGCCGACGGTTTCCGATTGGTTCAGGGATATGGCCACGGCCACACCGGCTACCGCCAGCAAAGCCACCATGGCAATCGCTATGATCGTGTTCTTCGATATGTTCATAGGTCAATCAGGGCGGGAGACCCGGTTTGTGTATTTATACATTGACTGAAATGAAAAATAGACGGCAGAGTAGGGTTCGCAC
>JAVERT010000083.1:0-2927 GCA_034006985.1 Gudongella sp.
GGATATAAGCCGGCGTTTCCAGGAGCATGCCGAGGGGGCCCCGGTCGCGGAGGGGGTATGAAAAGGGCGCCCCCAAAAGACGGAACTGGCCGGCAAGGGACGAGTGGGCCCGCCCGGATTCACACCGAGTCTACCCAGACAGGCCCTAAGAATTGGAATGGAGACTGAAATCCGATGTCATTGGAAATCAAACAGTCGAACTGATTCCACCAGGATTCAGAATTTCAAACGGACTTTGAACAACGAATCTGCCCTATCCGGGCAGTCACGGCCGAGGGGGTTCGATGTCCGTTGCCGCACGTCGCGGCAGGAAGTCAAAACATGATATCAAACGCTATAGAGGACAGGGCGGTCGAGCTTCTGGGCTCGGCTGCTCCTGTCTCCAAACCCGTTCGGAAAGAGAGCCTCATGTCCTTCAGGGAAGGCAATATCTTTGTCGCTCTGAGGGTAGTCTCCGAATTCGATCGTCAAACACAGAGCTATTCCGATCCCTTTCCGAAGATTGTCTTCATGGTCGATGGGAGGTATGTCAGGATGCCGGTCGACTCGGAACTGATGAAGAGACTCGGAGAGTTCCTCGTCAAGCTCGGTTCGGTTCTGGAGGATGTCGAGATCCCCCAAAAGGAAATCGACATGGATGATGTGAGGAGAAAGCTTGAGAGGTTCAGGGAGGTCGTCCAATGAATCCCTCTCATTCAGTTTCCTTCTTTGACCATCGTCTTTTAGACATCCGCTGTCCCATTTACCACGGGACGCGCGGCGGAGCCCGCCGTCGTGCCTCGGCACAGGCGGCTACAGCCGCGGGGCCCGTGCGCAGGAGGCGAGACCATGCCCGAGTGCAACGAGGGCGTGGGCGTAGCCTCCGCGGATCCAGACGAACTTGCATACCGCATCACCAACATCGCGGAGCACCCGGTTATCAGGTATGTGCGTGAGCTGCCGTTTGAGAGCGCCGTGTATCCTGCCAATATGTACCATGGATTTGACAGTGGGAATGAGACAGCGAGGAGAGGTTTGATAACTTGGTCCGCTCCGGGACATGACCTCGATCGTCCCGTGTCCAGAAGGTGCGGCTTCATCAGGGAGAGAGGTTCGACCGGTGACGGAGGCATACGTTTCACGGCATGCTCTGATGATCCGGAGCATTACGCCAGAGGAAGGAGGTCCCACTGCTGGTCGCTCCACTGTCCCAAGTGCATGAACGACACCGCACTGCGCATGGGCTCCCGTGTGGAGGAGAGACTCGGAACATATCGCATCCTAATGGAGAAGCAGGGAAGGGATCCAGGACCTCTCGGTCATTGGGTCGTGTCCCCCGAACAGGAGTTCTCGAAGATGTCGATGCAGACAATCGGCGGTTACGACAGCCTCCGCAGAAGCGTCGAGGGTACCCTGTGTGACTGCGGGGCCAAGGCCGGAGTCCTGGTTTTCCATCCATGGAGGCAGCAGACCGAACGCTGGGCTCTGTCACCGCACTTCCATTCGATCCTCTTCGGATTCATCGATACGGACAGGTTCAGGAGCATGCATCCCGGATGGGTGATCAAGAAGGTCCACGCCAACGAGGAGATCGAGTCCATCAGTCAGACCGTCGCGTATCTGATGACCCATGCTGGTCTCGGCATCGTCGAGAGGGACGCGTCCGAGGTCGACTACGATCTCAGGTTCCTCTGCCACATGCTGCCGGGCCTGGGGGACGACGGGGGCTCCAGGGAAGGGTCGATGTTCAGGTTCACAGCAGATGACATCTCCGACAGGATGTCGGGCAGGGGAAAGATGGTCGGCGACGTCTCCAGGATGGATTGGCTGTCCTTCACGATGGATCCCCTGAGCTATCCGCTGAGGATTACGTACTTCGGTCTGGCGTCCAACAAGAGCATCTCCACGGTCTCCGTGGAGAGGGAGTACCGCTCGCGCGTGTGCAGGGAATGCGGTAGGCCGCTCAACGTCTACGGCGGTCTCTGCGACCATCAGGGGGAGCAGGCGAGGTTCATGTTCGAAAACACAATCCACAGTTTCAGGGAGGACAGGGATCTCGTAAGAGGGGCTATAGAAGAACTGAAGAATATGTCCGAGCACGGGCATTTGAATCTGTCCAAGATATCTCCGAAGGTAGCCAGAATAGTCTCGCGCGATGAGATCTCGGCAATCGGTCGCAGGGAGGGGCCAGCGGCGTAGAACTGAATAAGGCACATATGAACTCTGATCAGGAAAGAACTGTGTGAACACCAGCCTGTGTACATCGTCATCAGGTACACAGGCTCATGGTTTATTATTCGTAGTTAAGGTATTTCTTGTATTCCTCAGGGATGTTTGAGACATCGATTGTGTATTGAATCGATTTGATTCCCTCAGGTAGCATGTCCCCTTTGAATGACTCCGGTGTTATTTTTGGGAACGAATCGTATATGAGGAAATCAATCATTTTTAAGACCTGGAAGCACTGGTTCAACGATGCAGAATCTAAATCGAACTCTGCAAGTTTTATCTTGATATCGTCGATGTTCGCACCGTGTCTTTCGAGATTTTCGAGGACTGTGTTGATAGATATACCGGTTACAGATTTCTCAAATACACAGTAGCATAGGTGCAGTTCGTTCTTCCCTCTCTTCAGCTGGTTGTCACTGGAAATCCTGATATCGAAACCGTACTTCGTCCTAGACGATTTGACCTCATAGTCCACGCTGGATGCCCGGATATCAACAGATCCCATTTCGGGTCCAGACCATTCCGGTTTCTCCCCACGTTTCTGGAGAATGTCCAGAACTATCAGTTCAGCCAGAATCTGCTGGGGCTGGTCGTCAGAGCTGCGGTTCCCAAGCAGTTCCTTCCAGTCGTTCCAATACGATTCAGGATCATTCAGTATCTCCTTGCGACGGATTCCCTCTGAATCGGTTGAAACGAAGTCTTCGCAGATGTATGCGAAC
>JAVERT010000084.1:0-2869 GCA_034006985.1 Gudongella sp.
AATTATATCTTTCCGCATAATATCTCCCCATTCACATTTATGATAGAATTATTATACAAGAAAGATGTACAAATTTGTGTATTTTGAGATTCTAATTTTTGTGTATTTTTATGTTATCATTTACAGCCTTGTAAACATGGGATTACCAATGTCATCCAATATGCTCTTAAGTATAGGGGATAGAACAGAAAAAATCGCTGTAATGCTTAATATACAAGCTTTTCAGTGATTTTAAAACGCCCTGTTATTACAGATTTATTGTTAAATTCAATTTAGTACACATGAACATAATTTTGTCAGTGTCATGTTTGTCTTTAACTGTGGAAGCTTAAGTATAATTGTTAAATTCAAGTATGTCTGAGATATCTGTGTTGTTGTTACTACATTGTTTGGATATTCGCCTCGGACTGAAGCTAAAGGTCCTTCAATTGATTGCATAATTTGTGTGGCAGAAATGTTTTTTCTATGGAGCTTGTGGATAAGTAAAAAACAATCTACCCACAAGCTCTACAGCTACTACTTGTCATTCCTACTATTTTAAAAAATACAAAAGAGTTGACAGTTTATTAAGATTATGCAAAACTAGAATCAAGTAAAATTCTTCTATCTCAACAATTAATTTTGATTTATAGATCAGAAGATCTTAAATAATAATCAATTACCTGGTGATTGAAGGCCCATACATAAAACTATTCACACTCCCAGTTACTATAGATATTATATATTTATTTCATATAAACAACATCTGATACTTTTTTTGAAGATAATTCTATGTACCATTTATAATTTTTATGATGATTTTAGTAATTATAAAACTCTACAGGAACATATTCTCCAAGTATTAAGTTGGTCCCTTCATCAGAATAATCAAATTCATTATCTTCATCATATTGGAAATAACTTAGAGTGATTGTTTTCTTTGAAAATAAATTTCTGTTTACTGTTATCCATACATTTATTTTTTCTACATCGTTTAAACTTGAATCTCTAGATAAATTAGCTTCATAAACTGCTTCATACCGAAACCTGTTAAAAGGCTTATCAATTTCTTTGGTTCCTAAAAATCCTATCCCTATATACAAAATAACCAAAATAAATATTAATGAAGACATAATTTTTATTGCAATGTTTGTTTTTTTTGTTGCTTTTAAATTTCGTTTTACACCCTGGATTCCATATTACTTATTTAATTTGGTTTTAAGTTTAGTGAAAAGAATCCAGATAAATACAATAACTAAATAAGATATAAAACTAATTAAATAAGCCATAATTAAACTAGAATAATCTTTGCTTTTGGTCAAAAATACCCTCCAAGCTTCAATACTTACCCAAGATAACACCCAAAAGAACAAGCCAAAAGCTAAGGAAAAAATGTCAATATTTTTAGACTTATTACTATCCTTCATAAAAACACCCTCTCGTATACTATGTTTAGAAGCACTTTTATTAGTGTTTCAAGCATAGTATTTATTTGGTTACAATTTTTATTTGAGATATCCCAATACTATAATTATATTAAGAATAATTAGCAAAGAATAATTCTTTCACCCCCTACAAAACCAATTGGTTATTGCTAAAATAGCGTGCTTCCTGACTTAGCTGTCATATTCTTCTTACTTCAGTTGCCGCATCTCTTTGACTAGACCTACAGCAGGGTAATTTTCAAAGATGAATGCTTATAATGCGAGGTTGCAGTTACCAGCTAAGATTGGGATATCTCTTTTATTAATTGTTCTCCACTTAAAATTGAAAGGTGGTGATTTTCATGAAGAACAATATTCTTAAAATTTTATTTATTGGTATTGATGTAAGTTCTACAGCAAATGTATTGTGTGCTCTTGATTTTAGTGGCAATAAACTTCTTAATCTAAAGGCTTTGAATAATCAACCTGGTGCGGAATCTATATTAGATAGCCTCCTTGGTTGTTTGGATTCTAACAGCTTTGAATATGTTGTTATTGCTTTAGAATCTACTTCATTTTACAGTACTCACATTGCAAACTTTTTGTCTTCTAATGAAATCTTGCTAGCTTACAAACCTCTTATTTACTCTCTTAATCCTAAATCTATAGCTAACTACAGAAAGTCTTTTGTAAATATGGATAAAACTGATCCACTTGATGCATATATTATAGCTGACTTTGCCAGATGTGGCCGAATCACATCACAGCATTGGCGTGGTTTTCAGTTTCTAGCTCTTCAAAGACTTATCCGTCATAGACTTCATCTGATTGAATGTGTAACAAGATAAAAAACTTATATGGTGTCTAATATCTATCTTAAATTCAGTGAATTAGCGGTACTAGATAAACAAGACAGACCGTTTTCGAACACTTATGGGGTTACTTCTGTCGCTGTTTTAAGGAATTTTCTGTCTCTAGATGATATTACCTATTCTTCTATAGAAGAGCTAGTTGCATTCGTCAGTTAGAAAGGTAAAGACCGATTTTCAGATCCTGTTAAAACTGCTAAGCTACTAAAAAAACAGCTGGTGATTCTTACAGATTAGATAAGGTACTTTAGGAACCTTTAAATGTATCAAATGCTTCCTCTTTTAATGTTATTTATGCTTTAGAAGCTGAGGTTAACAGCATTGATAAAGCAATCGAGAAAACTATTAAAGGCATCAACACTAATGAATTTCAGTCTCTAATTTCGATTCCAGGCATTGGTCCAGTATCCAACTCCTAAAAATAAGGACACCTTGGAATTATGCACCCCGAAGTGTCCTAGATAATCTAAACTAGCATTTCCTTAATATCCTCAGGGATTATTAAAGTAGGTTCTGTAGCTTCTTGAACCTGTTCAACTGTAAATTCTGGATTTATTTCTCTTAATACTATTCCCTCTTTAGTTACTTCCATAAAGC
>JAVERT010000033.1:0-19317 GCA_034006985.1 Gudongella sp.
CCAGGATCAAACTCTCATTTAAAAGTGTCTGATAATAGCTCTTTATTTGCTGACTTCATTTTGTTTCTTTACTTCTTTGGTTTTTATTCAAAGTTCTCACACTATTTAATTATCATTGTTCAGTGCCGCCTCTTCTGAGGCAACTTATTTAGTATAACATCTATACTACTTTCGAGTCAACACTTTTTTAAAAACTTTTTTTAAAATTTTCTTAAAGTTTTTAAAATAACTTGTTGTGTCGACTTTTTAAATATTACCATCTTTTAAGCTTAAAGTCAACGACTTTTAAAAAAAATCTTTATAAAAATAACTCAAAAAACAGCATAATATTTCTATAGATATTGATATCAGTTCTTCTCGCTTAAATATTTTGAAACCATATTCCCTAATGCTATTGAATATAGTTTTGTTTCTTTATCATCAGCTCTTGATACTAAAACAACTGGTACCTTTGCTCCCATTATTACACCTGCCCCAATTCCTCCTGCTAAATATGTTATTGCTTTCCCTATTCCATTTCCCATCTCTATATTAGGTACTAATAAAATATCTGCATCGCCAACTACTAAATTGTTAATTCCTTTCTTATTAGCTGCTTCTTTAGAAAGTGCTAAGTCTAATGCAAGAGGACCTTCTACTATTACATTTTCCCCAAATCCACCTTCACTTGAATATGTTTTTAATTTATCTGCGTCTACCGTAGCTATCATTTTTGGATTTACTTTCTCCTTCGCTGCAAGTACCGCTACTTTTACTTCTTCGTTTCCAAGAGCTTCAGCAACTAAAACTGCATTCTCAAGTATTTTTATTTTTTCATCATAGTTCGGAGCTAAGTTCATCCCTCCATCTGTTAAGTATAAAAGCTTATGATAACTCGAAACTTGATAAACCATAACATGACTTATAAGGCTTTCTGTTCTAAGACCCCAGTCCTTATTTAACACAGCTTTCATTAAAATAGAAGTATCTACTAGACCCTTCATAATAAAGTCTGCTTTCCCTTCGCTTACCATTCTTACTCCTAATTCTGCAGCTAGTATAAGGTCAGGTTCATTAATAAACTCGTACTCACAAATATTCAAACCTAACTTTTCTGCAATTTTCAAAGTGAGTTCTTTATCACCAATTAGTATTGGTTCTGTTATCCCTAGATTTGCACTTTCAACAACTGCTTCTATTACATCCTCATCTTGACTAGCTACTACTACTAATCTCATCTTCTTAGCTTTGTTTTTTAATAAGTCTTCTAAACATTTTATCATATTTTCCTCCTTGTCTTATCTCAATTGTAATCATTGAAATTGTTTTTTAATATTTCTAGTTGATTTCTTATATTCTCATCTTCGGGGTTTATAATATTCGCTTTTGAAATATCTTCATAGCCCTTATCTATCTGACCTATATTCAAATAACCCAGTCCTCTATTAAAATACATTCTATAGTCTTCATTATCATATTCTAATCCCTTCGAAAAAACTTCTATGGCACCTAAAATATCATCTCCATTAAAATACGATATACCTAACTCATTATAGATGTCTACATTTTGCGGATTTAAATCTAAAGCAGATTCAAAATATTCTATTGCTACTTGATTATCACCAAATCCCCTATAAGCCATTCCTAAAAGGTAATTAATATTCCAATCCTTTTTAAATTTAGGAATCAGATTTGATAGTATTTCGATTGCTTTTGAGTAGTTTAAGTTTGATAAATATAGTTCTACCAATTCCATGCTATAATCGTATTCTATATTTTCTAGTTCTATTCTTACTTCATCTTTTCTTAATGGATCAGTATCAAATAATAGCACTTTTTCCCAAGTTAGCTTTGCCTTAACAAATTGCTCGTAAAATTTATAATGAAAACCCAACTTATAATATGATGGATAGAATTTAGGGTTATTATTTAATATTTCCTCTAGTATCTTTGTAGATTCTTCCAAAAAACTATTTCCTTCATCTAGTTTTTCTTTAAAAAACTTATCTTTACTTAGAGCTTCAAGAACCATTGCATAATAAAACGACCCTTCTACAGAACCGAAAAGAGTATTATAAGCTCTAAAATACAGACCACTTTTTTCTAAATCATCTTTTTCTAATGCGTTTATAGCTCTTGTAAATATCACTTTATCTATATCTTTATTATAAGCCTTTAATATTTTTATATACTCATCAGCATGAATAAACGCTACATCTGCACCTAACAAATAGATTATCCCTTCTATAATCCTTTCTAGGGTGATTTCATTTTTAGCCTCTATGCCACTCAATTCTCTTAGTAATTTATCTGTTATTACTGGTAATGGTAGCGACGAATCTATCACATAATCGTTTAATATGATATCTGCATCTTCTTTTAATTGTACGAAACTAATATTTGCAACTTTTTCATTAAAGTATTTTTCATCTATTCCCATATTTTTCTCCTAAAATTTTCTCATAAATTGTCTTTTTCTTGCCGTCGAACCCATTAAAATTTTGTAAAGATGTCCCCTATATATCATAATTACAGATATTAAAATAGCTGTTAAAGAATAATTTAATACTCCACCTCTCATTTGGAACAAAAACATATTTAATCCAAATGATTCAAATGATAAGCTCAGTAACAATACCGCAAATACAAAGTTTGGAATTAACCAGTTAAACCAATTTTCTTTTATGAACTCTAAGCTATATTGTACGCTTTCCCAAGAATCTAGTGATTTCAAATAAATTGTTTCTGGTAATGGGTTTAAAAAAATCAATGCACCTATATAAATAACTAACCTAAGCCAGATAATCCCAGAACCAATTATATTTGATAGAAAACTTAAAATCAAATTAAATATGAATATTAAAAAAATAACTCCATATATCTTCCATAGATAATAAGTGAAACCATTTTTAATATCTCTAATCCTAAATCTTCCATAGCTTAAAACATTTTGTAAAACAAAAAGATAGCTTGAAATTATTGCGCTCTCAACTATTGCTGTAACAATCCCTCCGAGTATTCCTATTGGTCCACTTAAAAGTATTCCCATAAGAACATATGCTAAAATCCCAATTACAGTATATACAAAACCAATCAATAAAATTTGCCAATTATTAATAATAGTATTTTTTGTCTTTAAAACGACTTCTCTATTTACTAATACAAAATCATTTATCATAAATATTATTAGTCCTCCTTAGATAATCAGTTACATCATAGGCTTTAGACCTATTTATAACACCATTTTTATAATAAAATAAAACAATACTCTCACTTTTTTTTATGCTTTTAAAACCACTTTTTATCGCTTCAATAATATCATAAGAAAAATAGGATATGCTAGTTTTTAAAAGCAACCTTTTGGTAGCTGTCTCTTTTTCGCTCTCTAAAATATCATTTAACATGGTTTCATCTTTCAATAATTTGTGTAAATCTTTATTATCTATTTTCTTATTAAATTCGATTTCTTTTGGAATTCCCCTATTATCATTATTGCTTAAATAATCAAATCTTAGAATGTCTAAAAACAATTCAAGGTTTGGCAATTCTTTATATAAAAAGTAATCTTTTAAAATTGTATATAAAGTGTTTTTCTTGTGCGAAACTTTAAACAATTCATTTTTATCCCAATACTCTGCAAAATCTTCATAGAAAGCAAATGCATTTTGGAAGTATTGCTGAATTATAAAGTCCAGGCTATTTTCAAAATAAGCTTCATTGTAGTACTTTTCTACGATACTCTCAATATCTTTAAGTTTTAAAAGTTCAGTATAACTAATGTAAAAATTTTCTAAAACTTCATAAGGAGGTTTATCTAAATATTTATACCCATATTTTTCTGCAATCTGTCTTATTTCAGAACCTTTAAGTAGCTTTAAAAATCCTAATTGTATTTTTTCTGGCCTAATTTCATAAATACTATTAAATGATCTTAAAAAGCTTTTATAATCTTCATACGGTAATCCTGCTATTAAGTCTAAGTGCTGATGAATATTCTTAAATGACTTTATAGTACTACTCACTTCTTTTAAATGTTCAATATTTGTAGTCCTTCCAATTGCTTCGATTGTCTCTGGATTTGTTGATTGAACTCCTATCTCAAATTGAAATAATCCTTCTTTTATCCCTTTTAGAAATTCTAATTGTTCATCATCTATTAAATGTGCTGTAACTTCAAGATGAAAATTGATCCCTTTTGGATCCTTGCTAATAATATATTCCATTACGGATTTAGAAAACTTTTTATTTGCATTAAAAGTTCTATCGACAAACTTCACTTGCTTTACACCCGCACAAATTAAGTTGTCTATATCCTGTTTAACTCGCT
This sequence comes from Gudongella sp., assembly GCA_034006985.1. Lineage (GTDB taxonomy): Bacteria > Bacillota > Clostridia > Tissierellales > Tissierellaceae > Gudongella. Next base: position 4,307 of record JAVERT010000033.1, read on the forward strand.
CTAAATCCATATACCTAACTCCTCTTGTAGTAGAAGATAGGCAGAATTTACAATTAAATGGGCACCCTCTGGAAGTTTCATAATATACAATCTTATTCTGAAATTCATCTCCCATGTTTTTATATGGAGATGGGATTATATTTATATCTTTTATTAAAGGTCTGGGCATATTGAGTCTTATTTTTTCTCCTTTTCTATAGACTAATCCTTTAATTTCCTCTAAAGGTCTCTCTTCAATCAATTCTCTATAAGTCTCTTCACCTTCTCCAACTATCACATAATCAATTTGCGGATTGTTTAATAATAGCTCATAACTGTCATATGAGACTTCTGGGCCTCCTAATAGAATTTTTATATCTGGATTGACTATTTTAAGTCTCTCTGTTATTTCTAGAATTTCATTAACATTCCAAATATATGTCGAAAATCCGATTATATCTGGATCCATTTTAAATAACTCTCCAGTTATTTCATCTAGATTCTGATTAATGGTAAACTCAACTAATTCAACATCTAGAATATCTCTTACATATTCTTTTAAATACAGAATTGCAAGATTTGAATGTATATATTTTGAATTAAGTGTACTAAGAATTGCATTCATTAAAATTTTCCTTTCTTAATTCTTTTAACATACTCATTTTATCTTAAAAATCATTAAAGACCAATAGTATTTCTTAAATCTCTATTGAATATCTCTATAAAAGGATATAGAATAATTCTTAGAACATAAGAAAGGGGACTACAAATGAAACATTTTGATTTTGATAAAATATCCATCCAAGAAATGTCAAAAGATGATATGCTACTTATCATAGAAGCTTTAGAATATACTGGTAAACAATCTAATATAAAAGAATTTCTTTTACTTAGAGATAATATATTAGAAGAGCTATCTTCACTGGCAGAATTAACAACAGATGAATTTTTAACTTTCCTAAAAGAAGAGACCTTATCATAAAGATAAGGCCTTTTTTCTTGTTACATTTTGTTCGGTGCCTCTACCCCTAGTAATGAAAGCCCTACTTTTAAAACATTCTTAGTTACATATACCAATGATAATCTCGCATTTTTAATATTTTCATCTTCAACTATTATCTGTTTACTATTATAGAATGTATTAAATGCTTTTGCTATCTCTACTATTTGTCTTGTTATAAAAAATGGTTCATTTTTCTCCATTGAGCTAATTACAATATTAGGAAAATCATAAATCATTCTAATTATATTGATTTCCTCTTCTCCACATAATTCACTATATAAGACTTCATTAGTTTCTTTAAATCCACCTTTTTCTAAAAGAGAATTTGCTCTTGCATGCGTATACTGAACATACGGACCAGTTTCACCTTCAAAGCTTAAAGTTTTTTCCCAATTAAAAGTATAGTCTTTAATCCTCTGGTTAAATAGCTCTTGAAATATAATAGCTCCTATACCAATCTGCTTAGCAACAGTTTCTTTATCCTCGAGACTTGGATTTCTTTCTTCAATTATCTTTCTAGTGCTTGCAATTGCTTTATTTAATACATCTTCTAAAAATACAACTCTTCCTTTTCTTGTGGATAGTGTACCCTCTTCAAGGCTTACCATCCCAAAAGGTACATGAATACAATCTTTGGCCCAATCATAACCCATAAGCTCAACTATCTTCATCCATGCTTTGAAATGAAGATTTTGTTGTGAAGCAACTACATATATGTTTTTATAAAAATCATAATGCTCTTTTCTATAAAGAGCTGCTGTTATATCCCTAGTTGTATATAAAGTTGATCCATCTTTTTTCATGATAAGAGCAGGTGGCATATCGTATTCTTCTAAATCTACAATTAAAGCACCTTCTGACTCTTTCATTATGCCCTTTTGTTTCATTTCTTCTAATACTTCTGGCATTTTATCTGAATAAAAACTTTCTCCAGCGTAAGAATCAAAACTGATATTTAATAAATCATAAACTCTATTAAATTCTTTTAAACTTATCTCTCTAATCCATTTCCATAGTTCAATTGCTTCAGGATTCTTATTTTCTAGCTCCTTAAACCAATATCTAGCTTCATCTCTTAATGATTCATCTTTATCAGCTTCATCATTAAATTTAATGTAAAGAGCTAACAACTCTTTAATAGGATTTTGTTCTATTATCTCTCTATCTCCCCACTTTTTATATGCTGAAATCAGCATCCCAAATTGAGTACCATAGTCTCCTAAGTGATTGATTTTCACGACATCATAACCTAAAAAATCATAAATCTTAGCAAGTGAGTTCCCAATTACAGTTGTTCTAATATGACCTATGTGAAATGGCTTAGCAATATTGGGCGATGAGAATTCAACTATTACTTTTCTGTTATCTCCTATCTTCGAAGATCCATATCTATCTTTTTGATCAATCACATCTTCTATGACCGATTTAGCTAGTTTTTCTCTATTTATAAAAAAATTAACATAAGGACCTTTTGCTTCAATACTCCCAAATAAATCTGATTGAGAAAACTTCACAGCTAACTCCTCTGCTATCATATTTGGTGCCTTTCTAAATTCTTTTGCTAATTTAAAAGTAGGGAAAGCATAATCTCCCATATCATATGATGGTGGTATCTCTACCAATGAATTAATTGAATCTCTGTCTAAACCTTCTACTGTTTCGGTGATTATATCGACTACAGCACTCTTAAAATCTATCATTTACACCCCTCCAATATTTTAACATCTAATTTTTTATCTATTTTAATTCTACAACCGTTACACCATCTCCGCCTTCACCATACTTGCCTAATCTAATAGATTTGACAAGCCTATGAGTCTTTAAAAAAGTATTAATCCCTTCTCGAAGAACTCCAGTTCCTTTACCATGAATAATGTATACTTCTTTTAACCCACTAATATATGCATCATCTAAATACTTATCTGTTTCGAGTATTCCTTCTTCAATATTTAAACCTCTTAAATCAATCTCTTGCTTTATAACTTTAGATTTTCGAGAAGATAGTGATTTTGTTTTAGCAATATTAATCTCTTTTTCTTTCAAGTCAGTCCTTCTAAGGCCTGATAGTTTAACATTTACTTTCATAATCCCAACTTGAACATCTACATTCCCTTTATCATCAGGAGCTGTTATAACTGTTCCTTTTTGATTTAAAGACAAGAGCTCAACTGTCTCACCAGGTTTAAGATCTCTTGGAGGTTTTTTTGATTTTACACTTATGATTCCACCGCTAGCTTCACTGTCGCGTTTATCCACTTCTTTTTTTAACATCTCTTGAGCTTGCTGAAGCCTTCTGCTATTATCTTTATCTATATTTTGCGAAATATCTCTTATTTCATCTATTATTAGTTCTGCATTTTCTTTAGCATCTCTTAGTATTTGTTTAGCTTCATTTTTAGCTTTTTGCATAGTTTTTTCTCGCAAATCACTAATTTTAGACTTCTCAAGTTCAAGATCCTTCTTTAGTCTTTCAATTTCTAACTTAACTCTTTGAGATTCCAATTTATTTTCTTCTGCCATTCTTCTATCTAAATCTAGTGCTTGAAGTACATCCTCAAAAGCAATATTCTCTTTTGAAATAAGAGTTCTTGCCTCATCAATTATATAATCTTCAAGTCCGAGACGTTTAGATATTTCAAATGCATTTGATTTACCAGGTACACCTATTAAAAGCTTATATGTTGGACTTAGTGTCCCTAGGTCAAATTCTACAGCTGCATTTTTTACTTTATCATTTGTCAAAGCATAAATTTTTAGTTGACTATAATGTGTTGTTGCTATAGTTCTTATATTTTTTTCATTTAAATTATCCAAGATAGACATCGCAAGAGCAGCTCCTTCTGTTGGATCTGTACCTGCACCAAGTTCATCAAAAAGTACGAGACTGTTGTTTGTTACTTTTTGAAGTATATTAACGATATTTGTCATATGTGATGAAAAAGTAGATAAACTCTGTTCTATGCTTTGCTCATCACCTATATCAGCAAAAACTTTATCAAAAACAGCCAATTCAGAATTATAATCTGCTGGTATGTGAAGTCCACTTTGTCCCATAATAGTAAGTAGCCCTACTGTTTTTAATGTTACTGTTTTTCCGCCTGTATTGGGTCCAGTTATTATAAGAATATTAAACTTATCTCCCAAATATACGCTGATAGGAACTACATTACTTCCTAACAATGGATGTCTTGCATTTTTTATATTAATATAACCTCTTGTATTAAATACAGGTTTACTTGCATTCATATCAAGGGCTAGACTTCCTTTTGCAAATACGAAATCTAATCTGGTTAATAGGAGTTCATTGCTTCTAATTCCTTCAGCTTCATTTGCCACAAGACCAGAAAGATAGAGTAAAATTCTCTCTATTTCGTCTTTTTCCTGTATCTCTAACTCTTTTAATTGATTGTTTAATTCAACTACCGCCATTGGTTCTATAAAAGCTGTAGCACCACTAGAAGACATATCATGGACCAATCCAGATACATTAGATCTGTTTTCATTTTTTACAGGTAAAACATATCTCCCTTGCCTCATTGTAACTATACTATCTTGAAGATATTTCTTATATGTTTGAGAAGAAATCATGGAATTTAATTTGTCTTTTATAGCATCATTTTTTATTCTAATTTGTCTCCTTATACTTTTTAATAGACTACTTGCATTATCTGATATTTCATTTTCAGAGATTATTGCAATTTCTATTTCATCTTCAATAGATTTAAAAGCATTTAGATTTCTAGTCATTTCTTGTATTATAGGATAGTTAGTATTGCTCTCATCTTCAGTCGCTTTTAAATAATTTTTAAAAGCCCTTGCAGTTCTTAAAGATTTTTTGATCTTTAAAAGACTTCCTGGGTGAAGCATTCCTCCGAGTTCAGCTCTTTTTACATCCTTCTTCAATGGATATAACCCATAAATAGGTGGTGCACCTCTCTTAATGAGCAGAGTTAATGCTTCCTCAGTCTCATTCTGTAAAAATTCTACTTCTTTTTGATTGATAGTATAAGAAAGCTCATTCACTAGTTCTTTTGCCATATCTGAGACAGTTTTCTCAAGGAGCATATCCTTAATTTTATTAAATTCTAATACACGCAAAGTTTTTAAATCCATTTTTTCACCTCTTAAAGGACTCCTCTGAAAAAGTGCCCATTTGTAACTTCATGCAACTTTTTATATTCTTTCATAAATTCATTAATTTCTTCGTCACTAGTTTTATTATATAAATAGTTGTAATACTTTTTCTGAATTTCTTTGATATTTTTTTCGAATGTAAAATCTAATCTAAAATTAGTAACCCCAGCTTTTTCTATTTTAGGAAGAGATTCAAGACTCATTATTGGAACAGAATTATAAATATTAGTAAATCCATTTCTTCTTTCCATCCTAAATTTCTTTCCCATCCTATCATTGAGAGAATATCCACTGGCAAAATTACAAGTTTTACAACTATTATCATCCTTACAATTCTTTATATACGCCATTGGACAATCTTTTGTTATCATAACTGGAATATACCCATATACTAAGCTTTCAACTTCTCCATCTATTTTTCTAGCTATCTTATCTATTTGGGTTAAATTTAATTCTGATGATAAGGTAACTCCTTTTGCTCCATTATCCAAAAACCATTTTGCAGTTGATGGATTGAAAATATTTAATCCCATATCAGCATGGATCAATCCACTAAATCTATTATTGAATTTTTCAAAACTTCCAATATTAGATACTGCAATACCTTTAAAGCCATTATAATTATCAATTTTGGATTCTATATCTAAAATATCCTTTTCATATAATATATTATCTGTCCAAAGATATACTTCGATTCCTTCTTTATTTAATTTTATCATATTTTCTTTGTTGTATAGCTCAATAGGTATATAAATCCTATCTAGCATATTTAAGTCCAATTGTTCTAACTGATATTTATCGCTTATTTTAATTGTTAGTTTTTTAATCCTTTTTTCTACTTTCGAAAAAGTTAAAAGTTCTTTTTTCTTTGTATAATATTCCGTATCTTTAAAATCTTCTTTTTTCTGTTTTTGGATAATTAACTCCTCTAAAGCTTTTACTGTATCTCTTCTTAATTTGTTTAAAGATTTAATTGATAAAAAAGATCCTTCCTCTAAAACTACATTTATACTATTGATATTAAAAACAGTATCTCCAAGTTTTGAGAGTTGCTCTATTATTCTATCCTTATCAGTAGATAGATTAATAGCTTTTTGAACTATTTCTTCTGCTTCTCTCATTATAATAAAATCTTTATAAAATATTTGCAACTTAGGCTTTTCATCTATTTTAATCTCTATTTTCATATCTATAGGAAATGAAATATAATTTTTTGAATATGTTTCATTTGCTTTAGATAACAATTTAGAACTTGATGTCAATCTAATTTTAGAGCCTTGTTTGGCATTTATCATCTTTTCAAAAAAATATGTTTCTCCAACACAATAATCTTTTGCAAGCTTTATTCCATTTTGCGTTCCATCTATACTATCCCATTCGATTCCATCGCCTGTTGATGCATCTTCGTTGAATATTATAGTTATTCCTCTTTTGTTAACCTCAGTTATTTTGCCAATTATTCTACCTCTATTATCAGGTCGGTCTACGTTTACAAAACCACGACCAAAATCACCATAAGTAAGCCCTTTTGTAAATCCTCTATTAAAAATAGTTTCTATATCCCTTTTTTCTTCCTCGCTAATTGATGTGCTCCCAAAATCAATTGCTTTTCTATATGCTGAAATAACCGTAGCAACATATTCAGGCCTTTTCATTCTTCCTTCTACTTTAAATGATTTTACTCCTGATAGAATTAAATCATTTATTTCTTCAATTGTATTTAAATCCCTTGTACTTAATAAATGCAATTTATCCCAGTCTAATAATAACTCACCTTTTTCATCTACTGGCGTATAAGGCATTCTACATGGTTGAGCACATCTCCCTCTATTCCCACTTCTTCCCCCGATAAAGCTACTCATCAAGCATTGCCCTGAATATGAAAAGCAGAGCGCTCCATGTACAAATACTTCCAATTCCATATCTGTTTTATTTGAAATACTCTTTAATTCATTTAATGGAACTTCTCTTGCAAGAACTACCCTCTTAAATCCCATTCTTTCTAAGTGTTCTATCCCATATATATTGTTTACTGTCATTTGCGTACTCGCGTGGAGCTCAATATCAGGAAACAATTCACTTATAATACTAGCAAAACCAATATCCTGGACTATAATTGCATTTACCCCTATTTTCCTTAAATACCTAACATAGTCAATCGCATCACCTAACTCACTTTCATCCAATAGTATGTTAAGAGTAATATAAACTTTAACATCCCTTAAATGGGCATATAAAACTGCTTCCAATAATTCATCATAATCGAAATTGGAAGCATATTGGCGTGCATTGAAATTTTTTCCACCCAAATATACTGCATTGGCTCCATTTTGTATAGCTGCTTTTAAAGCATCCATACTACCAACCGGAGCTAAAAGTTCAATATCCTTATTCAAATAGTAATCCTCCTAATTATATTCTCTCATTAATCTCTAAAGTTTCTTTAAGTTGTTTTTTTAATTCTATAATCTCAATTTGAGTTTTGAACTGTCTATCCTTATAAGTAGATATTTCTTTTTTATATTGTTCAATATCTTCATCTTTTTTCTTTACTTCTTCCTCAAGTCTGTTTATATCAGTAAATAATTCTTCTTTTGATATTTTTATTTTTATTACCTCATCATTATAATCTAAATTTCTTCGTTCTAATTCCTTGATTTTATTATTCGCTGTTTCAATTTCTTTTTTTGTTATCTCGTATTTCTCTAGAGGTTCTTTTGCCCTCTTTTCTAAATCTTTATGTTCTTTATTAACACTAAATAATTCATCCGCTATATTAAAAGCTGCCAATGTTGCTGTCATTACTGGGCTTAGCCTATGATTTTTTGTAGCCAGATTTTTAATATTTTTATCTACATACCTTGCAAGTTCCCTAATATACTCTTCATTATCTGATCCAACTACAGTAAAATTCCGACCATCAATCACTACATCTATTTTCTTTTTATCTGTCATGACTGCCCTCCTTAACTACCTAAAAAATTGTCTGCGACTCTTTCGCATACATAAACCGAGATTTTCTTCGACAACGTTACTAATCTGAGCACCTTCCTTGCTATGTCAGGTGATTACGTCCCCTACAACCTTAGTATTTTATATTATAAGAAAGTACAAATTCCCTATATTTAGAAAAAGGGTAGAATAATCCACCCTAACTTCTTAATACTGCATTGAATTTCTTTTCTAAATCACTTATTATTGCTTCTTGAATAGGATTTATTTTCTCATCTCTTAATGTTTCTTCAAAAGATCTATATACAATTGAAAATGCCACACTTTTTTTATTTTCAGGTACTTGATCACCTCTATATATATCGAATAAATCTATAGATTCTATTAAATCCTTCCCATGAAATTTAATTATATTTTCTAATTCACCAATCATAACATCCTCATCAACTACTATAGCAATATCTCTTGTCATAGAAGGGAATTTAGGTAAAGGGTTATACTTAATATCTAAATCAGAAAGTTCAACAATTTTATCAAAATCTATATCTGCAATATAAACCCTTTGTTTGATATCATAATTTATTAATACATCAGGGTGAGTTTCACCTAGTATTCCAAGTTTTATATCCCCAGATAGTACAATTGCTGTTCTTCCTGGATGATAAGTTGGATTGTTAGATTCTCTAATAAAGTTTATATCTTTAATACCCAATCTATCTAAAATTATTTCTATGCTTTCTTTCATAAAATAAAAATCATTATCTCCATAAAATCCTATTGATAATATATTCTTTTCATCTGGCAGTTCTATAACAGGTAGTGATTTCGGAATAAACACATGACCTATCTCATAAAAATTAGCAGCTATAACTCCTCTTTTTTGATTTCTTTCAATCAAATCCAACATATTAGATACTAATGTTGTTCTCATAGTACTGAAGTCTTCTCCTAAAGGGTTCATTAATTTTATGAAAGTTCTTTCAGATGCATTTTCATTTAAGTTTAATCTGTCATATGATTTTGGACTAACAAAAGAATATGTCATTACTTCATTAAACCCTAGGCCTTGAATAATATTTTTAACTCTAGACTCTATTTGCTTTTTATATGATTTTTCACCTCTTGTTAAAACACCTACTAATGGCTTGCTAACTATGTTGTGAAATCCATATAATCGGCCTATCTCCTCGATTAAGTCTGCCTCTACTTCAACGTCGTTTCTAAAACTCGGTACAATAACTTTTATGTTATTATCCACGGTTGAAGTCATAAATCCTAATCTGTTTAAATAGGTGTGCATATCAGAAACTGGAATTTCTACTCCGAGTAGCATCTCAACCCTTTGAGGTCTAAGTCCAATTATTTTATTCTTATTCTCGTATTGCTTAATGTCTATTACTCCATTGACAACAACACCAGAACATGTTTGTTCAACCAACTCTGCAACTCTTTCAACTGCTTGTTCACACAAATTTGGATCTAATCCTTTTTCAAACCTTGTAGAAGCTTCCGTTCTTAGTAACAGTTTCTTTGAAGTAAGTCTTATATGCTTTTCACTAAAATTAGCTCCTTCAAGTAAAACAGTCTTAGTACTTGGTGTTATTTCACTATCCAACCCACCCATTATTCCTGCTAATCCAATAGAATCTGTAGCATCTGCGATAACTATATCATTTTCATCTAAAATTCTTTGCGTTTTATCAAGAGTTGTTAATGTCTCTTTATTATTAGCTTGCCTTACAATGATTTTTTTCCCAGAAAGATTATCTAAATCAAATGCATGAAGAGGCTGACCTAGTTCAAGCATAACATAATTTGTTATATCTACAATATTATTAATGGGTCTTACCCCTGCATTCATAAGAGTTGTCTGAAGCCATAAAGGAGAAGGGGCTATTACAACATCTTTAATTACCCTAGAATAATACCTTGCACAATATGGTGTTTGAAGTTCAATCCCATTTGTAAAATTGTGTATATCATCTTGTTCATTTTTTAATTTAGGTTTTATATCTCTTAAATCACGATTAAAAGTAGCAGCAGTCTCTCTAGCCATTCCATAAATACTTAAGCAATCTGGTCTATTTGGCGTTATTTCAAATTCAATTACATCATCTGTCATCTGTAGATATTCTTTTACATCATCTCCAAGTGGATAATCTCTATCAAATACAAATATTCCATCTCTAAATTCCTTCGCTATTACATTATCTAAAAATCCAAGTTCACCTAGTGAACACAACATTCCTTCAGATTGTACACCTCTAAATTCAGTAGCACCAATTTCTACTCCATTAGCTAGTCTTGAACCTATTTTGGCAACAGGAACAAAATCACCTTTTTTAAGATTTTTAGCGCCAGTTACTATGGTTAAAGGTTCTTCTCCAATATCTATTTTTGTTATAAAAAGTTTATCAGCATCTGGATGCTTATCAATCTCTACAACTTTACCAATTACGATGTTTTTAATTCCTCTTTCCATACTAGTAATTGACTCCACATGTGAACCTGAATATGTTAAACCATCTGCCAGGTCTTTTGGCGTTATATCTATATCAAGATAAGATTTTAACCAGTTTATCGGTAATAACATTATTTCACCCCCTAAAATTGTTCAAGAAATCTATTGTCATTTTCAAATAATAATCTAATATCACTAATACCATATTTTACCATAGTAATTCTATCAATTCCCAAGCCAAATGCAAAACCAGTGTATTTTTCAGAATCTATTCCACAGTTTTCTAATACTTTTGGATGGACCATCCCACAGCCTAGTAGCTCCATACTCCAGCCTGTAAAATTGCAAACTGGACAACCTTCGCCTCGACACTTCATACAAGTTACGTCTACTTCCGCACTTGGCTCTGTGAATGGAAAGTGATGTGGGCGGTATCTTGTCTTAATATCATCTCCAAATAATTCCTTTATAAAAATATCTAAAGTATGAATAAGATTAGCCATAGAAATGTTTTCATCAACCACTAAACCTTCAAGTTGATGAAACATCGGTGAATGAGTATCATCTACATCATCAAATCTAAAAGTTCTTCCAGCCGTTACAACTCTCAGTGGTGCCCCAAATTCTTTCATCGCCCTAATTTGAACTGGTGACGTTTGAGTTCTTAAAAGCAATTCATCATTAATATAAAAGGTATCCGATAGATCCCTTGATGGATGATTCTCAGGAGAATTCAAAGCATCAAAATTATTTTCTACTGTTTCTATTTCAGGGCCTGTTACAACGCTAAATCCCATACTAACAAATAAATCTTCTAATTCTTCTGCAGTTTTTAATAATGGATGTCTGTGTCCTCTTTTTAAATTTTTCGTTTTTACTGATATATCAATTTTTTCTGATTCTAGTTTTTCTCTTCGCAACTCTTTATTTAAAGAATCTTTTGCTTCATTAATTTTATTTTCAATTTCTACACGAACTTCATTTGCCATTTGCCCTATGATAGGTCTCATGTCCGAAGACAATCCTCTCATATCTTTTAATATATTAGTTACCTCACCTTTTTTCCCTAAAAATCTAACTCTTAATTCTTCAAGACTTTTAAGATTTAGATTATCATTTATTTCTTTTAAAGCAATCTGCCTTATCTGTTGTAACTTTTCTTTCATAAAAAGCTCCTTTCACGCTGAATTTTTCAAATTATTTACTAAATTATAGCACCATAAACCCCAAAGTACAAGCTATTAGGCCCTGCTTGATATTTCATACATAACAATTGAAGCAGCAATACCAGCATTTAATGATTCAGCTAGGCCTCTCATTGGAATTTTTATTAATGAATTTGCAATCTCAAGGATCTCTTTTTTTACACCTTTGCCTTCATTCCCTATTACTATAATATCATTATTATAAAATGAAAACTGGTTTATATCATTACTATTCTCTAAGCTAGTAACTAAAATTCTCCTGCCTGATTGTTTAAGCTTTTCAAATGTCTCATTAGCCTTTTCTTCAAATATTAAATTAACCCTAAAAATAGAACCCATACTCGCCCTCACAACTTTAGGATTGAATGGATCTACGCAACCTTTGCCAATAATAATACCCCCCATATGAAATGCATCAGAACTCCTGATTATAGTCCCCATATTCCCAGGGTCTTGTATCTCGTCAAGATAAATATAGACTTCTCGACTTTTCATATCTTCAAATGAGAGGTTTTTAAATTTCGCTACAGCAAAAATCCCTTGGGAGTTCTCCATATTTGAGATGCTTTGAAAAAGTTTATCTTCTAGCTTGATTATATTCTTTTCATGCTCTAATTCATTAAAAAGAGTTTTCCCCTCTTCTCTGTCAAATAATTTCTCAGAATAAAATATATTTATAATTTCTGTCTTTTCTTGAATAGCTTCTCTAACTGGCTTAGTTCCTTCAATTATATATTGTTTTTTAATCCATCTATCTTTCTTTTTACTTAAATTCTTTAATTCCTTAATTATAGGATTATTCGATGAAGTAATCTGATACATTTAATCACCAGCTTCTTCTTCAATATTATTAATATCATCTGTTGATCCTAATGCAACTAGAATATCTCCTTGTTGAATTTTATAAGCTGGGTTCGGTGACATATCTATTTTATTACCTTTCTTAATTGCCATAACATTCACCCCAAATTTATTTCTTAATTTAAGATCTGATAATGACTTATTAAACCATCTAGGAATTGCCTCTATTTCCAAAATACTATAATCTGGAGATAATTCTATATAATCTACAATACTATTCGACGTTAAATTATGCGCCACTCTAACTCCCATATCTCTTTCAGGGAATACTACCTTGTCGGCACCTATTTTTTTTAATACTTTCCCATGTAACTCTGATTGAGCCTTAGCTACAACTTTTTTAACTCCTAAATCTTTAACTATTAAGGTAGCCATTATAGATGCCTGCAAATCAGTCCCTATGCTTACTATTACTACATCAAAGTTACTTAATCCTAGTTCCGTTAATGTTACTTCATCCATTACATCAGCTTGTATAGCATGCGTTACAAATCTTGAAACCGATTCTACAACATCCATATCCTGATCTATTGCTAATACTTCATTTCCTAATTGATAAAGAGTTTTAGCTACAGCAGAACCGAATCTGCCACAACCTATTACTGCAAATGACTTCATCTTGTCTCCTCCTATCCAACTGATATATGTCCTTCGGAATATTTATATCTCCTATGTGTTTTATTATATCCTATTGCAAAAGCCATCGTTAAAGGACCTACCCTTCCAGCATACATAGTTAACATTATAATCACTTTCCCTATATTAGTTAACTCTGGAGTTATTCCTCGGCTTAGTCCTACTGTCCCAAATGCTGAAGCAGATTCAAATAAAACATCTAAAAATTCTTTACCTTCCGTAATTGTAAGAACAAAAGCCATAAATATTACCAAACCTATTCCTGCGGTAACTATTGCCAGAGATTTAGAAATAATCTCTGGGTTTATAGATTTTTTAAATGCTTCAGCATCTCTGTTTCCTCTAATGATACTTATTGTAGATATTAACATAACCCCAAATGTTACTGTCTTTATACCCCCAGCAGTTGATCCTGGTGAGCCTCCAATAAACATCAATATAATTGTTAAAAAAGCACTACTCTCCCTTAATGCTGCAGTATCTATAGAATTAAAACCTGCCGTTCTAGGAACAATTGAAGCAAAAGTTGCTGCAAATATTTTTTCTGCAAAACTCATTGGTCCCAATGTTTCTGGATTAGAGTATTCTAATATAAAGAAAGCAACGCTCCCTACTAATAGAAGCCCTCCAGAAATAGTTAAAACTAGCTTTGTATGCAAGCCCAGTCTACTCCATTTTCTATTCTTAGCGATATCAATTATTACAGCAAATCCAATGCCTCCAACAATAATCAGTACACTCAATGTCGATATCGTTAAATACGAATCTGTAAAAGACATAAGACTATCTCCTGTAATATCAAAACCTGCATTACAAAAAGCAGAAATGGAATGGAAAACAGAAAACCAAATACCCTTCCCTATTCCATATATAGGTATAAATGTAAAAGAAAGTAATACTGCTCCAACTGTTTCAATTGCAAATGTTAAAAAGATTACATAACGTATTAGTTTAACTAACCCAGATAGTGTTTCCTGATTCATCTGTTCCTTTATAATCAATCTTTCTTTAAGAGAAATTTTCTTTCCAGCAATTAACGATACTATAGTTGCCAGAGTCATAATACCTAGCCCACCCATCTGAATAAGTACTAAAATTATTCCTTTCCCAAATAATGTCCAATGTTCTGCTGTATTCACAACAATAAGTCCCGTTACACAACTTGCTGAAGCAGATGTAAATAATGCATCTAAGAAACTAGTTGTATTACCATTTGCAGTAGCTAAGGGTATGCTAAGTAGAAGTCCACCTAAAAATATTAATCCTAAAAATCCAAGTACTAATACTCTTGGTGGATTTAATTCAAATTTTAATAATTTACTTCTTATGTATGACATTTTAATCCCCCACTACAAAATATTCATAATAAAATAGCGTCTTCGACGCTTTCGATACAATACCCTAGGTTTCTTTCAACGATAATTAAAGATCTCTAAGCTACTTTTTATAATACAAATAAAATGCAAAAAAAGTTCCTTAAGGAACTTTCGCATTATATCTCTTTTGCTATGGCAACTAATTTAGCAAATCCTTCTGAATCATGAATTGCCATTTCAGAAAGCATCTTTCTATTCACTTCTATGTTTGATTTTTTTAATCCATTTATAAATTTGCTGTAACTCATCCCGTTTAGTCTTGTTGCAGCATTTATTCTTGCTATCCATAATTTTCTAAACTCTCTTTTTCTTAACTTCCTTCCAACATATGCATAATTTAAAGATTTCATTACAGCTTGATTAGCCGTCTTAAATAATTTACTTTTTGAACCATAGTAACCTTT
>JAVERT010000085.1:0-2859 GCA_034006985.1 Gudongella sp.
CTTGAAGATCCAGACTACGTCTATGGAACGGCAGAATCCATAGAATCTTGGGCAAGACCGGGACTCGTATCCGAAGACTCCGTCTTAGCAGATATCATGAGTAACTACGAATACGATCTTTCAGAATTCAACGCTCTCCTGTCTTACATAGCAGACAGCGACAAAGATATAGCGATCGCTGCAGGAGAATGGGTCGAAGCGCATCCTGACCTTCTGAAAAGCTGGATCGGAGATATCGAATACCAAGAAGGACGCGGAACAATCACCATAGGGCTTGTCGACTGGGCATGCGCGATGGGATCCTCTAATGTCCTGAAGTATGTCCTAGAAACATATGTGGGATACGACGTCACCCTAATGTCACTCAACGTAGGCGTGATGTATGAAGGTCTAAGCAACGGAGAAATAGACCTCATAACGACAGCGTGGCTCCCGCTGACCCATGCTCAATATATTGATAAATACGCATAAATGAGATTATCTAATATATTTAAAAAAACCTTTTATATTATTTTTCAAAACAAAATGATAGTCGAACAGAAGGAGCCTAGTGATAGAGTCTCTTTATTCGACCATAATCCTGATTTCAAGAGGATTGCAAAATTATTGAGGAATCTGTGGAATGAACGTTCAGAGATTCATCATACTTCACACAATAACGAGACAATAAAACATATTATGAAAAACAAGATGATTGGTTATTACATATCCATCAGATGTTGTATTCACTAATAGATCGTGTCGATCCAAAACGCGACATATATAAATCCCTGGATTCGTATATTAGTTTAAATACCAATATGGGAAAATGTGTATATCGAAAATGATTGTGGATTCAATAGATCTATATTAGATTTGATGAAGTTTGTAGTCATAATTAATTCTAAGATATTTCATAATTTGATCACTATATTCTACTAATATTATGAGATTATTCAATGTTATTACGATTCGTCAGTATTGAATCAGAATATCTGATTCTGAGATTGTTTTTGCAAATCTATGATAGATAATAAAATAACATTGTTCATAATACAGTATATCCAAGATGTCGATAGAATCTCTGATCAAAAACGGAGAAGCCTCCTCGGTGGAATTCAAAGAAGATGTTCCTCCGGATTACAAGAAATACGTAAAGACAATCGTGGCTTTCAGCAACACATCGGGTGGCATGATCATATTTGGCGTGGATGACGATTCTATTCTCCGCGGTCTTCCGGAAGAGGGCTTGCCACGTAAGAGGGATTCTATCTCGGACACAATTTCAAAAGTATGCGTACCTGTTCCTGATTTCGATACTGAGATCGTGACCGTGGAGGATAAATCACTGATTATCGTAAATGTCTATCCGGGGCCTAACCGTCCGTACTATCTTGCTTCAGAGGGCGTGAAGAATGGCACTTATGTGCGCATAGATGGAATCTCAAAGTTGGCAGATGCCGCGACTTTGAAGGAGCTCCAGCTGGAAGGTAAGAAAGATTCGTTCGATGCAAAGATAAACTTCGATACCGAGGTCACTGAGGAGGCGACGAACAAGATATGTTCCGATCTGTCTAAGATTGCAAACGCGAAGATCACTATGCAGAACCTCATCAACGAGAGGGTGATTATAAAGAAGGGCGGTGATTATGTTCCAACGAATGCGTATGCTCTTCTCCAGGGCAATGTGTTCGTATTCACGGAAGTGAAATGTGCGCTCTTCAAGGGTCTTGAGAAAAAATTGGACAAGACCATGTTCCTTGATAGAAGAGAATATGTCGGACCGATATATCAACAAATAGAAGATGTTTACGCATTTGTTTTGAAGAACATCAGATTGGAATCCTATTACACCGGCGGTATCGCCCGCGAAGATGAATATGAGATACCTCACGATGTCATAAGAGAAGTAATCACGAATGCTGTCCTCCATCGCAGCTACATCAGGAGCAATATGCCTACATATGTTGCGATATACGACGATCGCATTGAGATCATATCTCCAGGAAAGCTATACGGCGGTATAACGCTTGAGCAGATGCTTGAGGGTAAGACCGAACGCAGGAATCCAGTGATTGGGAAGATATTTGCCCTTGCGCGTATCTCGGAAGGATGGGGTCGCGGAGTGAAGGGCATTATTTTAGAATGTATAAAACACGATCTCAAAATGCCTCTGTTCGAGGAATGGGGAGAGGATTTTAAGGTCACTTTATATCGCAGGCCGCTTTTCAAAGAATCGGATGTCACAAAGGAATTTACATTGCTAGGCACAGAATATGCAGTTTACAATACATTTGCTTCAAATCCGGAGATGTCAATGTCTGAGGTGGCGGAAACACTGAACATATCTCTTGCAACTGTCAAAAGATCTGTTGCCGAACTGAAAGAGAAAGGCAGATTGGTGAGAGAAGGCGGGAAGGGCCAAGGCATGTGGATAGTCAAATGAGCCAAGTTTGAGCCAAGTTTGAGCCAAGTTTGAGCCAAGTTTGCAATTGAAATTAAGTTTTGTTCATTTTTTTTGGTGATGGTAAAATAATTAAGTTTGTGGGCAAAATCTGATGATAATAAACATGTAGCAATTATGAGACAGATATCATGTGGCCAGTTGTGTAAAAGGAAGTAAATGATTTGAAACTATTTTCTATACTTTGACAACAGAGGAATACGAAAACATACAATATCTGTTCCCGCTCCTGAATATCATTGACATTGACGGTCATTCCGTAAAAACAGTGCTTGCAGACGAGACGTACAATCTCACAAGAGCATATGGACAGAACTAGTCACGTGCAGAGGCATCGGATACGTCATGCACATAAAGCACAAGACCGAGAAGCGTAGCAATCCACTGTTCAAGGGCTGCGCACCCAGAAACCTAAT
>JAVERT010000086.1:0-2828 GCA_034006985.1 Gudongella sp.
GTCCGTCCATTCCACCGCGGAGGCGGAGGAGGCCGTCAGACTGGGCGCCGACTATCTTATCGCGGGGCCGGTCTTCCCCACCTCCTGCAAGCCGGGCAGGGAGCCCGAGGGGATCGGATTCCTCGGCGGGGTAGTGTCGGAGGCGGACATACCGGTGTACGCCATAGGCGGCATCGGCGTCCAGAACATCCGGCTGGTCGCCGGGGCCGGGGCCGCCGGCGCGTGCATCAGATCGGGTTTCATGACGGAGGACGACCCCGGGTCGCTCGTGAAGCGGCTCAGGAGAGCGGCCGGGTCGGGACGCCCGGGCCGTGATTGAACCCCGCGGACGCCTGCAGGGAGGACATGCCACCCCTTCCCATCTCACCTGCCGTGCCTGCGCCTTCTGAGATCGTCGCAGACCTCCAGCACGTCATCCGCGATAGGGACCTCCATCATCCCGTCCCTGAGGGCGCACAGCCTCTCCGCCACGAATATTACGCCGAGGTTCAGATCGAGAAGGGCCTGCCCCCTTATCTCCTCCATCAGCACCTCCCAGTCCAGGGTGAAGCCCCTGGCGATGTTGAAGCAGTCCATGTGGTCGCCTTCTCGGGAGGTTTTGGTCTTGAAGAGGAACACGTCGCCCATGGCGCAGACCATGAGCCTGACGTTGCCGAGCTCCTCGACGGCCCTGCTCCTGGAGACCGTGCCGTCCGACAGACGGAAGCCGCCGCACACCCTGTCGTTGAACAGGTCCACCCTGACGTTGCCTCTGACGAATATCCCTGATACCGCCATCTCTCCGTACCCCGCGCCCGGGGCCTCCGTGAGAAATCCCAGACCCCTCAGGGCAGACGACACCTCAGAGTAATCCTAGGCGTGCCTCACAATCAGATCAAGGTCCTTGGTGGCGTCCCTGAGGGCCGAAAGCATGAGCGCCCCGCCCCCGATGAGGTACAGGTCCGTCCTGCGGCCTAGCACGGCGTCGAGCTCTCCCATCAGGGAGGAGATCTCCTCGAATCTTTTTACCATGGTCCACCCCGTACATGACGGCGCGCTCCAGGATCTCCCCGAGGGGGACCCAGCCATCCACCCTTTCACCCGACAGGACCCGCCCGATCTCTGACATAGCCCTGCCCCCGCCGTCCTCCAGCTCCCCCCGGAACTTCAGGTAGAAGACCAGGGTCATCATCCTGACCCTCCATCCGCCTGCAGGGCATACCGCCAGGGAGTGCTCGAAGACCTCCTGCGGGCCCACATCGCCGTCGCCGGTGCAGTAGTAGTTCAGACCGGGATAGAAGTCTATGCCGTACCTGTCGTAAACGGAGAAGGCCGTCCTCGAAAGGGGGAGGTCGGAGGGGCTGGAGAAGACCTTCCTCCCCCGGCAGAGGCCGTAGGATTCCGAGCCCGGAGGGAGCTCCGGATCCGAGAACCGCAGGAACAGGGAGTACTGGCGGGCGAGCTCCGCGACCTCCGGCCAGACGGATCCGTTGATGAGGTAGCCGCCGCCCTCCCCCCTCACCATGCTCAGTCCCCTGAACTGGCGTATCTTCCGGGACACGGTGGGCTGGGACAGTCCCGTGGAACCGATGACGTCCGACACCGTGCCCCCGTCCCCGAGGGAGCAGAGCACCGCGAGCCCGCTGTCCGACAGCGGGACCACGGAGTCAGGGGACCTGACGAGCACCTCGGACAGGACTGCGGAATGGGGGTACGAGGACCTCGAGAGCCTGCCGTCCCTGGATTCCACCAGCCTGCCGTCCCTGAGCCTCCTGACGGACCCAACCGTCTCCGGATGTTCGATGTGGACATCCACTGCCGTCCCTGAGCCTCCTGACGGACCTGTACACCTGGGGCGTGCTGATGCCCGCCGAAACGGATATCGACCCGACAGAGTCCTCCCCTTTGCATATCCCTAGGAGGACCCTGAGGTCGGTCTTGGAGTACATAATCATAAAATGATAAACTATTATAAATGATTATCTTATTATGAATAATTACATTATTACAATCCGTGAGGGCGGCCACGACATTCAGGCCCCCTACCCGGAGGGCCTGGTGCTGCCTCTTGCTTATGTCCATGTCATCTTTCACGCTATCCAGACGGAAGCCCGCCTTCCTCAGAAGGCTGAGGTACTTGCCCCTTGGTATCGTCCCTACGACACACCCGGCGATCGGGTCCCGGTCGTTCCTCTGATCCCCGGTGAGCTCCTCTGGGAGGACCGTGTCCGAGATGTACATCCTCCCGTCTTCGCGGAGGGCCCCGTACGCCTTTCCGAAGACCTTCGGTTTGTCGGGTGCGAGGTTGATCATGAACTGCTCAGTATGACTCCACCGAGCCCGAGTCCATAGACGGGTCCCCGATGTCCCCGTGCCTGAATTCGACTTTGCTGATACCGTCACTCTCCGCGTTGGCCCTCGCTTTGCCGATCATGTCCGCGGCGATATCCACTCCGATGACCTTTTCCGATCCCCCGACCCTGGCGGCTGCCAGGAACGCGTCCGTCCCCGCTCCGCACCCCAGGACCGCCTCCCCCACCCCGATCGGACCCGGGGCCCCGGGGTTGCCGCATCCTATGACTGGATTGGACCCGGGTCAGCACCTTCCGCTACTCGTCGGAATAACCGAGAGAGGCCGACACCGGCATCGGATCGGCGGCACCGCCGTCTCAGCAGCCGCCTCCGCAACAGGACATACCACCTGCGCGTGCGACCATGCCGTAATCCTCCTTCAGGGATTCTTTCACGAAAGTCTCCCCGTCACCCTCCGCCGTGCGGTCGCGGCACCCCTTGACCTCGATTCTCGTAGCGAGGAGGAGGCCCCTCCTCCTCCTCCTCCTCCTCCTGCT
>JAVERT010000010.1:0-85796 GCA_034006985.1 Gudongella sp.
TAATTATATCTTTCCGCATAATATCTCCCCATTCACATTTATGATAGAATTATTATACAAGAAAGATGTACAAATTTGTGTATTTTGAGATTCTAATTTTTGTGTATTTTTATGTTATCATTTACAGGAGAAAGGATATAAATAAATTTGGTCGAATTCAAAACCGATATAATAAAAATCTGTGGGCTATTTTTAAATAGGATGGTGTGTTTAATATTTAATTGAAGAGGTGAAATAATGTATAAATTTAAAGACAATGATAAACAATTAATGCTTAAAGAAATTGCAAATTATTTTGAAGAAGAATTTGATTTAGAACTGGGGATTATAGCTTCGGAGAATGCTCTTGATTTTTTTACACAGTTAATAGGAGGCAAGGTTTATAATATTGCCCTTGATGATGTTAGAATTTTTTATGAAAATTATTCGGCTAACCTTCAAACAGATTATTTTACTCTGTATAGGGATATGAGATAAAAGATATACTGTGTTATAATTCGGGTACGAGGAAAATGAAAAGAGGGATATTTTGAGTGATAAAGTGTTGTTAATTAATGACTTGGCAGGGTATGGTAAAGTTGCACTTTCGGCGATGATTCCAGTTTTATCGCATATGGGTTTTGATTTGTATAATCTTCCAACAGCCTTGGTATCTAATACTTTAGATTATGGAAAGTTTGACATATTAGAGACAACAGATTATATGAAAAATACAATCGCTGTGTGGGAAGAACTAGGTTTTGGTTTTGATGCGATATCTACAGGTTTTATAGTTTCCCAAGAACAGGTTAAAGTTGTTTTAGATTATTGTAGAGAACAAGCTAAGAAAGATACAAAAATATTTGTTGATCCTATAATGGGTGATGATGGTAAGTTATATAATGGAGTGACAGAAAAAACCATCGAATATATGAGAGATTTATGTTCAGTTGCAGATTATGTTTTACCAAATTATACAGAAGCTGCATTTCTAGGAGGATTTCATATAGAAGAATCAACTATAAGTTATAAAGAAGCCCGTACGATTGTTGATAAATTAAGAGAAATTGGTGCAAAATCAGTTATTGTTACAAGCATGAATATAGATAATCAGATGACAGTAATGGGATATGATTTCAATAAAGACTATTATTTTATGCTTCCGTTTGAGAGTATTCCTGTTAGATTCCCAGGAACTGGGGATATATTTTCAGCTGTTTTGATGGGAAATATACTTTCAGGCAAGTCCTTGGAGTCGAGTGTTCAAATCGCAATGGATTATGTAAAAAAACTTATTGTGCTTAATAAAGACAACAAGGATAAGTTTAAAGGAATACCAATAGAAGCATGGTTACACAAGATGTAGGTATAGGTATATGGATAAGATAATAGGATTTAAGTATTAACGTGGATTGAGTAGTCGCATCCTATATGCATTTTTTGCTGTATCACTTAACTTTTTCATCAATTTGTTATTTACATAACTACCTATTACAGCACCTATTAATGGTATCATTTGAAATAGCTTTGCAAGATCTAGATAATCTCTGTACTCTTGTTGAAATTCTCTCCACTGGAAGTCATTTATATCATCTGGGAGCGAAGAAATATAAACATCCCAATTATTCATTCTAGAAAACACCTTATTTACATGAGCTTTGCTTGAAAATGCTAACTCAAATATATTTAGAATAAAGAGTCTTTCTCTATAATCATCTACATTAAATCCATAAATTCCAGCTACTTCAAACAAAAATTTAAACTTAATAGTCATTAGTAAGGGAAAATCGGCAAGACCGGATACAATACCACCAGCACCTGTTGCAGCACCTTCTAGTGTTGCCGCAGTTGAATAAAAGTTAGTCTTTTCTTTAAGAATCTTTTCTCTTTGTGCCAATGTATATCCATATAGTGGTTTTCCTTTACCAAACTTAGAACCAAAAAGTGCAAGCTTAGTTATATTTTTTACAGTGGAGGTTATAAATTCATGATACTTCTCGGGGAATAAATCGTTTATTCTTTTTTGAGTTCCTTTGGATATTCTTTGAGATATAGAAGGTCTCTTTTCCATATTTTTTTTCCAAATATTTAATTCTTGCCTAGCTCTATTTTCATAAGAAGACATAAAATCACCATTTCTTTTTAGATTAGTTGAATTATTTTAAATATACCCCAAGGAAGGTATAAATGATAGTGCTTTTTGTTTTATTTATAAGATCTACATAACAATAATTAAAAAATATATTTTAGGGTAAACATTAGTTTAGAGAGAATATATTTAATATAAGAAAATGGGAGTGTTTATATGAGTTTGCATAAATCAATTTTTGAAATTATAAAGACCAGAAAATCGGTTAGGAGTTATCTTGATAAAGAAATAGAAGAAGATGAATTAAAAAAAATAATGAGAGATATCAACAAGTTTCAAGGTCCGTTTAGAGATGAAGTTAGATTTGAGTTAATTATAGATGATAAAGTGTCTTTAAACGAAGCTAAGCTAGGAACTTATGGAATTATCCAAGGGGCCAAATATTATCTAGCTGTAATAGCTACTCGAGATAAAGAGTGCTTATTTGAGCTTGGATATGCTACTGAAAGAGCAATTTTGTATCTTACCGATAGAAATCTAGGGACATGTTGGATGGGCGGAACTTTTGAAAGAGCTAATTTTGCAAATAAAGTTGAGTTGAAAGAGGGAGAGTATCTTCCAGTAGTTGTTCCATTTGGTTATATAAAGGATAAGCAAAGTATTAAGGATAAAATGATTAGAATGTCTGCTGGTTCTGATAAAAGAACCGATTGGGGCGGAGTTTTCTTTAATGAAGAATTTGGAAAGCCACTTCATCCTAATGATGCAGGCTTATATAAGTCAGCCCTTGAGGCTGTTAGAGTTGCACCTTCTGCTTCAAATAAGCAACCTTGGAGGGTAATTAAAAAAGGAAATGATTATGAATTTTATTTAAATCCAACTCCTGGATATGGAGATAAACTTGGATTCAATATTCAAGAAGTCGATATTGGGATTGCCATGTGTCATTTTGAAATGGTTGCTATAGAAGATGATCTTAAAGGTCAATGGGATATAAGTTTAGGCAATAAAGAAAAAAATAAAGATGATATGATTTATGTTGCGAAGTGGAGAACACCTGCTGCAAATTAATCACAATACAGGAGGGGGACTATGACAAAATACGATTTCAAATTAAAAGAAACTGATGGCAAGGAAGTATCTTTAGAGGATTACAGAGGGAAAAATGTAATAGTTTATTTTTATCCTAAAGACAATACACCTGGCTGAACAGTTGAAGCTAAAGGATTCAGAGATCTGAATCAAGAGTTTGAAGAATTAAATACAGTGATTTTGGGTATAAGCAAGGACAATCTAGATTCTCATAAAAAATTTAGAGATAAGTTCGATTTAAATTTTCACTTACTAAGTGACCCAGACTCAGAAGTCCAAAAGAAGTTTGATGTGTGGAAACCTAAAAAAATGTTTGGAAAAGAATTTATGGGAACAGAAAGAGCAACTTTTGTGTTTGATAAAAAAGGAGAACTAAAAAAAGAATATAGGAAAGTAAAGGCTGATGGACATGCAGATGAAGTGTTAAGCTTTGTGAAAGAAAATCTTTAATTATTTATAATCAAGCTATGATGAATTATAGCTTGATTTTTATGAGGAGTTGAGCAAATGAGATATGAAGGAAGTGTTTACAGGCCACCATCTGAGGCTATGAGTTTTATACTTCAGGCAACGATAGGTTGTTCACATAATGAATGTACTTTTTGCAGTATGTATAAAGACAAACAATTTAGAATAAGAAAAATGTCGGAAATCCTAGAAGACATATATGAAGCAAGGACTATTTATTCTAGAATAAAGAAGATTTTTATTGCAGATGGAGATGCTTTAATAATAAAGACAGAGGACTTAATTCAGATTATAAATGAGCTTAAGGTAGTATTTCCAGAAGTAGAAAGTATTGGGATTTATTCATCCCCAAAGAGTGTTCACAATAAGAGCATAGAAGAACTTATTGAATTAAGAAAAGCGGGTCTTAAAATTGCATACCTTGGGCTTGAATCAGGTAGTGATAAAATACTCCAGTTAGTTAATAAAGGCGATGATTCTAGGGGGATAATAGAGGCAGGTCTTAGACTTAAAGAGGCAGGGATACTTTTATCAGTAACAGTAATTTCAGGTCTTGGTGGCAAAACTCTTTGGGAGGAGCACGCTTTGGAAACAGCTAAAGTAGTAAATAAAATCAATCCAAACTATCTTGGATTATTAACATTAATGATTGAACCAGGAACTCCACTTTATGAGACTTATTCAAAAGGTGAATTTCTGATCCTTAATCCTGTAGAGGTTGCAGAAGAAACTCTTTTATTACTAGAAAATTTAAATTGTCCAGGATGCGTTTTTAGAAGCAACCATGCTTCTAATTACGTTTCACTCAAAGGGACATTAAATGGAGATAAGGAAGAAATGATTCTAGAATTAAAAGAGGCTTTAGAGGATAGTGATTTTAAAGAAGAGTGGTTAAGAAGATTATAGACTTTGTTTATTTTTAGAAAATGAGGGTAAATTTTGAAGGAGATGTAAATTAGAAAGGGAGGTAATTTAATGAGTAATCAATATCATGAACCAGTAGAAAAACTTGATGAGCAGACCATGAATTTGACACGAGCATTAATGAGTTTAAAAGAGGAGATTGAGGCAATTGATTGGTACAATCAGAGAGTTGCTGCAACAGAGGATAAAGATTTAGAAGCAATTCTTGCTCACAATAGAGATGAAGAGATTGAACATGCCGTAATGACACTTGAATGGTTAAGAAGAAATATGGGGACGAAATGGGATGAGGAAATGAGAACTTATTTATTTACAGAGGGATCCATAACTCATCTTGAAGATGCTGTTCAAGAAGGAAAAGTTGAAAAAGGGTTAAGTATAGGAGATTTGAAATAGGAGGAATAAATATGTTATATAGAGAACTTGCACCTGTCTCAACAAACGCATGGGAGGAGATAGATGAAAGGGCAGCAGAAGTTTTAAAGATGGTATTATCTGCAAGGAAAGTAGTCAAGGTTAATGGGCCAAAAGGTCTAGATTTCAATGTAATATCTGAAGGTAGGCTTGGTGAAACACAAGAAGAAGGAAAGGTATGCTATGGTAATTACAATGTGTTACCACTTACAGAAACAAGGATAGAGTTCGAAATAGATAGATGGGAACTTGATAACATTGAAAGAGGAGCTAAAGATATTGAATTAGCGCCGCTTGAAGATGCATTAAAAGAATTAGCAATGGTAGAAGAAAAAGCCGTTTATAATGGGCTTGAAAAATCCAATATAGAAGGACTCGCACAATTTGGTGAAGAAATGAATTTTGGAAACAATTCAAAAGAAATTATGGAGGGCATTTTAAAAGGAGTTTTAAAATTACGAGGAAATTATGCAGTTGGAGCTTATACCTTAGTGGTAGGAGAGGAAGCTTATAAAAGGATTTTATCACAAGAGGGTGGTGGATATCCATTAAACAAAAGATTAGAAACTCTAATCGAGGGGAAAATTGTATTTAGCCGTGCTGTAAAAGGTGCATATTTAATACCTTATGACAATGATAATTTAGAACTGACTATAGGCAGAGATTTTTCAATTGGTTATCAAAATCATACTGCTGAAAAAGTAAGATTCTTTGCAACAGAGTCCTTTACATTTAGAGTATTAGATTCAGGATTAGTAGTTAAATTTAATCTTTAAAAAAAGCAAGGTTGCTTTGAAATGAAAAACACTCCAAATATTAGATGAAAAACTAATATTTGGGGTGTTTTTTTATAATTCTCTTTTCCCTTTATCACAAGCTAGTTTTCTTAGCTCAAAGACCTGCTCTTGTTTTCCTAAAACAATCATAGTATCACCAATTTTTAGAGTTTCATCAGAACTTGGATTAAATTCAAGCTTTTTAGAATCATTCTTTTTAATTGCGAGTACAATAAGACCAGTTTTTTCAGGAATTTTTATTTCTCTTAGTGTCATATCAGCTATGGAGGAGTTTTCACAAATAACAACATCTTCAAGATCTAAAACCACATCCCCAGCATGTGTAACTATATCAAGAAATGATATTACCGTAGGGTTAAGCATTAGTGCAGCCATTCTGTTTCCACCTATTTCATCTGGAGAAATAGTATTATTTGCACCGGCAATTTTAAGCTTTTGATGTGCACTTTTATCAATTGCTCTGGAAACTATATATAAATTTTTATTTAACTCTCGAGCGGTAAGTACTGTAAAAACATTATCAGCATCTTTTGATAAAGCTGCAATTAGGCCTTTTGCAGAATGTATCCCAGCGTTTATTAAAATTTCATCTTGTGTTGCATCTCCTTTTAGGGCGGGAATCCCCATATCTATTAATTCTTTAATAATTTCCTCATCTTGCTCTATAATGACAAAATCAACATTGCTTTTTTGAAATCTTTTCATTGCATTCCAACCAGTTTCACCAGCACCACATAGTATATAATGATCCTTAAATCCAGCTATCTTCTTCTCCATAATTCGCCTCCTAATAGCATCTCTGACATCACCCTCCATTAATGAGGATATGATTCTCGTAAAAAGATATCCAACACTACCTAAACTAATTATTATTAGAAATACAGAAAACAACTTGGCATCCACATCCATTTTTGCAACTTCTGTATAACCAACAGTAGAGATAGTTATAATAGTCATATAAAATGCATCTACAAAGGAAACATCTAGAAAGACTTGGTATCCAATCGTTCCCAATGCAACTATTCCCAATAATATATATATAAAAATCAGAACATTACCTTTATGGTTCATAGCATCACCTAGTCCTTTATATATATATTATACTATAAGAAAGATATAATATATATAAACTAATTGTTTCGGGGCTCTAGATAAATTTTTGATGTAATGCTATAATTTATGCAGGAGTGATTTTGTGAGTGTTGATTATAATAAAAAAAGAGAATATTTACTGAAAAGTGATAATTTATATAAAAGTGTAATATATTTAGCATGGCCTGTCGTAATTCAATCTATTTTACAAGTATCAGTTGGAACAATTGATATAAAGATGGTTGGGACTGTAGGTGTAGATGCAATTTCTGCCGTGGGTACAAGTAGAAATATAATTATGATTCTTATGGTTTTAGTTATGGCAATATCAACTGGAACTACAGCTATGGTAGCTAGATTTGTTGGAAGCAGAGATAATAAAGGAGCGAGTGTAGTTGCTGGACAAGCGTTTATACTATCTCTATTATTATCTGCATTTATTATACCAGTAGGTTTATTGACGAATGAATATAGTTTAAGACTTTTAGGTGTTGATGAAAATGTCTTAAAATTAGCAATGGAGTATATGCAAGTATTTTTTATAGCAATACCTTTTTTCCTTTTGTATTTTATGGCTAAGTCGATACTTCAAGGAGCTGGAGACACTAGAACCCCACTTTTTATAGATATAATTATGAATATTGTAAACATTGGTGGTAATTTTGTATTTATTTTTGGAATGTTTGGCTTTCCTGCATTTGGAGTAGCTGGTGCTGCTATGGGTACTGCCCTTTCTAGGTTTGTTGGTGTAATTTTAGGCTGGGGAGTACTTTTAAGTGGGAAATTTGAAGTTTCAGTTAGTTTAAAAGATATGTTTACTCCAATATGGAAGGCTTCAAAGCAAATAGTTCAGATTGGTATTCCAGCTGGGCTACAAGGGCTTTCAAGAAATGCTAGTACATTTTTATTATTTGCGATATTAGCACGGACGATAGATTCAGCTTCAGCAGTGCCTGCTTTTGTAATTGGAACAAATTTAAATCAATACGCTTTAATGCCGGGACTTGCAATTGGTACAGCTGCAGCTACTTTAGCGGGGATGAACTTAGGTGCAAATCAACCGGATAGAGCGGAAGCAAGCGGTCGGGCTACTGCCATTTTAGGAGCTATAGTAATGCTTTCTATTTCTGTATTATTTGTAATTTTCGCAAGGCCATTTATAAACTTTTTCCTAGATGTTCCAAATGAAGAAGTTGTAGATGTTGGTAGAAGATTCTTATTAATTGTTGCAGTTTCAGAACCTTTTCATGCTATTGCTATTATTTTTTCAAGAACTATGCAAGGGGCAGGATACACTAAAAAGCCCTTCCAGATTACTCTTATTACATGGTTAATTATTAGAGTTGGACTCTCTTATTTGCTTGCGCTTGGACTAGGTTTAGGTTCCTCTGGAGTTTGGATATCAATCAGCATAACTTCAATAATATCTGGGATACTTGTATACCTATTATTCAGACAAGGACATTGGAAGCATGTTGAGATTTATGGAGTGTAGAGATAATTCACAATGCGCAGTTCACAAATCATAATTTTAATATATTAAAAAACTCCTATACCTATTATACCTTTATGGGGTATAATAGGTATGTGTTTTGGGTATAAACAAATTAGAATTTGTGTAAGGAGGTTTTTATGTTAACAAATGATGTTTCATTGCCGATAGCTTTAGGCGCAGGATTTCTGTCTTTTTTTTCACCATGCTTGCTCCCTATGATTCCTGCATATATTATGTATATAACAGGAGTAGATGTAGAAGATGATTTATCTAAGGTAAGAATGCGAGCCCTGATTAGAACAATGGGATTTATCTTCGGATTTACAGCTGTTTTTATGATAATGGGTTCATCGGCAAGTCTATTAGGACAAGCTTTCGTTCAGAATAAAAATATTTTTTTTAAAGTAAGTGGGCTTTTAATAATACTTTTTGGACTTAATATGATGGGCGTATTGAAATTCAACTTTTTAAGTTCTGAAAAAAGGGTAAAATCTCCTAAGAGAGTTACTAGTTGGTTTAGTTCTGTACTTATGGGGATGGCATTTGCTGCAGGCTGGACACCTTGTTTTGGTCCAGTATTGGGTTCCATATTAATATTTGCAGGAACTTCAGCAACTGTTTCCAAAGGAGTATTGTTATTGTTTATATATTCTGTAGGAATGGCGATACCATTTATTTTAACGGCATTGTTTATAAATGTCTTCATTAGTTGGATGGCAAAAGCTGAAAAATTTATGAGATATATGCCAATGATCAGTGGAGTTATTTTAGTAATATTTGGTATTTTGATATTTTTTAACAAGATGATTATGATTAGTTCATTATTAATTTAGGAGGTAGAATATGAATAAAAAGAATATTATTATATTAGTAATAGCAGTCGTTGCAGTGGTAGGTTTAAGTGTGTTTTTCTTTATCAATATGCCAGGTAATAGCAATGTAGCAGAGGCTCCTGCTGCTGGAGAATCAGGAGAAACTACTGAGCCAGCAGTAAATCCAAATTTGCCAGAAGGGCATCCAGATGTAAGTGCTGTAATAGCAGGAGAAGCAGCTCCAGATTTTACATTAATTAATATGGAGGGTGAAGAAGTTAGTTTAAGTGACTATAAAGGAAAGTTGGTCTATCTAAATTTCTGGGCAACTTGGTGTGGTTATTGTGATCAAGAAATGCCTGATTTACAAGCTTTAAATGCGGAAAATGAAGATCTTGTTGTTTTAGCTGTAAATGTAAGAGAAGATTTAGACACTGTAAAGACTTATATAGAGGCAGGTGGATATGATTTTCCAGTTATTTTAGATATTGAAGGTGAAGTTGCTACAAGATATCTAATAAATGGAATGCCAACAACCTATTTTATAAATTCTGAAGGAATACTCCTTGATAGAATTCCAGGAATGATGGAGAAAGAGCAGATGGATGAAATATTATGGAAAATGAGAGATTTAGAGAACTAGCAAATGCTAGTTCTTTATTATGAGGTGATTGTTTGAAAGAAACTAGGTTTTTGCCATACTTAGCAGGAATTGTATATTCAACTATATTTGGATTTTCCTTTCTTTTTACTAAGCTTGGTTTAGTTTATATGAGTGAAATGCAATTAATAGCATTTCGGTTTTTAGTTGCTGCAATCGTATTAGAATTATTAAAAGCATTAAAGATAATAAATCCAAAATTTAAAGGGAAGAATATGAAATATATTTTAATTACAGCAATGTTTCAGCCTGTGCTGTATTTCTTTTTTGAAGTAAGAGGCGTTAATTTAAGCTTATCCTCTGAAGCAGGTCTTATGATGTCTTTGGTACCAGTATTAACTGCAGTAGGTGCTTCAATCTTTTTAAAAGAAAAACTTAAGATTGTGCAAGTGTTCTTTATTATTCTTTCAGTTGGAGGAGTAGTTTTTATAAATTTAATGAAAGAAGATTTAGTAACTTCAGGGAATTTGTTGGGCATATTTTATTTAAGCCTTGCAGTTATTTCGGGAACTATGTATGGTCTTTTTTCAAAAAAATCTTCAGGAAAATTTAAACCAATAGAAATTACATATATTATGATGTGGTTTGGAGCTATAGCTTTTAATTCTATAGTAATAATTGAAAGTTTATTTAAAGGAGATATAAAAAATTATTTTAGGCCATTACAAAATATAGATGCACTACTTCCAATACTTTACTTAGGAGTTTTGTCCTCAGTGCTTGCATTTTTCCTATTAAATTTTTCAATATCCAGAATTCCAGTTTCACAGTCTGCTATCTTTACAAATCTTGTAACTATTTTTGCAATTTTAGCTGGAGTTTTCATATTAGATGAACCCTTTGGATGGAAAGATTTAATCGGTTCGGCTATGATTTTAGCCGGAGTTTTTGGGACGCTATATTTTAGGGAAAAGAAGGATGTTAATGCATAAAATACTATGAGAATGTAATTAAATTTAAAGAAAAAAGGGTTAAACAATATTATTGGACAAATTGTTTTACCCCTTTTTTTAGAGTTTTTTTTG
This sequence comes from Gudongella sp., assembly GCA_034006985.1. Classification (GTDB taxonomy): domain Bacteria; phylum Bacillota; class Clostridia; order Tissierellales; family Tissierellaceae; genus Gudongella. The sequence continues at coordinate 10,849 of JAVERT010000010.1, forward strand.
ATGCTGAAAGTACTTAAAGTAAGCCTAAGATTAGCAATTCAAAATTAGAAGGAAAATAAAAATAATAAAAAAACTGTTGACAGCATAAATATTTCTGTGTTATAGTTTTCAACATATTAACTAAATAAAAATCCTCATCCCAATGGGTGAGGTAGAGGCGCGATTTCTATCAGTAATAGTACTGAGGACGGAATCCTGAGAAGTATTGTAAAAGGAGAAATCGCCGAAGTTATAGATACCAAAATCTATTTCTGGGTCTGCATCGAATATTTGCAGGACTGTCATCATCGTATTAGCTCGATACGATGATGTTGCGCTATCTCACACTGAGCAAGAAGGGAGAGGAGTTATCTTATCTTTAGCTTTGCTATACTAAGATTTACACCTAATACTACCTATTAGGTGTTTTTTGTTTTTTTGAAACTAGGTAAAATAAAATGAGGAGGTAAAATATGAGTGATATTGTAACTAATGGTCTAAGAAATGTAAAAAATGAGGAATTAGGATTTAAAAAGGAAATAAGCCTCTTCGGAGGAGTTAGTATACTCGGTGGTATTATGGTTGGCTCAGGTATATTCTACCTCGGTTCATATGTTCTAATGAGAACTCGAATGAGTCTTGGATTGGCACTTCTAAGCTGGATAGTTGGAGGGGTTGTATCTTTACTTGGAGGGATTTGCTTTGCAGAACTTGGTGCATCTGATCCAAGTGCAGGAGGCTCAACAGTTTATTTAAATAAAGCATATTCTCCAGTTGTAGGTTTTCTAAGTGGTTTTAACAGTTGGGTTATTGGGGGTCCAGGTTCTATTGCAGCTATTTCAATAGCACTTCCAAGTGCTCTAGTAAGCATATTTCCTATGAATGCAATAGGAATTAAAGTGATTGCGATTATACTGATTTTAGGATTAACAGCTGTAAATTATTTTGGCGTTAAAGCTGGAAGTAGAGTACAAAATATATCAATGATTGCAAAGATGATACCGATTGTTATAATATTGGTTTTGGGATTATCTATGGGAAAAGTAACACCTAACTTAAGTCTTATACCAGCGTCTGGAAGTGCTTCATTTGGTTCAATAATAAGTATGGTAGCTTTTGCGGTAGTCGCAACATTATGGGCATATGAAGGATGGACAAATCTTAATATCGTCGCAGAGGAAGTAAAAAACCCTAAAAAGAATTTGCCACTTGCAATTATAATTTCAATAGTGTCGATAACTGTTCTTTACACATTATTCAACTATTCAATATATAAAGTATTACCATTTGCAGAAATAGAATCTCTTCTTGCCAATGGAGAATTCTATCTTGGTACACATGCAGCTCAAAAGTTAATGGGTAATATGGGCGGTATTCTTGTAACAGCCGCTATGGTTATTGCCATGTTTGGATCTCTAAATGGTTGTATATTGGCATTTCCTAGAACCTATTACGCTATGAGCTTAGAAGGACATTTCTTCAAAAGTTTTAAAAAATTACATCCAGTTTATAGAGTTCCATATATGCCTTTATTAGCACAAGCTGGTATATCAATTGCACTTGTGTTGTTACGAGATTTAAACCAACTTACATCTTTAGTTGTATTTTCAGGAATGATGTTCAATACTTTAAACGTATTTGCTGTATTTGTTTATAGAAGAAAATTTCCTGACCTTGAAAGACCTTACAAAGTATTTTTATATCCAATTACAGTAATAGTAACTTTGTTGATATTTATAGGTCTACTTGTGAATACTCTTATAGAAGATCCATTAACATCTTTAATTGGACTTGTGGTACCAGTAGTAGGATTTTTATTCTATCTTTACTTTGACAAAAGAAATAAAGAAGCACGAAATGCATAGGAGGCTGATTAAATGAGGTCAATATTAACTAATGGTAAAATATATGTAGAAAAGGGTGATTTTAAGGAAGCCCTACTGATAGAGGATGGAATGATTGTAGAAGTTGGGTTAGCACAAGACTTTATGAGTACTCCTTCAGATAGAGTAATTGATTTAGAAGGAAGAACTGTTTTGCCAGGATTAAATGATAGCCATCTACATATTGCGAGTGTAGGTAGTGCAATGAATTCCTGTAATTTAAATCCTGCAAGGTCAATTGATGATATAGTAAGAATTGGTCAAGAATTTTTGCAAAACAATCCTGAACTTCCCGCCCTTAATGGCAGGGGGTGGAATCAAGATTATTTTGTTTCTGGGGAAAAGAGGATGCTAACTAGAGCTGATTTGGATAGAATATCTACAAGTATTCCAATCGTATTTACAAGAGTATGTGGACATATGGCAACAGGAAATACAAAAGCTATAGAAATGCTTAGTGTCGATGAAAATACTTATGTAGATGGTGGAGTAATTGAGTTAGATGAAGGTAGAAAACCAAATGGAGTATTTTGTGAAAATGCAATTTCTCTTTTAAATACTGTTATACCAGCTAAAACAGATGAAGATATTGAAGCTGAGATACTTAAAGCGAGTGAATATGCTATTAGTGTAGGTTTAACTTCCGTTCAATCCTGCGATATTTCTAAAGAAGATCAAGCTAGAATGTTTGGAATATTCCATCGTATTTACAATGAAAATAAAACAAAGCTTAGATATTCTCATCAGTTTAATTTTCAGGATATTATAGATTTCCAAGATTATTTGGATACAGAATTTAAATCGACAGATTATGATGATAGATTTTTATCAAAAGGAGCTCTTAAATTATTTGTAGACGGATCGCTAGGAGCAAGGACTGCACTTATGCTGAAAGAGTATGACGATGAAGAAGGGACGCTTGGAGTACAGGTCCTATCAGATGAAGATCTTTATGATATATGCGAATTAGCAAGTCGAAATGGAATTACAGTAGTCACACATGCGATAGGTGATGGAGCGATAGACGTGATAATAGATGCCTATGAAAAGACAATGAAAGATGGTGAAAATCCATTAAGACATGGCATTGTACATTGTCAGATAACTAGTAAGGAACAACTCGAGAGAATTGCTAATCTTAATATTGCTGTTATGTATCAACCAATATTTTTGGATTACGATATGAATATAGTTGAGTCTAGAGTAGGTGAGGAGTTAGCTTCCACATCATATGCTTTTAATAGTTTATATAAACTAGGGGCGAACATTAGCTTTGGAACTGATTCGCCAGTAGAGGATTTGAATCCATGGAACAATCTCCATTGTGCGGTTACTAGAACTGGGTTAGATGGAGAACCTGAGGGAGGATTTTATCCAGAAGAGAAAATGGATATTTCAGATGCAATAGATTGCTATACTTACGGAAGTGCTTACAATGAGTTTAAGGAAGACTTTAAAGGTAGATTAAAAGCTGGATTTGCAGCAGATTTAATAGTTTTAGATAGGGATATTTTTTCTATCGACCCAAGTGAAATAAAAGAGGTACAAGTCCAAAAGACAATGATAAATGGAGAATTTGTATTTGAACGATAAAATCAAATTATATTAAAAAGCTATCATATTGATAGCTTTTTTTTACAATATTAATTTAAATTAGAATAGCTTGAATGCCTTGAATATATAACCTATTATTATAGTGTAATGATATAAAAAAACAACGGGAGATTAGAGATGAGAATTGCAATTATTGGATATGGAGGGGTAGGCAGAGCATTTGTAGAGCTTATAAAAGATAAGCAATCAGAACTTCTTAAAGAAGGTCTAGATATAAAGTTAAACTATATAGTTGGAAGAGTTGGAGGAGTTTATTCAGCCGCTGGAATCGATATAGATGATTTTATAAAGTATTCAAAAGAAAATTCCGATTTCACATTTTATCCAAAGGGTGGGTCTAAAACTTTGGAATTCAAAGACATCCTTGAGAATAATGATATTGACCTAGTAATTGAAACCACATCTACAAATTTAATCGATGGAGAACCTGGAACTACCCATATCATAAAGTCATTAGAAGCAGGTATCCATGTAGTTACTGCGAATAAGGGCCCTATAGTATTAAGGTATAAGGAATTAAAAGAACTTGCTATAAAAAACAATGTTCAGCTTGGAATAGGATGCACAACAGGAGGAGCATTACCATCAATAAATAGTGGGATATTTGATATGGCAGGTGCTAATATAAATTCAATAGAAGGAATTTTAAATGGTACTACAAATTACATTATAGGCTTGATGGAATCAGAAAAGCTTCAATACAATGAAGCCTTAAAAAGAGCTCAAGAATTAGGGATCGCTGAGAGGGACTCAACACTTGATGTAGAAGGTTTTGATACAGCTACTAAATTGCTTATTCTTACAAATGCTCTATTAAATCAAGATTCTAAAATAGCAGATATAAATATTGAGGGAATTACGAATTTGAAAGTATTAGATATTGAAAAAGCTTTAAAGAAAGGCAAAAAATACAAACTTATTGGAAGGACTATTAAGAGTGGCAACGATATTAGTATTAGTGTAAAACTAGAAAAAATAGGTATAGATAGTCAATTCTATACTGTAGATGGTAAAAACAAGGCGGTCAAATATACTTCAGATATACTTGGAGATTTAACTATAATAGGAGGGGCATCAGGAGTTGGGCCAGCAGCGGCATCAATACTTAGAGATGTTATAAATATTCATAGAGGCAATAAATTATTTTAAATAGATGAATAAACAAGATATAATTTTTAAATTTTAAAGGGATTTTATAACAATCAAAAGTTCTATAAATAAAATGCTTAAATCCAGAACAGGATTTAAGCATTTTTAATTTGCTATTTAGAAAGGTCTCTCTCTATACAATTTTATCTCTTCAGTTAATAGAGGAAGAATTTCAAGTGCATCTCCGACAAGACCAATATTTGCCACGCTAAATATTGCTGCATCGGGGTCTTTATTTATTGCAATAATATAATCAGATTTTTCCATCCCAGCAAGATGTTGAACTGCTCCAGATATGCCGCAAGCAATATAAACCTTTGGCCTAACTGTTTTACCAGTTTGTCCAACTTGGTGATCCTTATCTATAAAGCCTTTGTCTACAGCACCCCTAGATGCCCCAACAACTGCACCAATCATTTCAGCACACTCTCGTAACACATCGAAGTTATCGCCAACTCCACGGCCGCCTGAAAGGATTATATCGGCTTTTGTAATATCAACAGCCATAACTTCTCTTTTAAGAATATCTAAAAGCTTAACACTGTCTTTAATTTCATCAATTTCAACTTCTCTTTTGTCAATAGTAAACTTTCTAGACTTATCTTTTTTAATTCTTTCCATGACCCCTGGTCTTATTGTAGTCATTTGAGGTCTTTTAGTTTCATTTATAATAGTCCCAAATAGATTACCACCAAAAGCAGGCCTTGTTACATAAAGAAGAGGTGAATCTTCATTTTCAGGATCAAATGCTAATTTAGTAGCATCTGCAGTAAGTCCTGTATCACATCTTGCAGCAAGTCTTGGTGCTAAGTCTCTACCCATAACTGTTGCTGGGATAAGAATAATATCTGGTTTATCTTGCTTAATCAAATCCATTAATAAAGAAGTATAGATTTCTGTACTATAGTGGTTAAGTTTATCATTATGAAGATAAATTACATGGTCAGCTCCATAGTGTCCTGCTGAATCTATTAATTCATCACTATAATTTCCTATAATAATCGCAACAACTTTGTAATTTATAGATGGTCTATCCTTCACAAGCCTAACTGCTTCTCCAAGTAATTCAAGCGAAGAATCGTAAATTTTTCCGTCTCTTTCTTCGCAGAAAACATATATATCTTTATATTCAGCTATATTCATTTCGATTCCCCCTTATTTGCCTATGAAATTCATATCTAAAAGAATTTCTGCAACCTTTCTTGCAGATGCTTTTCCATCGAGGTGGAGAACATCTAGATTTTGGTGAACTTCTTTTGTAAAAGTTTTCTTAACTTTTGTAGGAGAGCCCTTTAATCCAATAATTGAAGGGTCGATGTTTAAATCGTCAAATCCAACGGTTCTAATATCTCTTTCAAAAGCATGGCTTATTCCTCTGACACGCATATATCTAGGTTTAGCAATTGTGCTAAGTGTAGTTATTACACAAGGTAGTTCACATTCAAGAACTTCATAAGTATTCTCAAGTGCTTTTTTCACTACTATTTTTTTATCACTAAACTCAATAACATCATCAACATAAGTTATTTGAGGAATACCTAGTTTTTCAGCTGTTTGTGGACCAACTTGTGCAGTATCACCATCTATTGCTTGTCTACCAGCTATAATTAAATCGTAAGGGATTTGTTTGATAAAAGCAGCAAGAGTATTTGACGTAGCCCATGTATCTGCTCCAGCAAAAGCTCTATCGCTTATTAAAATTCCGTCATCAGCACCCATTGCAAATAATTCTCTTAACATATTTTTAGCTTGAGGTGGACCCATTGTAATACAGGTTACCTTTGCACCGGTTTTTTCTTTTAATCTTAGAGCCATCTCAAGACCAGCAAGGTCATCGGGATTTGTTATAGTAGGAACACCTTCTCTAATAAGGGTACCTTTTTCTTTATCTATTTGCATTTCAGTTGTATCTGGTACTTGTTTTAGTAAAACTAATATATTCATAATCCACCTCCATTATCTAAGAACACTACTAGCAATAACCATCTTTTGAACTTCAGATGTACCTTCGTATATCTCAGTTATTTTTGCGTCTCTAAACATTCTCTCAACAGGGTAATCTCTTGTATAACCATATCCACCGTGAAGTTGAATAGATTTAGTTGTAACTTCCATAGCAACTTCGGATGCGAATAATTTAGCCATTGCAGCTTCAGTTGCAAAGTTATACTTTTTATCCTTCATATAAGCAGCCCTATATACAAGTAGTCTTGCTGCATCTATTTTGGTTTGTAAATCTGCGATTGTAAATTGAGTGTTTTGGAATGCAGAAAGTGGTTTTCCAAACTGTTTTCTTTCTTTAACATATTTAATAGCTTGATCTAAAGAGCCTTGAGCTATTCCAAGTGCTTGAGCTGCAATTCCAATTCTACCACCATCAAGAGTCTCCATGGCTATTCTAAAACCCTTGCCTATTGGTCCAAGAAGATTTTCCTTTGGAACCATAATATCTTTAAAGATAAGCTCAGTTGTAGAACTTCCTTTTATTCCAAGTTTATGCTCAGTTTTTCCTATTGAAAATCCTTCCATATCGGATTCAAGAATAAAACAAGAAATTCCTCTGTTCCCCTTTGATTTATCAGTCATTGCAAAGATAACATAAGTATCCGCATAACCTCCATTAGTTATAAAGATTTTGGTACCATTTATTCTATAAAAATCTCCTTCGGGAACTGCAACAGTTTGTTGTGTGGCTGCGTCAGTACCAGCATTTGGCTCAGTAAGTCCAAAAGCACCAAGTTTTTCTCCTCTTGTTAGTGGAATTAAATATTTTTGTTTTTGTTCCTCAGTACCATAAGTATAAATTGGATTACATGCTAGGGATGTGTGTGCTGAAAGTATTACTCCCGTAGTACCACAAGCTTTAGAAAGCTCTTCAACGGCAATAACATAAGACAATGTATCGCCATCAGAACCTCCGTACTTGCTCTCAAAAGGGATACCCATCATTCCAATTTCAGCCATTTTCTTCACTGTCTCTTCAGGGAATCTTTCCTCTTCATCTACATCTGCAGCAATTGGTTCTACTTCATTAATTGCAAATTCTCTAAATAACTTTTTCATCATTGCTTGCTTTTCGCTTAAATCAAATTTCATTCCATCGTTCAAATTGTTCCACTCCTTTATATGTTAATGTTTTAACATTCAAGCCCAAAAAAAATATAAGCATTTTTAATACTTACAGTATCTATTATAGAACAACCAAAATATAAATCAAGAGTAAATAGCAATTATTGATAAAATAATATCATATATTGTCAAAACTATATCAATTAACGACAACAAAAAAAGGAAGTCACAAACTACAGCTTGTGACTTCCTTTTAATAAGGAGAAATGTCAATTATACGTTGAATCTAATTGGCCAGTCAAACGGTGTTGATGGAGTGCTTTTGAGTTGATGATACTTGTCATTTGAGTCTAACTGAGTCAATGGTTTTGATAGAGTTAACTGGGCTACTACACCATTTGTTACACCCACCCCGAATTATCAAATGTTGGGTGCAATAAGTTATAAGTCGAAGGCCTTCGGCAGTTGATCGGTCAGCTGCTGTTGGTCCTTGATATTATACGATAACTTACACCAAATAATGGAATAGTTTAGACCTTAGTAGTATAATTGTGTTAGCTGCCAGAATAGCGTATATAAAACTAAAAGAGACTCTATGTTAAGAAGGATGGGTGAATTATGAAAGATATATTAGATGTTTATACAATCAGAAATTTAATGCTAGAAGCTTTAGGTGATGAAAGCGTTGCTGCTGATTTATACAGTGGATATAACTTTAATAGAACGAATGGAGGAGCTATCTCTGATTTGATTAAGATTACTGAAGGTCTAGCAATTAAGTACAACTTAATTGCTAAGCAAATTGAAATACCTAGAGGTGCTTGGGCTGCTCCAGGTTATAACTTGTTTGAAGGGAGTAATACAAATTTTAAGCAAAAAGAGATAGAAAGATGTTGGGAAGCTTTCTATATGTTGCTCAACAATAATGTAATTGCACCTGGGATGTATAGGAACTCTGATCAATTACCATTCTTTCACATCACAACTTATGGTGAGGAATGTGTTAAAGCAAGAGAGGTGTTGCCATATGATGTTGATGGATTCTTGCATAGGATTAAGTCTATTGAAAATATTGATGAATGGGTAGAGTTTTATTTAACAGATGCGTTAAAGTGCTTCAATGCTAATGTGTTTAATTCTACCGTAATGAATCTAGGCTTGGCTTCAGAGAGGCTAATTGAAATAATTATTGATAAGACTGGTAAAGTAATAGGAAAATCATCACTAGGAATTGGGGTGAAGAAAAAGTATGAGAATCAATTTCCTAATCTAGATACTTCTGAGAAATTACGTGATAAGTTTTATGAGAAAGTTAGAGGACCACTAAAAATTGCAACTCGTTTCGAAAAGTACAATGAATACATAGAGATGTTTGAAGGTTTTCCGTTAGAAGTTACTGATTATATTGAGAAAAGTTCGCGAAAGATATTTGCTGATTATCTTAGGTTAAATAGAAATGAAGTTGGTCATCCGTCGGACATTAGAAAAGATCAAACAGAAACATTATTGTTAATGCTAGGATTCATAAAATACTGTGAAGCATATTCAATGTTAATCAAAAAGCTTGATGAGAATATATAAAGGAAGATTTAAGGTGCTATCAGTCTTGTGATATATAAAGTTGAGCGCAGTAACTAGGTAATTTGGTGATTATACATAGAGAAATGAAAGGGGGCTAATGTATGGCAATTGATTTCAGTAATATTAAAGAACATGATGGAAGTCGGGACAAGGGGTTTGAGGAATTAGTATGCCAGTTGGCACACTTGCAGATTCCGGAAAATGCTATGCAATTTATAAGAAAAGAAGGCGATGGTGGAGATGCTGGTGTTGAGTGTTATTGGAAGCTCGATGATGACAGTGAACACGCCTGGCAAGCAAAGTACTTTCTAAGTGCATTAACAACAAGTCAATGGTCACAGATAACTCATTCTGTTAAGACTGCAATTGACAAACATCCGAAATTGTCCAAATACTATGTTTGTGTGCCTAGAGACCTTACTGATAGTAGGAAAGAATCCAATGGTAAACCTGTTACTAGCGCTTTTGATAAATGGGAAGTATTAAAGAAAGAATGGAATAATTATGCTGCAGAGAAGGGGATGAAAGTTGACTTCATATATTGGGGGAAGCATGAAATATGTCATATGCTGCAGACTGATCATCCTTCTTACTCAGGGAAAGTTTTATACTGGTTTACTTCACCTTCATTAACAACAGAAAAGCTGATCACTATAGCTAGTAGATCAAAGGAGTCGTTAGGTGACAGATTCACTCCTGAGTATCATGTTGATTTGCCAATTGCAGAGGAGTTTCATGGTTTAGGGAAGACAATAGAATGGTTTAACACTCTAGATGAGAAATATCAGGAATTGAACGGTGTAGTTAGTAAGATATCTTCGCTATTATCAAATGAGAAGGAAGCAGATTATTCGGCGATAGTTTCATGTTTGCATGATCTTGAGCAAAAGTTTCATTTAGCAGTTAATGGTGATGAATATTCAGGTGCTGTTGCTTTTGCGATTGAGTTGGATGAGGCGATTAAATCTTTATGGAGAATAGAAGAACAATTCGAAGAAGATGAACTAAAAAAAGTGCAGCCACAAAATGCATATGTCAATACAAGAAAGAAAAGCACAGATTTAAGAGGGTATATTGCAAAGCTAAGCAACTTGAAGGACTTCGTAAATGCTAGAGAAATGAAGTTATCTATAGTCCCAAGTATGTTGTTGCTTGGAGAAGCTGGAATTGGAAAATCTCATTTGCTGTGCGATATTGTTTTACGGAGATTGGAGAAAAAGCTACCAACACTTTTCCTTCTAGGTCAGTCGTACACAGGCGGAAATCCAATTGACTTTTTGAAGTCTGAGCTTGGACTAGATGAGTATACTAATGATGACATTCTTTCAGCATTAGATGCTTTTGGTGAATGTAAAGGAAATCGACTTCTGATTGTGATCGATGCAATCAATGAAGGGAAATATAAAGATGAGTGGTATGATCAGATACAGAGCTTTATTTCAAGAGTTCAAGAGTTTAAGCACATTGGTATTGCTTTAAGTTGTAGAAGTACTTATAAGGCTTTCTTGATTCCCGATGAACTTAACGATGATCTAGTTACTTTTGTAAGGCACACAGGATTCAGTGGTCATGAACATAAAGCTGCGATGATCTATCTTGCTGGTAATGGGATATCTGCACCAAATGCACCTATATTAAATCCTGAATTCTCTAACCCTCTTTTTCTAAAGACTTGTGTCAAGGCAATTAAGAATAGTGGAGAAACATCTTTCCCTAAGGGTTTAAATGGTTTTGTTAATCTCTTTGACTTTTATACTAAGAGTATCGATTCGATTGTTAAAAGAAAGAAGAAGTGTAGAAGTAAAGATAACCTTATTCTAAAAGCTTTAAGTGATTTTGTTAAATGTATCTTCCCTGATAAAATTCATGGACTTACTTATGATGAGGCTGCTGAATGTATAAATAATCATGACCCTAATCCAGGTGTAGATACTACTCTTCTGGAAATTTTACTTGCTGAAGGTGTTCTTTCAACTGATATTTCATATGCACCTGAAACTCCTAAAGGATTTGAAGTTATCAGATTCACATATGAAAGGTTTTCTGATTTCTTCATGGCTTTATACATTATTGATGGTTGTAGCACTATCGAAGAACTAGAATCGTCGTTTAAAGATGGTAGTATTGCAGCTGTACTTGTTGATGAAGTGAAGTATAGACTTTCGGGTGTAATACAAGCGTTAGGAATAATAATACCTGAGAAATTCAATCGTGAGTTTATAGAGTTTTATACTCCTAAGGATGAGTACGATGAGAGTCATATGATATCAATTACATTTCATGAGACTATTCTGTGGAGAACAGGTTCTTCTATAAGTGAAAAATCTTTAAAGTTGATTAATACAATGTCAAGTGGATACTATAACTCCTCATTAGAAGTTCTTATTGCATTATCGATTGAAAAAGAGCACCCATGGAATGCTGAATTCTTAAGCAAACACCTTATTAACTGGGAGATTAATGTACGTGATTCAAGGTGGTCAACATTTGTTGCGGTTAATGACAGCTCTGATGCGAATGATTATGAATCTGTAGTCAGAAAGATCGTTGATTGGGCTTATAATTATGACCTTACTGATATCGATGAAGGTACTCTTTGGCTCACAGCATTGATTCTGTCTTGGTTTACGAGCACATCAAACAGAAAAACGAGAGACCAAGCAACAAAGTCACTTTCCCTTGTATTGAAGCGTATACCAAATAGGATTATTGAATTACTTGAGCACTTTGCAGAGTGTGATGATTGTTACATTGTTCAACGATTGTATGGTGCTGTTTATGGAACGATTACTAGCTCTTGTGATGCGGAGGTGATTGGAGACGTTGCAAAGTATATAATTGATATACACTTTGCGGAAGGTAGCCCTTATCCTGATCTTTTGTTTAGAGATTACATTTGTGGAATTGTTGAATATGCATTTAATTGTGGTGCAATAAATATTGCTCTAGACATAAATGACTTCCGTCCTCCGTTTAAAAGTAAGTGGCCATTGGACAACCCTACAAAAGAAGAAATTAATAAGTTAGAAAGTGACGAATACTCATCAATCAGAAGTTCGATAATGGGTTTTCCTGGCGACTTTGGGAACTATACAATGAGTTGTATCCATAATTGGGCAGCTAGAGCTAACGAAAGTGGTAAAGGTGTTACTGGTATTGAAGCATGGAGAGAATTTGCAATAAAGTTACCAGAGAGTTTACGTGATGAATATAATGACTACATTGAAGACGAAATTGCTGATAGGGTTGCTTGGAATAATCGAGATATAGATAAATGGTTAGAAGCTATTAAGTCAGGAGATTTAGATGTTGTAATAGAGCGAGCTAGTGAAAACAATGATGATTTAGAAGTTCCTAAAGAAAAGAAACTAAAGGAGAAAATTGAGGATTCTTTAGATGATGTTGATAAAGAAGAGTTTAGATGGCTATCAGGCATCAGAATTGATGAAAAGGTTGCTCCATTAAGTAGAAAGTGGTCCCAAAGATGGGTCTACAAAAGAGCTATATCGTTTGGATGGAGTAAGGAGTTGTTTGAGTGGTTCGAAAATGTATACTGTAATAGTGGCAGACACGGACGTACAGGGGGAAAAATAGAACGTATAGGTAAGAAGTATCAATGGATAGCTTTTCATGAGATTCTAGCGAGAATATCGGATAATCTCCCATGGATTGATAGGGGATATAGTGATTTGGAAGATTCGTCATTCTACGGACCGTGGCAGATGCACAGAAGAGATATTGATCCAACTATTCATTTGAGAAAGACAAATGATAATGGTTGGCTTAAAAATGCTCATGAATGCTGGTGGAGTCCATATAAGTTTAGCTTTTCAGAGTTTGTGATGGAAGAACTTAACCAATGGCTATGGAGTACATCAAATCTCCCTAACTTTAAAGATATAATTGCTGTTGATGATGAGTTTGGCAATAGATGGCTAGCTTTGAAGGGTTTTGTGAATTGGAATAGACACCCACTAGAAAATAAAAGAGAAATTCCATATCAAGATGCATGGTATCGTATAAATACTTGTATAGTGCATAAAGATGATCTTGAAAGTATACTTGCTCAAGTGAACGGACAATCATGTGCGTCTCCAGATATTATTGGATGTCCGAGTACTGATCATCAGGGGTTCTATGGTGAATATCCTTGGCATAGATACTATTCATATATCAATGATTGGGAAAATGACATTGAGAAGAATTACCATAGATTGTTTGATGAGCGCTATCATATTCCTGTATGTCAGTATGATTGGGAAGGCGGAGTTGATCATTCTATAGATGAATCTCTAAGTTTCTATATGCCTTCACCGTTCATTATAAGAGAACTTAACTTATCAGTTTCCAATAATCGTATTGGTCATTGGTTGGATAAAAAGGGAGATGCTGTGTTCTTTGATCCTAGCATTTATGAGAAGGGACCATCATTTGGATTGATTAAGAAAGAAGTGATTCAAGAATGGTTGGATAAAAATGATTGTGTCTTACTATATCTAATTGGTGGTGAAAAGCAAATGTTTACAGAGCATGCGAATATCTTCTTTGGTAGGCATGTTTTCTCAGGTGCTTATTACTTTGATGGTGATGAGATGATAGGGGATACATGGTTTATTGAAGAGAGACCGCATAAGCGAAACTAATGTAACTAGTTACAATTAAATCAATTGAGAAACACTTATAGGGTCAAAAAATCACACATAAATCCTATAGGTAATAACTATATAATATGAAGGAAAAGGCATCGTTACATGGGCCACCCCTTCTGTAGAGAGTCTAATAGTGGGCTCTCTTTTCTTATGCCCCAAATTTAAAGGAGGAATGAACATGATTTACAATTACAAAGAACTAACGGATGAGCAGCTACTAAAATCCTTGGTGAAGGAATCACGAGAAGGTAGCTTCAAGTCGCTGTTGTCAGAGCACAGATTAGATGAGTTGCTGTACGATATTACACCACAAGAACTAATTCAGGTTGATGGTATTGGAGCTAGAACGGTAGAAAGAATTACTGCATTACAGGAACTTTTAAAACGTCTACATGATAGAAGGATGCAGCGACTAGGACATTCTATTAAAAGCCCTGAAGATGTGTTCAATGTCATGTATTCAACGCTCGGTCACCTTAAGGTTGAGGAATTCCACTTGCTGCTTCTGAACACGAAGAATCACGTTATTGGTGAACCTATTATGATTTCCCGAGGTAGCCTAAATGCCAGTATTGTACACCCACGATCAGTGTTTAGAACTGCAATTAAGAAGGCTGCAGCATCTATGATTCTAGTCCATAACCATCCATCAATGAACCCAGAACCTTCAAGAGAAGACAAAGTCATTACAGATCGGTTAGTTGATGTTGGAAAGTTAGTCGGTATACATGTGTTGGATCATATTATCATCGGAAGCACTTACTATAGTTTCAAAGAGAATGAACTTATATAGCCCTTATCAGCGGAGAATCTCCATTGGTAGGGGCTATTGTCATTTTACAAGAAGAAAGGAAGATTACTATGAAGAAAGAGCAATTTATTACACAACTAAGATTCATTATGCGTTACGCACACAAGTTGTATAAGAAGGGCATATCAACCTTCTCTGAGGCCTTAAAGTTGTCGTGGGCAATCATAAGAAGTAAGATGTTTAGACGTTGAATCTAAAATGTACAACATCCCCATCTTTCATTATATATTCTTTTCCTTCTATTCTAACTAACCCTTTTTCTTTAGCTGATGCGAGGTTTCCACCGTGAGCTATCAAATCATCATAAGCTATTATCTCAGCCCTTATAAATCCTTTTTCAATATCAGAATGAATTTTACCTGCCGCTTGAGGGGCTGATGTATTTTTCTTTATTGTCCAAGCTCTTGACTCTGGTTCGCCTGCAGTTAAAAAGCTTATTAGTCCAAGAAGTCTATAGCTAGCTTTTACTAGCTGATCAAGGCCAGATTCAGACAGCCCTAGGTCATTTAAGAATTCTACTCTTTCATCTTCAGGAAGCTGCGAAATTTCTTCTTCGATCTCTGCACTAACAACTACGACTTCAGCACCTTCAGTTTTAGCAAATTCCTTAACTCTATCAACATAAGGATTTTCATCAATTGAACTGATATCATCCTCAGAAATATTAGCGATATAAATAATTGGCTTTGAACTTAATAGCGTAAAAGAATTTAAAATAATTTGTTCTTCTGGAGTTAAATCAAGCGTTCTTAGAGATTTTCCATCTTCAAGAACCTTGACACATTTTTTTATTACATCTAGTTCTGGAATTAAAGATTTATCTGTTTTCGAAGCCTTTTCTGTTTTCGAAAGTCTTCTCTCTAAGAGTTCTAAGTCTGAAAGCATTAATTCAATGTTGATAATTTCAATATCTCTAAGGGGGTCAATGCTTCCTGAAACATGAACTACATCATCGTTTTCAAAACATCTAACCACATGAACTATAGATTCAACTTCTCTAATATGTGCTAAAAATTTATTCCCCAAGCCTTCTCCACGACTAGCTCCTTCTACAAGACCTGCAATATCATAGAATTCTATAACTGCGGGTACGATTTTTTTTGACTTATAGATTTCGCCTAATTTGTCAATTCTTTCATCTGGTACTGCTACAACGCCTACATTTGGCTCAATTGTACAGAATGGGTAATTTGCTGCTTCTGCACCTGCATGTGTAATGGCGTTAAAGAGTGTACTTTTTCCTACATTTGGTAGTCCTACTATTCCTAGTTTCATATTATAATTCCTTTCTAAGTATATAAATTTTCCTAGCGATATTTTCCTTTAAAGTGAAATTATACATTAAGTCAAGTCCTTGTGCAATAATTATAAGATTATAATAATATTATACACTAAAATCCTAAATTTTACTCTAAAGTCTAAATCTTGTATTGTGCTTAATTTTGTTATAAACTAGTAATAATAGTTTAATTGGAGTGATATATATTGGAAGAAACTAAAAATACAATAGCAGGAGTGGGATGTGAAATTTTAGTCCCATTTAATGATAGAAAATCTCTGCATGATATTGAACGTAGTCTTATAAAAACATATAGAAAGCATGTATGGACAAAATTTATTAAGGCAATAAAAGAATATAATTTAATAGAAGATGGAGATAAAATTGCCGTGGCAATTTCTGGTGGTAAAGATAGTTTGCTTATGGCAAAATTATTTCAAGAGTTAAAGAAAAATGGGACTCAAAACTTTGAAGTTGAGTATATTGCAATGGACCCAGGTTATCATCCTGATATAAGGGAATTGTTGGAAGAGAACTGTAAGTATTTGGATATACCAACTCATATATATAGTGCTAACATATTTGAGGTAGCAGATAAAATAGCTAAAGACTATCCTTGTTATATGTGTGCAAGGATGAGGAGGGGAGCTTTATATAGCAAGGCTCAAGAGTTAGGTTGTAATAAATTAGCACTTGGCCACCATTACAATGATGTTATTGAAACTACAATGTTAAATATTCTTTGTGCAGGAAATTTTAAAACTATGATGCCAAAGTTAAAAGCTAAAAATTTTGAAAATATGGAATTAATAAGACCACTATATTTAATAGAAGAAAAGTATATTGAAAGATGGATTCAAAATGCAGGAATCTGGCCTTTGAATTGCGCATGTATGGTAGCAGCAAAAAAAATAGGGAACAAAAGGCGTGAAATTAAAGATTTGATTGCTAGTTTGGAAGAGAACTTTAACAATGTAGATAAATCAATATTTAAAGCTGCAGAGAATGTAAATATGGAAGGCATTTTAGGCTGGGATGAAGATGGAGAGAAGCATTCATTTTTAGATGAATATTAAGGGTGGTCATATATAATAAAAGCTAGAAATAGAAGTGTAGGGTTGAGAATTGATTATTTCTTAATCTCTGAGAAAATAGAGGATAGAGTGGTAGATGCAAGGATAATTGAAAATATTATGGGCTCTGATCATTGCTCAGTGGAACTAGAAATTAAATAATTTAGATAAAGAAGGGTTAATGTGAAGTATTCACTTAAGCAGTTTATTAGGCTCATTATAGGATTGTTTATTTTTGCTGCAGGAATAGTTTTAACAATAAACGCAAATCTTGGTTTGGCACCATGGGATATTTTCCATCAAGGTCTTGCGAATACAGTAGGTATAACCATGGGGCAGGCAAATATAGTTGTTGCATTTTTTATAGTTGTTTTAGATGTGGCACTTGGGCAAAATATAGGCTGGGGAACTTTACTGAATATGATCCTTTTTGGAGTATTTATTGATATTATAATGCTAAATAATATGTTGCCAATAGCAAATACGTTTGTATCGGGTGTAGTATTTATATTGGTAGGTCTATTAATCCAAGGCTACGGTTGTTATATTTATGTATCTGCAGGTTTAGGAGCGGGGCCAAGAGATGGACTAATGTTTGTATTAACTAATAGAACAGGTAAAAGTATTAGGCTAATAAAAAGCTTAATTGAAATAGTAGCTATTATAGCAGGTGTGATTCTTGGTGGAAGATTTGGATTTGGGACAGTTTTATTAGCAGTTGTAGGTGGCCCGATTTTTCAGTTTGCATTTAGAACAGTTAAATTTGATTCAAGCAAAGTTGAACATCATTATATTACTGAGGATTTAAAGCTTTTAAGGAATAAAATGTAAAGAAGACTAGAGGTCTTTAGTGGAGAAAGATTCTTCAACTATGCTTTCAGAATGACATGAACATTGTTATCTTGAGCGTAGTGTGGGGGTCTTTTTTAAAATTTAAGCAATAAAATTGGAGACATACATATGATTAATAAAAAAACACTTTTTTCAATAGTAGCAATTTTATTTTTCTTTTCAATATATGCTTACGTTCCGCAGTTATCTAATTATGCTAAGGAATTGGGAGCATCTTATAAGTTAATTGGTTTAATTGGAGGGGTTTATGGATTATCTCAGACTATACTTCGATTACCGATAGGAATAATTTCGGATAAACTAGGGTTAAGAAAGATATTTATAGTTATGGGTATTATGTGTGCTGTAATTAGTGCATCATTATTATATTCTTTTCCAAATCCTTATTCATTGTTATGGGCGAGATTGATAGCAGGAGCAGCAGTAGCCACTTGGGTTAATTTCACTACTCTATATATAAGTTACTATGACCCAGAAGAATCTAGTAAAGCCGTTGGAATTATAAATGCTGACAGTAAATTAGGCCAGTTGTTCGCAATGTTTATTGGGGGTTTCGTAGCTATAAGATTTGGGATTAGAGCCATTTTTTTATTGAGTATTATTATTAGTTTGATAAGCTTATTTATAGGATTTTTCATACACGAAGAAAAAATCAAAAGAGATAAAACTATAACTGTATCTAAATATGGACTTTTATCGATTATTAAGGATAAGAGAATCATGCATATTTCTCTACTAGCTGCCTTATTACAATTTATTACCTTTTCAACGAATTTTGGGTTCACACCCATAATTGCTGCAAATCTAGGGGCTAACAATCTTCAATTAGGATTTTTAACAACTTTATTTACTCTGCCGCAAGTAATATTTTCAATATTGGCCAATACTATAATGACTAAAAGATTTGGTCAAAAGAATAGCCTTTCATTGGGTTTTGTATTGATAACAATAATTTGTTTTATTACTCCATTTGTTCCAAATTTAGGTATGCTTTTTGCACTGCAAATTATAGCTGGTATAGGTAATTCGATTGTATTTTCACTTCTTATGGCCATGGTTATTAGTGGCGTTAGAAAAGAAGTGATGACAACTACAATGGCAATGTTTCAAGCAATATATGGGAGTGGAATGGTAGTTGGACCAATTATTCTAGGTATTTTCGGAGATTTGTTTGGGTTAACAGTAGGTTTCCTTATTGTGGGGTCATTGGGTTTATTTGCCATATATTCTGCAAATCGACTAAAGTATATATAGCAAATATGTGTGAAAATGACGTTAAACTATATTGTTAATGTTTAGAGTAGACATGGCTATGTGTGATTTCCAAGTTATTACTGTGAAAGATATAATTATTAACTAGAATTTTAACTATATTTTAAGTTTATAAGATATAGTTATATGTATTGGAGGTGGGACTATGCGTTTATTACTTTGCGAAGATGAGGTAGAACTTTCTAATGCTCTTGTAGCCATGTTAAAACACAATAATTACTCTGTTGATGCTGTTTATGATGGTGAAGAAGCTCTTAATTATTTAGAAACTGAAAATTATGATGGTGTGATATTAGATATTATGATGCCAAAAGTTGATGGTATAGCGGTACTTAAAACGATCAGGGGCAAAGGTAATAATGTTCCTGTACTGATGCTAACTGCAAAATCTGAAATTGATGATAAGGTTTTGGGATTAGATTCTGGTGCTGACGACTATTTAACTAAACCTTTTGTAACGAAAGAATTGATTGCTCGCATTCGTGCTATTACAAGAAGACAAAGTGAGATTACTGATTCTATACTTGATTTTGAGAATATTACTTTAGATAGATTGACATTTGAGTTAAAATCGGAGAAAGATTCAGTTCGACTTTCAAATAAGGAGTTTCAAATGTTGGAAATGCTAATGATTAATCCCCTTAATGTTATTTCCACGGATCGGTTTATGGAGAAAATCTGGGGTTATGATAGCGATTCAGAAATAAATGTGGTATGGGTTTGTATTTCATCTCTTAGAAAGAAGCTTATTACAATTGAAGCTGAGGTTGAAATAAAGGCAAGGAGAAATATAGGGTATTCTCTGGAGGGAAAATAATGATAGAGATATTACGTAGAAAATTTATCGTAATTTCCGTTAGTGCAGCATTTATAGTAGTTTTTGTAATTGGATTTTTCAGCAATCTATCTAATTATTCACAAATAGGTAGAAATGCAGATGAGCTTCTATATATACTAGCAGAAAATGATGGGTATTTTCCAAAAGAAGATGAGCATGATTTGATATATAAGTTGCCACCGAAAATATCACCAGAAGCACCATTTTCAACACGTTTTTTCACAGTGAAAATGGATGAGGAAGAGAGTGTTATTGAAGTGGATACAGGTAAAATTTCTTCAATTTCTACTAAGCAGGCTCTTACCTATGCAAATGAAGTATTGGAAAGTGAAAAAAAGAGTGGATTTGAGGGTGAATACAAATATCTCGTTGTAAATAAAGATTATGGTTCATTATTGGTGTTTGTAAATATTGGTCAAGATTTGCAAATTTTTTATTCGTTTTTAAAAAGTAGTATTATGACTGGTGTAATTGGGATAATTGGAGTTTTTATTATTGTTCTTGTATTTTCGAAGAAGGCTATAGCACCTATAGCAGAAAGCTATGAAAAACAAAAGCAGTTTATTACAAATGCAGGTCATGAATTAAAAACACCACTTGCAATTATTAATACGGATGCAGAAGTAATAGAAATGAATTATGGAGAAAGTCAATGGACAAAGAGTATTCATAATCAAGTTCGGAGGTTATCTAATCTTGTGGAAAGCCTTGTTTCTCTAACGCGAATGGATGAAGAAAAAAACCAGCTCTTAAAAAATGAATTTTCTCTATCTGAACTGGTATTAGAAACTGCTGAAGAATTTCATGAAATTAGTACAGTAAAAGGTAAGGAGCTAGTGCTAGAAGTCGAAAAAGGCATCAATTATGTTGGGAATGAAGAGTCTCTAGGTCAACTGGTTGCAATATTAATTGATAATGCATTAAAATATGGCCTAAAGGATGACTCGATAACAGTAAGATTAAAGAGACAAGGTAAAAAATGTTTTCTGCAGACAACTAATAGATCAGAAAATCTAAGTGTCGGGAACTATGATGTACTATTTGAGAGATTTTACAGGGCGGATAGTTCTAGAAATAGCAAATTGGAAGGATATGGTATTGGTTTATCTGTTGCAAAAGCTATTGTAGCAAAGCATAAAGGCAAAATAAGTGCAGAGAGTTTAGATGGTGATAAAATTATATTTACCGTACAACTTTAATACTAACAACTATATAATATGCTTCTCCTAAGATTAACAGGTAAAACAATCTGATGTCTAGGGGGAGTATTTTTTTATCTATAGGAATCCATATTACAAAATAATAAAATATGAAATTTTAAGTTAATTTAAACTAGAGTTTTAAGTTAGTTTTAGTTTGAACATCTATACTAGCATTAAGAAGTAAAGATAATAATTTGAAAGGGGCAGTATATATGGGTTATCAAAATGTTTTTAGTAGATATGAATTAAAATATCTTATTCCAATAGAAGAAAAAAACAACTTATTAAAAGTGATGGAGAAATATATGAATACTGATGATTTCGGTAAAAGTACTATTTGTAATATTTATTTTGACACACCAGATAAATTATTGATTAGAAGATCTTTAGAAAAACCATGTTATAAAGAAAAACTAAGAATAAGAAGTTATGGAATCGCAAGTCCAGAGAGTAAAGTTTTCATAGAAATTAAAAAGAAATATAAAGGTGTAGTTTATAAGCGAAGAATTAACTTAGAGGAAAAAACGGCCACTAGTTATCTAGTAGACCATACTCCGCTTATAAATCAAAATCAAATTTCAAAAGAGATAGATTACTTAATGCAGACCTATAAAGATATTGAACCATCAGTTTTTTTATCGTATGAACGAGAGGCTTTTTATAGTAAAGAGGATTCTAATTTCAGAATGACTTTTGATGAAAATCTGCTTATGAGAGATTATGATTTATCTTTGAATTCAGGCATTTACGGAGATCAAATTTTGCCAAAAGATATGGCGATTATGGAATTAAAAACTGTATTAGGAATACCAAAATGGCTACTAGATTTTTTAGATGAAAACAAATTATATAAAACATCATTTTCAAAGTATGGTAATGCATATCTAAATTTACTGTTACCTAAATACTTAGATTATGGTCAAATATCAAAGGACAAACTATTACTAAGAATGGAAGAGGAAAGAGGTGTGACTAATGTCGCTTAATAATTTATTTGCGGGTGTGTTAGAAAGTACAGAAACAGCTTCTGTTACATTATCGAGTTTTCTTATTTGTATGGGAACGGCACTTATATTAGGATTGTTAATTGCTCTTGCCTACACTTATAAAACTAGATATTCAAAAAGTTTTGTAGTTACATTAGCTACTCTGCCAGCGGTTGTTGCTGTAATAATAATGATGGTAAATGGTAATTTAGGTACAGGAGTAGCAGTTGCTGGAACATTTAGCTTAGTAAGATTTAGATCTATTCCAGGCACAGCAAAGGAAATAGGAGCAATATTTTTAGCCATGGGTACAGGTCTTGCAGCTGGTATGGGCTATATAGGTTATGCTATTATATTTACAATTATAGTAAATGGAGTAGGCTTAATCTATACAGCAAGTAGCATAGGTGAGAGCAAAAAGACTCAAAGAACTATGAAAATTACTATTCCTGAGGATTTAGATTACACAGATATTTTTGATGATTTATTTATAAGTTATACTGATAAGTGTGATTTGTTAAGTATTAAGACAACAAATATGGGAAGTTTGTTTAAGCTTACCTATGATTTAATACTTACAAATGTTGAACAGGAAAAGGAATTTATAGATGAATTAAGATGTAGAAATGGAAATCTTGAAATTACAATGGCTAAGCAATCAAGTCTTGCTGGCGAACTATAGGAGGGTATAATGCTATGAAACTTAAAAAAAGATTATCGATAATTTTATGTATAGCGGTTTTAGCTATTTCTTTAATTGGATGTACAGATTCTACAACAGATACAGTTTCAAATGGAGAAACTACATCAGTAGAAACCCAAGGAGTAGGTGTTGAAGTAGCAGATACTTCGACAATAGAAATTGATGATGAGATGTTTTCTAGTAGAGATATGGAAAGTGGATATGATGAAAATAATAGTACCATAATCGTTCTAGAGGAGGATACTATAAAAATTAACAATGAAAGTGCTACAGTAAAAGAAAATACAGTTACAATTTCACAAGAAGGAACATATATTTTAAGAGGAACTTTATCGGATGGACAAATAGTAGTTGATGCAGCAGATACTGATAAAATTCAAATAGTATTAGACAATGTAGAGATTAACAACTCATTTTCTGCACCTATATATGTAAAACAGGCAGATAAGGTTTTTATAACTCTTGCAAACAGTTCTAAGAATTCAATTTCTGTAGATGGTGAATTTATATCTATTGATGATAATAATATTGATGCAGCGATTTTTTCTAAAGAGGATTTAACGATAAATGGTAGTGGTTCTCTTACAATTACGAATAAATATGGGAATGGTATTACATCAAAAGATGATTTAGTTTTAACTAATGGTATATATGATATTAATGTAAATGGCCATGGTTTAGAAGGTAAAAACAGTATTCGAATTTCTAATGGAGAATTCAATATTGTTTCTGGTAAAGATGGAATTCACAGTGAAAATAGTGATGATGATACTCTAGGATTTGTCTACATTCAAAATGGAGAATTTAATCTAATAGCAGCAGATGATGGTATAAGCTCAGAGAGTAAAGTTCAAATAGATTCTGGGAATATAATAATTAAAGAATCTACTGAAGGGATTAAAGGTAACTATGTATTAATTAATGATGGAAGCATTGACATTTACTCAACAGATGATGGTATTAATGCTACAAATCTAGGAAGTAACGACGCTGTTATTGAAATAAATGGTGGAGATATAACTATTGTTATGGCAAGTGGTGATACAGATGCAATTGACTCTAATGGAGATATTTATGTTAATGGTGGCAATTTTGATTTGACATGTGGATCATCTTTTGATGCAGATGGCGAGATTATTTATAATAGTGGTACAGTAGTTGTTAATGGTGAAACGATTGAAGATATTACTTTATTACAAATGAATGGTAAAGGTCATAAGTAGTCAAGTGTTTTGTAGTAATTTTTATTAAACTATATATTGTTCAAGATTTATTTATTTAAGAAAGGGAGAGAAAAAAATGAAAAGATTGATAGTCGGAGTATTAATAGTAAGTATGTTAATCGTAATTTTGACAGGTTGTGTAGGCACTGTAGACAATAATGATGCAGTAGATACTGAAACAGTGGTAGTTGAAACAGCAGGAAGTGAGACTCAAGATAATATTGTAAACTGGGGAGAAAGTACCCATAGTAATGACGTTGACCCAGATTATGACACAGTTTTTAATCAGTCTGAGGTCCTAGAATTTAACATTACAATCGATAGTCAAGATTGGGAAGCCATGCAAGCTGATTTAGAAGAAAATGTAACAGGAGGTAGAGGACAGGCAGGGGGGCAAAAAGGAGTTATGCCCGAAAGAGATAGGCAGGCATTACCGGAGGGAGAGATACCGCAAAATGCTAGATCAGAAGGAGATAGACCAGCATTGCCGGAGGGAGAGATACCGCAAAATGCTAGGCCAGAAATTGCTGGACAACCAGCTCCTGGGCAACCTGCTGTAAATAATCAAATAGAAACAACATCTGAGAGTGAATATGATCCAATATGGGTTGAATCTTCAATTACTTTTGATGATACAACTTGGGATCATGTTGGTATTAGATTTAAAGGAAATTCAAGTCTTACATCGGCAGTAAGTTCAGGGAATGGCAAACTTTCATTTAAATTAGACTTTGATGAATTTGAGGATGAATATCCAGAAATAAACAATCAGAGGTTTTATGGTTTTAAACAATTGAATCTAAATAATAATTACTCCGATGAATCATTGATGCGTGAAAAAGTAAGTGCTGATCTTTTTAGAGATTTTGGTGTTCCAGCAGCTAATACAACCTTTGTTGTTGTAAATGTAGATTATGGCGAGGGAAGTCAATTTTACGGAGTATATACTTTAGTTGAAGAAATGGATGATACAGGAATAGAAAGTCAGTTTGGAGATGATTCAGGAAATTTGTATAAACCAGAAGGAACAGCAGCCTCTTTTGCTGATGGAACTTATGATGATGATGAAATGGTGAAAAAGAATAATGAAGATGAAGCGGATTATTCAGATGTTATTGCTCTTTATGATGTAATTAATAGTGAAAATAGAGAAAGTGATGTTGAATCTTGGAAGTCTGAGTTAGAAGAAGTATTTAATGTTGATGGATTTTTGAAATGGTTAGCTGCTAATACCGTAATGCAAAATTGGGATACTTACGGGAATATGACTCATAATTATTTTCTTTATAATAATCCTGAAACAAATAAGCTAGAATGGATACCATGGGATAGTAACGAAGCCCTTCAAGAAGGCAAAGGTAATAGAGGAGCACTAAGTCTAGGATTAGATGAAGTTAATGATAATTGGCCATTAATTGATTATCTTATAGGTGATACAGAGTATAAAGCTATTTATGATAGCTATCTTGAACAGTTTACTCAAGAGATATTTACAGAGGAAAAAATGACAAAAACTTATACTGAATATTATGAAATGATAAAAGAATATGCATATGCTGAAGAAGAAGGATATAGTTTTATCAAATCTGATCAATCTTTTGATTCTGCAGTAGAAGCACTAAAAGCACATGTTGTTGAAAGAAATGAAGCTGTAAAAGCATATCTTGAAAATTGAAATAAAACTCGGATTAAACCTCCTTTATATGTAAAAGATACTTCGGAGATTCATAATGAAAATCCGAAGTATCTTTTTTTATTGTGAGTTTAATTAAATATAGAGGTTGTAAAATTTAACTTAAAGAGGTATTCTACTATACATAAATATCTTTTATATTATTGTTTTATTTTTTAAAGAAAGTATTATAAATTTATTAATTAAAAATGGAGTGAATAGTGATGATAAAAAAGAAAGTTGTAATAGGAATGGCAGGAGCAGGATATGGAGCTAGGCTGCACTGTGAGGGGTATAAAAAAATTAGTAGTGTCAATGTTAGGTTAAAGACTATATGTGATGTTTTGAAGGAAAAGGGAACGGAATTATTAGATATTTATAATTTTGAGCAAGTAGAAACTGACTTTGATAAGATGATTAAAGATCCAGAAATTGATGTTATTGACATTGTTACTCCGCCTTTTTTACATAAAGAAATGATTATAAAAGCATTAGATGCGGGTAAACATGTTATATGTGAAAAACCTTTGATTGGGTATTTTGGTAATGATGAAGATATAAAACCTATTGGTAAGAATGTAAGCAAAGAAAAAATGTACAAAGAAGTTTTGGCGGGATTAGATGAATTAAAAGCTGCAATTGATAGAAACAGTCAGAAATTTATGTATGCTGAGAATTATGTATATGCTCCTAGCATACAGAAATCAGTAGAAATATTAAAAAGCAAGAAGTCAAAGATACTATTTCTTAAAGGAGAAGAAAGTTTAAAAGGATCGAGCTCTCCAGTAGCTGGAGAATGGGACAAAACAGGAGGCGGTTCATTAATTCGAGTTGGAAGTCATCCTCTTGCAGGAGTATTATATATAAAAAAAGAAGAAGCTGAGTATAGAAATACAAAAATAGAAATTGAGAGTATAGTTGCAGATATGGGGCAAATAACGAGCAATTTATCTGAAGAAGAATTGAAGTATCATGCTATAAGAATTAATGATGTAGAGGATTTTGCGAATGTTTCTATTACATTTACGGATGGTAGCAAAGCTGTTGTGCTAGCGTCGGATACTGTTTTAGGTGGAACAAAAAACTATGTTGAAATATATTCAAATAATGCAGTTATGATGAATAATTTGACACCAACGGATGCTTTAAATGTTTATATGCTAGATAATGAAGGTATGGAAAATATCAAGTTTTCTGAAATGTTACCTTCTACAGTAGGATGGAATAAAGCTTTTATAGCTGATGAAATTCTAAGAGGATTTACAGACGAACTTAAAGATTTTATGGAATGTATTGCATTTGATAGAAAGCCACTATCTGATTTTAAACTAGCATATGATACAACCAAGGCAATGTATGTGGCTTATTTATCTTACGAAACTAACAAAAGGTTTTTTTATTGATTGCTAAAACCAAAGGCAGTGTTTTATTTTAGTTTTCCATTCATGAAGATGTTCCTCAGCTATCAAACTATGAGAGAAAACTCGGAGAATTATATAAATAAAAGCAAAAAAGATACACAAAGGATTTGAATTATCCTTTGTGTATCTTTTTAATTCAGTATTGTAAGGGGTTTTTTAATTTCTGGCATATATTTACCATCCATTATAATGGATGACTTATAATAATTTAAAAAGCTAGATAATGCGGGAGACATATGTTTTTTATTGTTCCAATGTAGATAGATCGTTCTGTTAAGGTTAGTTCCTTCAAAGGGTATCGCAATTACCTTGTAATTAGAAAGGGAAGGAATTTTAGGCATAATCGTTACACCTAATTGAGCACCTACAAAGGCAGCCATAGAATTACATTCATCTACCTTAAATGCAATCTCTGGCACTATATTATTACTTCTAAATAGTGCATCAGTTTGTAAAAATAAGTCAGTTTTTTTATTAATCATAATAAATTTTTCGTTTTTTAAATCCTCAACATTTACAGAGTTTTTGTTTGCCAATGGGTGATCATTATAAACTACTAAGAAAAGTTCCTGTTTAAAAACTGGAATGGATTCTATGCATTCGTTTACTACCTCAGGCAAAGGAGTCATCACTACATCTAGACTACCATCTATAAGTTTTTCTATTAGTGTATTGGTCATACTTACCTGAAAGCTGAAGTGAATATTATTATTACCTTGATAAGTATAAAAGTTGTCTATCAGATATGGAATAGCATCAAAGCTTACACTATATATATAGCCTAAGTTAATATTGCTACTTAATGGACTTTTCATATTTGCAAGTTGCACTTCACCTTGTTGAAGAATATTTAAAGCACTTTCAACATAAGGTAAAAAAGCTTCTCCATATTCAGTCAGTGATATTTTTTTACCAAACTTTTCGAATAATGGCACCCCTAATTCATTAGATAGTTCACCTAGTGCATAACTAAGACTTGGCTGAGATATATTAAGTTGCTTTGCTGCTTTTGTGTAATGTAATGTGTAAGACATTTTAATAAAGTATACAAGCTGGTGAAGAGTCATTTTATCCCTCCTTGGTGTTTTAGTAATTAACAGGTTTTATAGAAAAATTCTAACATCGATTGACTCAAGTCATTATATTATTCTCTTAAAAAATAAGTATTAAAGCTAGTTAAGAAAATATCAACTAATAATTAATTATAGAGAAT
Source organism: Gudongella sp. (assembly GCA_034006985.1). Taxonomy (GTDB): domain Bacteria; phylum Bacillota; class Clostridia; order Tissierellales; family Tissierellaceae; genus Gudongella. The sequence goes on from JAVERT010000010.1 coordinate 39,318, forward strand.
ATCTATAATCATTATACAAAAACGGTATTAGACTTTCAATAGCAAATGAAATAATATTGAGTTAAGGTAGTAAAGTTAATAAAAGACAAGTAAGGGGGGGGAGATATGAAGCTACCATCAAAAATTATCCTATGTGAGGTTGGGCTTAGAGACGGATTGCAGAATGAACCCAAAATACTTGATACTTCAGATAAATTGCAGATCGTTAATAAGCTTATCCATACAGGTTTTAAGGTAATTGAACTTGGCTCATTTATGAGTCCAAAAGCAGTACCTCAAATGGCTGACACGGATGAGCTTTTTTTACAATTTAGTGATGTAAAAAATGTTGAGTTTAGAGCGTTAGTAGCCAATAAAAGAGGAGTAGAACGAGCGATAAATTGTGGTTGTCATAAAGTTAAACTGAATGTATCTGCGAGTTTGGGGCATAACCTTGCAAATATTAATATGACACCTGAACAAAGCGTAGCAAGATTTAAAGAAAGTTATGATTTAGCTGTTGGGAATGGAATAGAAGTTTCTGGTTCTATTTCAATGCCCTTTGGATCACCTTGGGAAGGTGCAATTAGTTTAGAATCTGTGAAAAGTATAGTTGAAGCCTATTTAAAAGTTGGAATAAATGAAATTTCACTCTCAGACGCTTCAGGTATGGCTGTTCCAAATCAGGTCTACTCTATTTGCTACGAGATGCAGAAAGCATATCCAAATGTAAAATGGTGGCTACATTTTCACAATACAAGAGGGATGGCTATTGCAAATATATTTGCGGCTATGCAAGCTGGAATTACTCGGTTTGATTCTTCTTTTGGAGGTTTGGGTGGATGTCCATTTGTACCAGGAGCAGCTGGAAATGTTGCATCTGAGGATGTGGTACATATGCTAGATGAGATGAAAATAGAAACAGGAATTGATGTAAAAGAACTTATGAAGATTGCAAGAAATGTGCAGCAATTAGTTGGACACGATACTGATTCATATCTTTTAAAGGCTGGTAGGTCTAAAGATTTAATAAGATAAGATTATGAAATTAGAAATCGTTTGCAAGGTAGTAAATTGAAAAGAATATAATTATTGACGAGGAGGTAAAATTATGAGTAGAATGAGTTCAATGGATGAAGCATATTCAAAACTTACTCAAGATCAAATTGATGAAATTGAGGAAAAATTCGCAAGGGCAGATGTAGCACAGAAAATTTTTGAGAAGTGGAGTCAGGAAGATATAGATCGTACTATCCAGGCTGTTGCATGGAAAGTAGCTAATACTCAAACATTTAAGGAACTTGTAAGGATGAGTATTGAAGAGAGCAAAATGGGGGATCCTGTTAGCAGAGAAAACAAAAAGTTTAAAATCAGAGGTGTTCTAAGAGATGCTCTACGTCAAAAGAGTGTAGGGATAATTGAAGAAATTCCTGAGAAAGGAATAGTAAAATATGCAAAACCAGTAGGCATAATAGCATGTGTTGTCCCAGCCACTAATCCAGATTTAACGCCGGCAGGAAATTCAATATATGCACTCAAAGCAAGAAATGCAATAATTTTTTCACCACATCCAAGATCAGTAAAAACTGGAGGAAAAACAATCGAGCTAATGAGAGAAGGCTTAAGAGAAGTGGGGGCACCTGAGGATTTAATTCAAATTCTTGGTCAAGGGAAAGCTAAAGTAAACAAGGCTTTATCAGAAGCATTAAACACTAAGTGTGACTTAGTAATAGCAACAGGCGGTCAGGGAGTAGTAAGAAGAGCATACCATTCAGGCACTCCTGCTTATGGAGTAGGGTCTGGGAATGCTACAATGATATGGGATGAATCAGCTAAAGAGGAACTTCACCAAGCAGCGTATAATACTATGTTATCGAAGACATCGGATTTTGGTTCAGGATGCTCAGCTGATGGTAATATTGTAATTCAGGAAAGTATATATGAAGATGCAATAAAAGAATTAGTTGAAGTAGGAGGGTACTTATTAACTAAAGAAGAGCAAGAATCGGTTAAAAAAATAATGTGGGATGAAAGTTGTCATAGACTACCTGATTCAGTTGCTCAGTCACCACAGAGAATGGCAGAACTTGCAGGTTTTTCGATACCTGAGGATAGAAAATTTTTAATTGCAAAAGGTACTGGATTATTTACAGAAAGTTACAATGATGTTTGGTGTCGTGAAAAGTTGTCAACTCTTCTTGCAATACATAAATATGAAGGGGAGTTCCAAAATGCAATAAATATTATTATGGCAATACATGCAGTTGGGGGAAAAGGGCATAGTGTAGGTATTTATTCATATAATCAGGATCATATTCACAGATTGGCTCTTGAGGCTAATGTAGGACGAATTATGGTAAGACAACCACAGTCAAAAGCAAATGCAGGTTCTTTTACAAATGGTATGCCTATGACATCAAGCATAGGATGTGGTACATGGGGAGGAAATGCTACATCAGAAAATGTCAATCTCCATCATTATATGAATGTCACATGGGTTTCCAAAGAAATTCCAGAGGACAGACCTACAGATGAAGAATTATTTGGTGAATTTTATGATCCTGAAAGAGAAAACAAAGCATAGAAGGAGGGAACACCATGAAAAAGTTGGTATCTGAATTAATGGTAGATTATCTTGAAAGAAGAGACGTCGAATATATATTTGGACTTTGTGGTCATACGGTAATAGGATTTTTAGATGCATTGTCAAAAAGTGAAAAAATAGAATTTATATCGTTTAGAAATGAGCAATTAGCGGCTATGGCAGCTGATGGGTATGCAAGAGTTAAAAAGAAAGCTGGGGTTGTAATGTGCCACCTTGGGCCAGGTCTTGCAAACACTGTGACAGGAGTTGCTAATGCATCTTTTGACTCAATCCCAATGGTTGTTATAGCAGGAGATGTACCACGCTATTATTATGGAAAGCATCCACATCAAGAAGTTAATCTTCACGCCGATGGATCGCAATATGAAATATTAAAGCCAATAGTAAAACGCGCATGGCGAGTAGATGATCCTGAAGCAATGCCTGAAATACTTGATAAAGCGTTTAGACTTGCAGAAAGTGGTAAACCTGGACCAGTTCTAATATCGGTGCCTATGGATGTGTTTTCTGTAGAAATTGAGGAAGATTTGTTTAAGAGAACTTACTTGGATTCACATACAACTATTAAACCTGCATTAGCTCCATCAGCAGCAAAGGCGATTGCAGAAAAGCTAGTTAATGCTAAAAATCCGGTTATTCATGCTGGTGGAGGAGTATTATTGGCAACTGCTTCGAAAGAACTGCAGGAATTAGTTGAATTTTTAGATATACCTGTATCAAGGACTCAAATGGGTCAAGGGTGTATTTCTGATACTCATCCACTCATGTTAGGACAAACAGGGTTCTGGGGTATGGAATTTACACATAAATTTACTACAAACGCAGACGTGATATTGGGACTTGGAACTAGATTTGCAGAAGCTGACAGCTCAAGTTGGTATCCAGGGGTAACCTTTGATATGAATAAAACCGAATTTATGCAAATTGATATTGAACCATCAGAGATAGGTAGAAATTATCCTGTAAGCATAGGAGCTATTGCTGATTTAAAAGAAGCTCTTGTTCAGATTTTGGAAGAAGCTAAGAAAATATGTCCTGAAGGGAAGCATGATTCTGAGTTAAAGGAAAAAATAAAAACAAATAGAGACAGTTTCAAAGAATCTAATATTTCAATATCTGAAGATAGTCGTTTTCCAATGACTCCTCAAAGGATATTAAAAGATGTGAAAGAAGTTATTCCAGAAGATTCATTGATTTATACAGATGTTGGTTGGAATAAAAACGGCATGGCTCAGCAATTTGATATCACTATCCCAGGGACTATTCATCATAGTTCAGGACTTGCTACAATGGGATTTGGGGCATCAGCCCTAATAGGCGGAAAACTTGCTGCACCAGATAAAGTAGTTCTTACTTTAGTAGGTGATGGTGGTTTTGGAATAAATCCTTCAGCTTTGGCAACAGCTGTAGAACAAAATATTCCTGTTATTTGGATTGTAATGAATAATTCAGCATTTGGAACTATCGCTGGCTTAACTTATGCAAATTACAAAAGTAAATTTGGTACCGTATTTACAACTCCAGATGGGGAACCATATTCTCCAGAATGGGCAAAAGTTGCGGAAGCTTATGGTGTGGATTCTATAAAAATTGACTCAGCTGAGGCTTTTAAACCTGCTTTAGAAAAAGCTATTAAAAGTAATAAGCCATATCTACTAGATGTTCCAATGGAAAATATTGGAGTGCCTACACCAGGTTGCTGGAACATAAATGACATTTATATTCCAAAAGAAAATGTAGCTTTTGGTAAAGTATTAAAGAATAAAGATGGTGAATATATAGCTCCAGATCATTCTGGTTCGCATAAATAATTGTATGCAATGAGCGAAAACATCTAGAAACTAAACAGACATGTACTAGCTGAGAATCTTATGAAAGGAAATAACAGTATGGTGCGCGTATTGAGTGAGGTGAATATATGAAGTTTATAAAATCGATAGATGAACATTTTGAAGAGTATATAATGGGTTATTTATTAATTGGAATTGCCTGTGTAATGTTGGTACAAATTTTCATGAGATTTATTGGAGAATCACTTGTTTGGGCTGAAGAATTATGTAGATATTTTTATATATGCTCAGTGTTTTTGAGTATATCTTTTACAATTAAGAAAGGAATTATTCTTAGGGTGGATTTATTAGTTAATAATCTGCCCAGAAAAACACAAAAATTAATTGAGATTATTTTGCAATTAATAAATATTGCTTTCTTCACGTTTATGAGCTATTATTCCATTTTAACAGTGCGAGGAATAATGCTTAGCGAACAAAGCTCTCCAGCAATGGAAATACCAATGTTTATGGTATATACAGTAATTCCTATTGGATTCGTACTTGCTACATTGAGATCCGCTCAACAAATCTATCTTATCTATACTGATAAACTTTTAAAAGAAGACCTAGATTACTCTGAAATACAATAAAAGGAGGGTCAGCATGGCAGGTATAGTATTTTTAATATTTGGTATTGGCCTTATTATTGGCCTTCCCATTGTAACTGGAATAGGGATAGCAACATTTTGGCCAAAACTAATGGGTGCAGCTGGGTCAACATCAAATGAAGCAGTTATAAGAGCGATTTTTGGAGGTGCTGACAGTACACCGATTATAGCAGTTCCGTTATTTATACTTGCGGGAGTGTTGATGGCTAGAGGAGGCATTTCAAAAAAAATATTTAATGTAGTTGCCTATTTCATAGGAAACAAGACTGGTGGAATGCCATCTGCAGCGGTTTTAACTTGTTTGTTTTATGGAGCAATATCTGGCTCAGGGCCAGCAACAGCAGCAGCTGTTGGTGGAATGACGTTACCATTATTAATAGAGTTAGGTTATAACAAGGTATTTTGTGCTGCTTTAATAGCAACGGCAGGTAGTTTAGGTGTAATAATTCCACCAAGTATACCATTCGTTTTATATGGGACAGCTACAAGTACCTCAGTAGGAAACTTGTTTATCGCAGGAATTTTACCAGGAATATTAATTGGATTAGTTTTGATTTTTTACACATATTTCTATTGCAAAAAAAATGGAGAAGATAAGGAAAAAATTCAACGGAATTATGATGAAATAAGATCATTAGGAATATTGAAATTATTGAAAGATAGTTTTTGGGCATTATTATCGCCACTAATTATTTTGGGAGGTATATATTCAGGTTATTTTACGCCTACAGAAGCGGCTTGTATTTCTGTATTTTACTCATTAGTAATAAGCTTGTTTATTTATAAGACTATTGAACTTAATAATATTTGGGGAATGGTTATATCTTCTGTTAGAGGCTATGCTCCACTAATATTTATATTATCAATAGCAACAGCATTTGGAAGAGTACTAGCATTATTGAGGGCACCACAAATGATTTCTGAGATGTTTGCGAATACATTTACATCAGCTGTACCATTTTTATTTATAATTGTAGTATTTTTCTTTATATTGGGAATGGTTATGGATACTGGTCCAGCAATAGTAATTATGGCACCAATTTTAGTCCCAACTTTAGAAGCTTTTAATATTGATTTAGTACATTTTGGAGTAATAATGGTTTGTTGTTTGGCAATAGGCCTAGTTACACCACCATTCGGATTAAATCTATTTGTAACAGCACCTTTAATAGAAACACCTGTACTAGAAGTAGGGAGAAAAACAATCCCACTAATTGCGGTATACACAGTAGCTTTGCTTTTAATAACTTTTGTTCCAGCAATAAGTTTAATCTTATTATAAATAAAGTTTTAAGATTATTCTTTTGAATAAGAAATATTACTCAATGAAAAGGGGGATAAAAATGAAAAAAATATTTTTAGTGACAATCATTGTTTTAACATTATTGCTTACAGCATGTGGAGGGGGTACAGAAACTCCAGCCGAAACAACTGAAAAGCCTGATTCAGCAGACCCAGCATTCCATTATATTATGGGACATGGTGCAGCTGAAGGATCAATTGGAGATTTGTATTGTATTAAATTTAAAGAATTAGTAGAAGCAAAATCAAATGGAAAAATTACAGCTGATGTTTATGCTGGATCTCAATTAGGGACATATGGTGAGATGCTTCAAAGTCTTAAATCTGGTGATATTTCTGCAATGATATTTCAACCTGCACCAGCCGTATCAATCATACCAGAATTAGCTATGTTAGATTTGCCATATGCTTTTTATGGATATACTAAAGAAGAAATTGATGAAGTGTTAAATAATAGTGAATACACAAATATTTTAGATGAATCTTTTAAAAAAGCAGGATATAAGCGAATGTCTTTTGCTCAAGCTGCAACATTTAGGGAAACTACATCGAGTAAAGAAGTGAGAAATATGGAACAATTTAAAGGATTGAAAATTAGAACTTTAGAAAACAAATATCACATAGCGTTTTGGAAAAACGTTGGTGCTAGTCCTACTCCTTTAGCTTTTGGTGAATTATATCTATCTTTACAACAAGGTCTAGTGGATGCTCAGGAAAACCCATATGACACAGCACTTGCAGCAAAATTTGCTGAGGTACAAGATTATATAATCAATACTCACCACATAATATATCCTAATCTTTTCTTAGTAAACGAGGAATTATATGAAAGTATGCCTGATGACTATAAAGCAATCTTTGATGAAGCAGCAGTTGAGGCTAAAGAATATGCAGAAGGATTAATGGAAGATAGTAGTACGACAAATTTAAAAGGTCTTGTAGATGCAGGGTTAGAATCAATAGATTTTTCTGAGGAAGAAATAGGTAAACTAAAAGAGAAAGCAGATGTTGTAAAAGAGATGCTAGTAAATGATTTAGGGGATGAAGTTGTTAATGCTTTTACAACAGCATTAGAGAATAGTAAAAAGTAAATATAAAATTAAAGATTGGGGATTATATTCTCAATCTTTATACATATTTATTTGAAACTTTAAACTTATGTGTTATAGAAACCATAAACTATGTGTAGTTTTGCATCAAAATATTTACATTTCAAAAGAAAATGTAGCTTTTGGTAAAGTATTAAAGAATAAAGATGGTGAATATATTGCACCAGATCATTCTGGCTCACACAAATAATAATTATTATAAAGGAGAAAAACATGAATAGACAATTTTCTTTAGCTTATCTTACAATTCCAGGTACCAGTCCTGTGGATCAAATTAAAATAGCAGCAGAAGCAGGATATGATTTTGTTAGTTTAAGACCAATACCTATGCATTTGCCAAATGAGCCTTTATTTCAATTTGATAAGGATCCAGCTTTGTTTAAAGAAATTAAAAAAGCCTTAATTGAAAATAATATTAAACTCATGGATATTGAACTTGCAAGAGTTAGAGAGGATTTAAATGTAGCTGATTATGAATCTGCTTTTGCTGCAGCTGCAGAATTAGGTGCTCGTGATGTACTATCAAGTATTTGGACTAAAGATAAAGAGTATACACTTGAAAAATTTGCAAAAATTTGTGATATGGCTGCTAAATATAATTTGAATGTGAATCTTGAATTTGTTACATTTGCGGGAGTGATTGGTTTAGAAGATTCTTTAGAGATTTTGGATACAATAAAACGACCAAATGCATTTATAATGGTAGATACTTTACATGCTCATAGATCTAATGTTACGGCAGAAGATTTAGCAAAGGTTGATAGAAATAAATTCGGTTTTATACACTTATGTGACGGACCCGCTACAATTCCATCTCTAGATGACCCAAGCATGATAGGAGTTGCAAGAGAAGGCAGACTTTACATAGGGGATGGAGGGATAGATATTAAAGGGATGCTTCTCGCATTACCTCCTAAGCCTATTTCTATAGAGCTTCCAAATGCTTTTGAGTTTCAAAAGCGAGGAGCATACGGTCACGCTGCTGAATGTTTGAGAACTGCAAAAGAATTTTTAACCCTAAATGGTATAGATTAAATTAGTAATAGTTTTTAAATGGAGTACACAAAGGGGGAGATTTAATGCCAGTAAATATTAATACAAAAATGATTACACTATTGGGGAAACCTTTATCTCAATCTTATGCAGCTCGTATGCAAAATGCTGCATATAGGGCTATAAGATTAAATATGCTTTATTTTTATACTGAGGTAGAAAACGATCATCTTGGAGATGTTATAAAAGGGATACGAAATATGAATTTCGCTGGATTTGCAGTAACAAAACCAAATAAAGAAGATGTATTAAAATATGTGGATGAGATGGACCCATTGTGCGAGAAGATGAATGCAAGTAATACTGTTGTAATGAAAGATGGGAAGCTTATAGCATACAATACTGATGGAACAGGATTTTTAAGAGCATTTCAAGAGGAAGCTCCTGAGCGTGAGCTTCCAGAAACTATATTTTTCTGCTTAGGTGCAGGAGGAGCGGCAAGAGCAATTTGTAGTGTACTTGCATATAATGGGGCGAAGAAAATATATATTGGAAGTAGAACTATATCAAAAGCTGAACTTTTAGCAAAAGATATAAATGAAAAATTTAGTCCAATTGCAGAAGTCGTAGATTTGACTGATGTAGAGTGTTTAAAAACCAAGATAGCTGAATCAGATGTTATAATGAATAATACTGGTTTAGGAATGGCTAAAACAGCAGATAAAACTCCATTAGATAAAGAATATTTTAAGCCAGGACAACTATGTTTTGATGCTATCTACAATCCTAGCAAGACAAGATTCCTTATGGAAGCAGAGCAGATGGGCTGCAAGGTAATGAACGGTTTAGGGATGTCTCTTTATCAAGGTGCTGAACAAATTAAATTATGGAGTGGGGAAACTGCTCCTATAGAAGTAATGAGACAAGAACTTTTTGCTATTCTTTCACATGGAAATGAAGCATAGCAGTTTGTTAAATAAATTGCTCTTAAATTTCGAAAGGAGGCAAAAAAATGGCAGTAGTAAAATGGTTAGATGAGCATTTAGAAGAAACAATATTAGTTTTTTTATTAGCGGCAATCTCGATTATCATGATGACTCAAGTTGTCGCGAGAACTGTATTCTCTTCAATGAGCTGGCCAGAAGAATTTTCTAGATATTGTTACATATGGACTGTGTTTCTTTCACTGGGTTATACCATAAAAAAAGGAAATATGCTTAGGGTGGGATTATTGATGGATTTATTACCTCATAAGCTTAGAAAGTCCATGGAAATACTTACAAATCTTATTATGCTTGCTTTATTTGGGATTTTGTTCTATTATTCAATAGTTTACACCAACAAAATAAGAATAACTGGGCAAACTTCTCCAGCTATGCAAATACCGATGTGGATTATGTACCTTTCAACAATAATAGGTTTTGGTTTAGCCTCAATAAGAATGATACAGGAGATATTTAATAATTTCAAAAATTTCAGCAAAGCTGCAGAGACTACAATGCAGGCTACATTTAAAGAAGCGAAGCAGGAAGTACAAGGTACTACATCTCCTCCTGCTGGGAATTCAGACATTCTAGGAGGTGGTGAGTAATGGCTTTATGGATATTTGTGGCATTTATTGTTTCGTTAGGTTTTGCAATTCCAATAACGATGAGTATGGTAATAGGTTCGTTGATGCCTCTTGCTCTTGGAGGGACAGGAAGTTCTATTCAACAGTTAATAGCTAATAGTTTTTCGGGATCAGATACTACTCCAATTTTAGCTGTTCCGTTATTTATTCTCGGAGGAGTACTAATGGCAGAAGGGGGTATATCTCGTAGGCTTTTTAACTTCTTTGCATATTTTGTAGGCTATTTACCTGGCGGAATACCATGTGCAGTTATACTAACTTGCCTATTCTATGGAGCAATTTCTGGATCAGGCCCCGCAACAACAGCAGCAGTAGGTTCAATGACAATACCGTTTCTAGTGGAAATGGGCTACAACAAGACTTGGTCTGCGGGCATGGTTGCTACCGCTGGAGGGCTTGGAGTAATTATTCCACCTTCTATACCATTTGTTCTTTATTCACTTGCAACAGGAGTATCTACAGGTGCACTTTTCCTTGGAGGAATATTGCCAGGGATATTGATCGGACTTTCAATGATGGGTTATGCAGTATTATACTCTATAAAAAAAGGTGAGGATAAAGAAAAAATAGACATAAAAATGAAAGAATTAAGAGGGAAAGGATTCTTTGCACTATTAAAAGACAGCTTTTGGGCTTTATTATCACCAGTTATAGTACTTGGTGGAATATATTCAGGAATTGTAACACCAACTGAAGCAGCAGTTATATCGGTGTTCTATTCATTATTTGTAGCACTGGTTCTTTACAAGTCATTTACAGTAAAAAGCATAATTCCATTTTTGGCAAAAGCAGTGAAGACTTATGCACCACTATGTTTTGTACTAGCATTTGCTATAGCTTTTGGTCGTGTTTTAGCCTTGGCAAAAGCACCGATATTAATCGAAAGTTTTATACTTAATAATTTTACATCAAGTTTCACTGTATTAACTGGGATAGTTGTGATTTTCATCATACTTGGTATGGTAATGGATACGGGCCCAGCAATTGTAATTTTATCACCTATACTACTTCCTGCTGTTATGGCTTTAGGAGTTGACCCAGTACACTTTGGAGTTATTATGGTATGTTGCCTATCAATAGGACTTGCAACACCACCATTTGGACTAGACTTATTTGTAGCAGGAACACTCAGTGATACTCCACCTATGAGCGTTGCAAAAACAGCAATACCATTTATTTTCGCATTTGGAATAGCGTTGTTTATGATAACTTATATTCCATGGTTAAGCCTTGCATTCCTGTAAAAGGAATTTAAGTGATAAACAAAAAAAGAAAGAGGAGGAAATAAAATGAAAAAGATACTTATTTTATTACTGATTATTGCCATGGCACTTTCAGTAGGAGCTTGTTCTAAACCTGCGACTGAAGAGCCAGCAACAGAAACACCTGCAACAGAAACGCCTGCAACTGAAGAACCAGCAGAGGGTTTTGCAGCATTAGAGGCAGTTAAACTAGTTGGTGCTGATAATTCTGGTGTTGGTTCAGCAGCACAATTATACGGTGAATTGGTAGCAACAAAAGTAGCTGAAATGACTGAGGGTCAATTGACAGTTGATTATTTTCCAAATAGCCAATTAGGTAATGACCAAGAGCTTCAAGGTCAGATGTTAGCTGGAGATATTGATTTTGTAATAGCTCAAACTGCTCAAACAGTATCTTTTGTACCTGAAGTTGCTATTTTTGACCTTCCAATGGTATTCGCAAAATATGATGCTAAGTCTATAGATTATGCTTTAAATAAGAGTGAATTTACAGAAAAAATAAATGAAGCTTACAAAGAAAAAAACATGTATGTTTTACACTATCTTCAGGGAGGAACTTTCCGTGAAACTACTTCTAATAAGAAGATAGCGTCTATTGATGATTTTAATGGTTTAAAGATTAGAACTATGGAGAATCCAAATCATATGGATTTCTGGAAAGCATTAGGTGCTTCTCCAACGCCACTTCCATGGCCAGAAGTTTATGTATCATTACAACAAGGTCTTGTAGATGCTCAAGAGAATGCAACTGACACTAACGTTGGTGCAAACTTCCAAGAAGTACAAGATTACCTTATAATGACACATCATATATTATATTGTAATCAATTTTTAATCAATGCAGAGAAATTTGATAGCCTAGATCCACTATATCAAGAAGCACTTCAAAAGGCTGTTGATGAAGCATCTGTTGAAATAGAAGCTCAGCTTGTTACTATAAATAGTGAGAACAAACAAAAACTAGTTGATGGTGGTATGGAATTAGTTGAATTTGATCCAAGTTTTGTTGATGAAGTACTAGCTAAAGCAGATGGAGTTTATAAATCAATTGGAGCAGCAATAGGACAAGATTATGTTGATTCTCTATTAAAAGCTTTAGATGAAGGAGCAAAATAAGAATATTGATTAAAGAGTCCCCCTTTTAGACTCTATAAAAAAAGGCACCATGTAAAATTTTACATGGTGCCTTTTTTTGCGGTGCTGTTTTAATATTTATTTATTGTGATTTCACTAAAAATGATACTCTAAGAGCTGTAGAAGCAAATGTTTTTATTCTCAAATTGAGGTTGTCTACTTTGTTAATAAGAACCTATGAAGATTTAAAAAGGTTAGGTGCTAATAAGGCAATAAATTAATATATAAATTCATATAAGGAATTAGTTTCATCAGAACCGATTTTTGGTATATATTTAAAATAGAGTACTTTTTGACAGATCGATTTAGATTGGAGATGACAACAATGACTAGTGACATATATTTGATATTTGGGCTGATAATTCTGATGCTCTTCTTTTTTGTATGGGGTAGATGGCGCTATGATGTTGTATCCTTAGTAACCTTGCTTGTGGCAAGTTTTACAGGTCTTATTCCAATGAATGAAGTTTTTGAGGGGTTTAGTCACCCAGCAGTAATTACAGTGGCGGCCGTTTTGATTGTGAGCAAGGGTTTGATGAATGCAGGAGTTGTTGATTTTATGGCCAGGTATCTTCTTAGACTTGGTGATAATATTATTATCCAGATGACATTGCTAGTAGTTGCAGTTACTATAAGCTCTGCATTTATGAACAATATTGGAGCATTAGCATTGATGATGCCTGTGGCAGTAAAGATGGCCAGAAAAAATAATAAATCACCATCAATATTCCTTATGCCTCTGGCATTTGGTTCACTATTGGGTGGGATGACAACCCTTGTAGGTACTCCTCCGAACATAATTATATCAACATTCAGAGCTGACTACACTGGTGATACTTTTAAGATGTTTGACTTTGCTCCAGTTGGAGGGGCAGTAGCTTTAGCTGGAGTTGTGTTCATCCTTCTCATTGGCTGGAGGCTTATTCCAAAGAGGACAGGAGGAAAATCTGAAGAGGATTTATTTGAAATAAAGGACTATATAACTGAGTTAAGAATCCCAGAGGAATCGAAGTACGCAGGAAAAACAGTGGATGAGATTGAAAAACTTGTTGAAGGAGAATTGAAAATAGTTTCAGTTGTAAGAAAGGATAAGAATTATGCTGCACCTTCATTGAAACTTGCGCTTGAGGAAGGAGACTCATTGATAGTTGAGTCAACAGCAGCTGAAGTCCAGGAGATTCTGGATGCAACAGATTTAAAGCTTGCTCATACGGACAAGCTTTCACAGGAGGACATAAAAACCGAAGACATTGAAATAATTGAAGCAATTGTTATGACAAACTCATTTATCATTGGTAGGACCGCAAAATCCATGAGAATAAGAAGTAGATATGGAATTAACATCCTTGGCGTAGCCAGAGAAGGAGTAAGAATAAGAAAATCGCCTGATACCATTAGGTTTATTGTTGGGGATATACTTCTTTTACAAGGTCCTCCTGAAACACTATCCGAAATAATAACACAGTGGAGCTGCTTGCCTCTTGCAGAAAGAGGAATAAGTCTTGGAAAACCAAGAAGACTTATTCCAGGGGTTATGGTTTTTGTAACTGCACTTGTATTGACAGCACTTGGTCTTATGCCTGTTCAAGTTTCATTTATGGCGGCAGCAGTAATGATGGTTCTTGGAAATTTTGTATCTCCTAAGGAAATGTATGAAAGCATTGACTGGTCAATAATTGTACTTCTTGGTTCAATTATCCCTGTCAGTAGAGCCCTTGAAACCACTGGTGGAGCCCAAGTAATCGCCAATAGTGTTTTGAGTCTTGCCGATAGGCTACCTCTTTGGGGAATGGTAATGGCAGTACTAGTAATCTCAATGACGTTATCTGATATTGTAAATAATGCTGCAGCGGTTCTTATTATGGCGCCAATAGCAATTGAGATTGCAAGCGGACTCTCAGCCTCTCCTGATGCATTCCTTATGAGTGTTGCAATCGGTGCATCCTGTTCATTCCTCACACCAATAGGTCATCAGTCAAATACACTAGTGATGGAACCTGGCGGATACAAATTTGGTGATTACTGGAGGATGGGACTCCCTCTGGAAATAATTGTGGTAGCTGTAGCCGTACCACTAATTATGATTGTGTGGATATAGCTACAATTGCATTTAAGGAATGTTATTATTGGCAACTAAATAAGGTAGGATGCATAAGGCTAGAGGACATAAGTTTGTCATCCTGACATCGTCGAAGGATTTATTAATTCTGAATTTTAATTTTCTCATTTCTATTACTAATTTTAACTATTTTTGTACCAGAAATTTTCATTATATTGATAAAAGCATCAATCATCTCATAATTGTCCCCAAAGTGCATGGGAAAGAAATACTTTGGTTTAATCTTGTTGATAAAGTATTCTCCACCAAGATAATATGATTCTTCTAATCGTGGATCTACTGGGAAAAACGCAATGTCAACATTTTCACCCTTGATTTTATCAATTTCATATTTAAAACTTTTTTCCATTTGTATATTCTCTTCATCAGGATCATTTTTCCAATGCCACCAATTTAGATCTCCTGCAAAGAATATATTTATTCCGTCTGTTTGGATTAAAAAGGATACTCCAAGGTCAGTAGAACCAAATGTTTTTATTTTTAGATTAAGGTAATCTATTTGTTCATAAGGACCTAATAGCCGTATAGAATCACTTGCAGTTGCAGTGATATCATCACTTAAAATGTAGGTTATGTCCTTATGAAAAATAGGCCATTTAAAAATCTCCTCATTAAGGTGGTCAGGATGACCATGTGATACAAATACTATAACTGGTTTATCTGGTAGTTCAATATCTCCTTTAAAATAATCGAATACAAAAAAGTACTCATTTGTTTCAAGGGTAAAGCCACTATGAAATATATACTCTACAGTTATGTCATTATTTTTCATTTAAAAACCTCCTAATAGACTTAACTTACCCTTTTTTACAAAATTTCCACACAGTTTTCACTATAGTTTCACAATAAAGTTAATATTAAGTGGTATAAATAGTT
Organism: Gudongella sp.; assembly: GCA_034006985.1. Taxonomy (GTDB): domain Bacteria; phylum Bacillota; class Clostridia; order Tissierellales; family Tissierellaceae; genus Gudongella. The sequence continues at coordinate 54,767 of JAVERT010000010.1, forward strand.
ATGAAGGGGTGAATATTATGGATGATGAAAAAAAGCGAGAAGATATAGAAGAAGGAATAGAAAAAGTAGAAGAAGATATTCAAGAGCAAGAACAAAGTGAAGAGAACTCAGACGTAGAGGCTCAAACTGTTTATGAAGATTTACATGATGAAATTGAAGAAACTACAAATGTAAAACCAGAAACAAATGATTTTAGCAAGCCGGCTAGGCTAAGTAAAAAAAATTGGTTAGTTATTATTGCTGTTGTTTTGATATTTTCATTTGTGGGTAGTTTCGGTGGGGTATACTTTGGAAATCAGTTTTTAGTTCCAGGTAATAAGGAGTTGTCAAATAGTGGAGCGGTTACTATTAATACAAATGACTCTATAAACACTATTTCAGCTGTTGTACAGAAAAATATAGAATCTGTTGTTGGAATTACAACTACATCAACTCAAGTTACATTTTTTAATCAAGAGGATGTAAGTGGTGTGGGTTCTGGAGTAATTGTGGACGAGGATGGCTATATTCTAACTAATTCACATGTGGTAGCCGATGGAGAAGCTAAGGAAATTAAGGTATTGTTTGAAGATGGTGAAACTGTAGATGGAACAATTGTGTGGGTTGATTCTTTGATAGATTTGGCAGTTATTAAAGTTGATAAGGTTGGTCTCACTGCAGCAGAATTAGGAGATTCAGATAAACTTGTGGTTGGAGAGATTGCAATAGCAATAGGGAATCCTCTTGGGCTCGAATTTGAAAGAACTGTAACTAGTGGGATAATATCTGGTTTAAATAGAAGTGTACAAGTAGATCAATCAAATATTATTGATTATTTAATTCAAACAGATGCTTCAATTAACCCAGGGAATAGTGGAGGACCTTTGTTAAATGCAAAAGGAGAAGTAATAGCAATCAATACAGCAAAGGTAACATCTGCAGAAGGATTGGGTTTTGCAATTCCAATAAACCAAGTAAAAGCAGTTATAGACGAAATTATTGAAACAGGCAAATTTCAAACTGTTTATATGGGTATAACTGGAGTTAGAGTACAAGAGTATGAGCAAAGACTTGGAATTAAACTTGAAGCAGAAACAGGAGTAGTAATAATTGAGGTAGAAGGAAATAGTCCTGCAGATAAAGCAGGCATAATTGCTGGAGATGTTATTCAAGGTATAGATGAAAATGAAGTTACCAATATGGGTCAATTAAAAAGAAATCTTTATCAATTTAAGCAAGGCGATAGCGCAAGTATTAAATTCTTGAGAAATGGTTTAGAAAAAAATGTTGAGATAGAATTTTCAAACGTAAAATAAAAATAAATCCTGTAGCTTTAAAAGCCACAGGATTTATTTTTATTTTACAAATTCATCTAAATATTCTTCATATGTCATAGCTCTATCTTTAAAACCATCTGGTGTAATTTCAATAATTCTATTTGCAATTGTTTGTATAAACTGATGGTCAAATGATGTAAATAATATAATGCTTTTAAAATCTCTAAGACCATTGTTTACAGCAGTTATAGACTCTAAATCAAGGTGATTGGTAGGTTGATCTAGGATAAGAGCATTTGCTTCTTTAAGCATCATTTTTGAAAGCATGCATCTAACCTTTTCGCCTCCAGATAGAACTTGTGCTTGTTTAAGTGCTTCGTCTCCAGAAAACAACATTCTACCTAAAAAACCTCTTAAGTATATTTCGCTTTTTTCTGTTGAATAATTTCTAAGCCAGTCAACTAAACTAGCAGTACTATTTTCAAAGAATTTAGTGTTATCTTTAGGGAAGTAAGAAGTAGTTATAGTTTGACCCCATTTAAAAGACCCACTATCAGCTTCTGTTTCTTCCATTAATATTTTAAATAATTCTGTAATTGCTAATTCATCTCCAATAAAAGCTATTTTATCGCCTTTATTTACTCTAAAAGTCAGATCCTTAATTTGTGAATCGCCCTTTAATTTTTTGTTAAGATTTTCAACTGTAAGAATTTCATTACCAACTTCTCTTTCCATTGTAAATCCAACGAAAGGATATCTTCTAGTTGATGGGACGATGTCATCTAGAGTTATTTTATCAAGAAGTTTCTTTCTTGAAGTCGCTTGTTTTGATTTAGAAGCATTTGCAGAGAAACGAGTGATAAATGCTTGTAAGTCTTTTATTTTATCTTCTTTTTTCTTGTTTTGATCTTTCATTAATGAAAGTGCAAGCTGACTTGACTCATACCAGAAGTCGTAGTTACCAACAACCATATTAATTTTTCCAAAGTCAATATCGACCATGTGAGTACAAACTTCATTAAGAAAATGTCTATCATGGGATACTACAATTACGGTACCGTCAAAATCTCCCAAGAAATTTTGTAGCCATCTAATACTTTTAACATCAAGTCCATTTGTAGGCTCATCTAGAATTAATATTCCGGGTTTGCCAAAAAGTGCTTGAGCTAAGAGTACTTTTACTTTTTCTGTTCCAGTTAGTTCGTTGACTAACTTTTCGTGTGAGCTTACAGGTATTCCCAATCCTTGTAGTAAAGAAGAAGCTTCAGCTTCTGCACTCCATCCATCCATATCTGCAAATTCTGCCTCTAACTCAGAGGCTTTTATTCCATCAGCATCAGAAAAATCTTCTTTAGCGTAGATATCATCTTTTTCTAGCATTATTTCATAGAGTCTTCGGTTACCCATAACAACAGTATCTATAACTTTGTTAGAGTCAAATTCATAATGATCCTGACTAAGCACGCTCATTCTCGTGTTAGCACTTATATTTACATTCCCAGTGTCTGCTTCTTTTTCTCCAGATAGAATTTTAAGAAATGTCGATTTACCTGCTCCGTTTGCACCTATTACACCGTAGCAATTTCCGGGAGTAAAACTTAAAGTTACATCATCAAAAAGCTTTTGTGAGCCAAATCTAAGACTCAAATTATTTACATTTATCACTATAACATTCATCCTTTACTTTTTTAGTCAAGTCATTATACCATATAGAGTAATAATAAGCGAATAGAAAAAGACGGGCGTTAGCACGTCTTTTTAAAAAAATTATTCTAGTAAATCTTTTTTAAAATTTTCATAGTTTTTAAGAGTATAAATCTTCTTTTTATCTTCTCTTACAAACGTCGGCACTGAATCTATTTCGTAAACTTTAGCTAAGTTTTTAGCCTCTAAGAATTCTTCCATAAACGCAGGGTCATTTAGTGCTTCATTCATCTCTTTGATATTTAGTTCAGCTTTAAGTCCGATATCATTAATTATTTCTAATTGAGAAACATTTCTACCATCCTCAAATACTGCCTTAAATGCTTCTCTAGCAAATGGGTAAAATTTTTCAACACTTTGTGCATACATAGCTGCAAGATGTAGCTTTTTCGTGTTAAATTTTTTATTCTTGTTGTTATAGTTTAAACCATATTCGCTACCAAGCATCTCTATTCTTTTATAAGCAATTTTCAATTGATCTTCTGGGAAATTGTTATTACTCCCAGCCTCTGGAACAGTAGGATCTAATTCATAAGGGAACCACTCGAAAACAACATCGTCTCTTTCATCATTTAACTTATCCGCAATAGTAAAACCAATATAACAAAATGGACAGGCAAAGTCCGAAAATACTTTAAAATTGTACATAATCAAAAACCTCCTTCGTATTACTTATGTATACCCTAAGATAGTAATAATTAGCACTTAGAAACTAGATTGTAACTTTTAAACACTAATAATCTGTGTTACAATTAAGTGGAAATGCAGATGGAGGGATAATGTGAAAAAAATCTTGTTAAGAATATTAATGCTTGTATCGGTATTATCTATGGTACTTGGAATTGTGTACTATATGTCAGAAACTCATATAAATGATGCAGTATCTTCACTAGTAGCCAGAGATTATTTAAATTATGATGACTACATAGATAACCCTGAGAAATATGTGACAGATGAAAGACCTCTAGAAGAAGTTCTAGCAATTGGGAATCTTGTTTATCATAACTATAATAAGCAAAGTGCTATAGAAGAGATATATATAAATAAAAGTGTTCTTGATGATTTAAGTGAATTAGAAATTCAAAACCTAGAAAAAAAAGTTAAGGATTTAACAGTTGATCGATATGATTATTATTTTACGTGGGGATTTTTTGAATATGCAAAAAGTAATGCAGGTGCATATGTAGTTGTCATAATGTATGAGATTATAAGAAATGCAATGGTTAAGCGAGGAAATACAAAGGAAACTAAAAAATGAGAGATAAAAAAATAGTGATAGATGGCTTAACAACACAAGATTTTGAAATAATGGAAATGAACTTTAGGAATATGGCTAATAAAGGATTGTTAATTGAGAAAATAAAGTTTGGTCTAAGCTTTTATAAAAGAATCCAACCAAAAGATCTTGAATTTGCAATTGGAATATATCCAAGACCTAAAGCATATGAGAAACCTGAAGGACATGTTGTTGATTCATATATAAAAGCACAAGAAAAAAAAGGTTGGAAGCATCTTTTTTCTCAAGAGTATACCCATGTTTTTATAAATGAAAAAGGTGAAGAACTTGAAGATATAGATAAAGTTGAGCAAGTTGATAATATAAAAGCAACCTTAAAGCTTGAAATTATAAGCTTTGCAATATTAACATTACTCAATATTTTTAATATGACACGTATGTCAGGGATAGAGATTTATAATTTTAATAGTAATATGGGATTAATAAGTATTTTTATTATGCCAGTTATTACTACAGTTATTGCAAGCTATGCTATACTTAACGTATTTAGGTACATAAGGATTAGCAAAAAAAGCAGCAAGGATGAAGTGAAAGTAAAGAATATTACTGGGATTAAAGTATTTAGAAAGGCAACCTTTATAATTACTTTATTACTCTTAGCACTTTTTATGCTAGCTATTCTAGCAGATTCATTTATATCAGGAACTAGGACTATATTTATAATGTTACCAATGTTTATAGCTTTTTTTGTTGCATTTAAGCTAAGAGGATTTTTTGCAGGGAGAAATTTAGGAACAGTAGGAAAGACTTTAATAGCTTTTGTAGTAGTTTTTTTCATATTAGGTATATCAACATTTATAGGGATATCTTCTATACCATCTGGTTTTGATAAAGATCTACCTGACAGTTACATTGCTCTTAGATTAAAAGATTTAGGATTTGAACAAGAGGTTGAGGAAGTTTTTTTTGAAAAAGATGGAAGTATTCTAATGCCTGTAAAATATAGATATACTGAGCATATAAACTTTGTAAGACCCAGATCAACATATGTATCTACCCAAGCTGCAAAAGCAGTTAATAAAAATTTAGCAGAGTATATATTTGAGCTAGAGCTTAAGAACAGCATTAGGTATCGGGGTATTCCCGTATCAGCAAAAGATTTTTATTCTAATTTTGACAAAGCTAAATTTATAGAAGATCCAGATGGAGAGATTGAAGATGTAATTTTGCAGAGGGATAAGTATATTTTTGTGTTTTCTGGGGATTTTGATTTAAAAGAGCCTGGTAATATAGATCTTATAAACGATATGGTGGATAAAATAATTTCAAATTTAAACTAAAAGGAGTTCTATTGATGGATAAGGAGAACTAGCAATGAATGATAAAAAGATAATAATAGATGCCTTAACCCCAAAAGATTATGAAATACTTGAAACGCGCTTTAACACTATGGCTAACGAAGGATTGCTTATAGATAAAATGAAGTTTAGGATGAGTTTTTATAAAAGAATTCAACCTAAAAATATTCAATTTGCAGTTGGGATATATCCAAAAGCTAAAGCATTTGATAGCCCCAATGAAAAAATGGTTGCTGAGTATATAAAAGCACAAAAAGAAAAAGGATGGGACCATATTTTTTCTCAAGAGTACACCCATGTTTTTATGAATGAGGATGGAGAAGTGATTGAAGATATAGACAGAACAAATCAGGTAGAAAACATAAAGTCTATATTAAAACCTGAAATATTTGGTCTTGTATTTGCTGTGCTAATAAATGTTTTTGGTTTAATAATGAATTTAGATATAGGAATTTACCACTTTAGAAGCAATTTTGCTCTTTTAAGCTTGTTCTTTCTTCCAGCGCTGATAATAGCTGCTACACTTTATCTTATATATGATATTTTTAGGTATATTAGGATTAGTAGAATAGAAAACAATGATGAAATTCAAATAGAAGATATTAATGGGATTGTTTTACTAAAGAAAATCTGGTCAGTATTTGTCACCATATTTTTTTTGATACTTCCTGCGGGGATAATAGCAGATTCTCTTATAGGAGGCAGCAGAGTATTTTTATTATTGTTACCAGTAATTTTTTTATTTTTTCTTGCCTACAAGTTAAGAGATTTTTTTCCAGAAATAAAAATGGGAACTACTGCCAAGACAATGTTAGCTTTATTAGGTGTATTTCTGGTAGCATTAGCTATATCTACTGAGGGAATATTTTCAATAAATGGAGGAGTTGGGATAGAGCTACCTGAAAAATACTATGCACTTAAATTAAAAGAAGTAGGAATTGAAGAAGATCCAGAAGAAATTAGTTTTAAAAGAGAGGGCAGTATATTAATACCTCTAAGTTATACCTATGGGGAGAAAACTGGGACGAGGTATATAAACCCAATATCTGTACATACACAAGTTGATAAAGCACTTAATAAAGATTTAGCAGATTATTTTTTTAAATTAAATTTAGAAAGTTCTACAAGGTATATTGGAGAATTTGTATCTGCAAAAGATTACTATATAAATTTTGATGGGGCTTATTTTGTAAGTTTCTTGGATGGAGAAATAGCAGAAGTAAAATTAAAAAAAGATGAGTATATATTCTCTTTTTCTGGGGATTTTGATTTAAAAGAGCCTGGTAATATAGACCTTATATACGATATGGTGGATAAAGTAATTTCAAATTTAAACTAAAAGGAGCCCTATGGGCTCCTAATTATTTTACCTTTTTGCCAAGCTTATAAACTTCTTTTACATCCAATAGAGTATCAAGCTTATCTAATGGATTTTCATCGAGAACGATAAAATCTGCAAATTTATCCTTTTCTAAGGTTCCATACTCTTTTTCAATTCCTAAGCATTCTGCACTATTTTTAGTAGAGGTTACAATTGCCTCCATAGGAGTCATGCCATTTTCCACAAATAGCATTAATTCATAGTAAGAACCATCATGCTGATTAAAAGGGGTACCTGAGTCAGTTCCCATAGCAATCTTTACTCCTGCTTTAAAAGCTTGTTTAAAGCTAGCTATATGAGAATCCATAACAGATTCGGCCTTTTTCACTATAAAATCTGGCACTCCATTAGCTACGCCATATTTTACTATAAAGTAAGGAGCAGCTAGCGTAGGTACAAGATAAGTTCCATTTTCTAACATCATAGAGATGGATTCATCATCTAAGAAAATCCCATGTTCTATAGAGTCTATACCTGCTCGAATTGCATTTTTTATTCCAACAGTACCTTGAGCATGAGAGGCAGTTTTTTTGCCTGATTTGTGGGCTTCGTCAACAGCAGGTTTCATTTCTTCCATTGTAAGCTGAGGGCTTCCTGGTTCAACGCCCTTTGTCATAACTCCACCAGTTGCCATTATCTTAACAATATCTGCTCCAGCTTTAAGTTGTTCCCTGGCAGCTTTTCTAGTTTCCTCTGGGCCATCTGATTCTCTGCCCATAGCCCATCCATGACCACCTGTCATAGTAACAACCTTACCTGATGCTAAAAACTGAGGGCCTTCTATTAAGCCTGAATTAACAGCGTCTCTAAGTTCAATGTCAATAAAATCAAGTCCACCCATATCTCTAAAAAATGTTACCCCTGAATTTAAGTGTTTTTTAAGATTTGCTACTCCTCTTAAGGTTGTTTTATACTTTGATTCGCTCATTAGAAGTGAATTGGGGTCACCTATAGGTTCCATGACAATATGTACATGAGAATTTATCATACCAGGCATAACTATTTTCCCATTTAAGTCAACAACGACACATTCATCACTAGTTTTTAAATCTGAATAACTCCCAACTTCTTTAATTTTTTTATCTTCCACTAATAAATATGCATTTTCTAGTGGAGCTTTACCAGTACCATCGATAAGAGTAAATCCTTTATAAACTGTTTTTTTTGTCAAAATAATTCCTCCTTCAATTAGTTTAATACTTAAAAGTGATGCATTATAAATGTATTAAAAATAATTATATGTTGTATACAAAATCTTGTCAACGGTTTGAAAACCTTATCCTAGAAAATAAATAAATTATTTTTTAATGATATGTAATAGTCTTGTAACACAACATTATCTATTAGAATGTATAATAGGTTTAAGGAGCTGATAATATGAATAAGAAGTTATTAGTTGGAATAGTTGCAATTGCTATTATATTAACGGGTTGTATTCCAAAACAAGAGAATGCTTTTAAAGAAGTTGATATAGTGAAAATAGGCGAAGATGTTAAGGAAAAAATAAATGAAAAGTTTGGGGAACAAGAACAATTAAAAATCTTAAAAGATTATTATGAGTCTATTGAGAATAATATTTCTGAGGATCAAATAATAAATTCAATTAAGGACAATATCACAAAACTTGATGAGAATAAAGCTGATGAGATGCTAATTCAATTTGAAAACTTTTTGTATTCAAAAGGCTATGATGCCAAAAAAGTAACTGAAAAGTTAACACCATTTGTTGAAAATGGTTCTGATGAATTTAAGTCTTATTTTGAGATTTGGGAAACAGAAACAGAAAATGAGACAACGGATGGAGAAGGATTAAAGATATCTGCAGAAGAGATAATAGATAGAGCTTTGAATATTGAAAGATTTACTAATAGATTTCCAGATAGCAAATTAAAACAAAAATTAGAAGATTTATATAAAGCGTATATAGGCTTAAGTCTTAAAGGATTAGGGAATCCATATATTTTTGCAAAAGAGGGGGAGACTACTCTAAACCCAGATTTGCTAGAAATGTATAAACAAAAGATAAATAATAATCCAGATTCAAGAACTGCTAAAATTTTAAATCTTTATATAGTGGAATTAGAAAAAGACTCCTATAATTTGAATGGTGATAATGTAAATTATTTTTATGAAAACATTGATGGAATAATAGATGGAACAAATTGAAAACAGCCAACCTAATATTTATTAGGTTGGCTGTTTTCTTATAGCTATGGTAAAGTAATTATTAGTTTTTGATTTGGAAATATTAAGTTTGCATTTTTAATATTATTTTCCTTTGCGATATCTCTATAATTAACTCCATACATTTTGGCAATTTTAATTAAATAATCACCATTTTTAACTATATATGTTGTTGTTTTTGAGTCAGTTCCAGTATCGACAGGTGTTTCTGGGACAGTTGGTTTTACTGGCCCTTCTGAATGCTCTAACTCTTGGTCTACTTCTTCAGATGGAGGAATTACTTTTCCATCTTTTATTATTCCCATTTCTTGTAGATCTTGAATATTTAGTGATTTATTATAAGGAATAGCTAGTTTCTCAGAATTAACTAATGCGATTATCTCATCTCTAAGTGGGTTATCTAAATCTACACCAACTATCTCCCAGTTGTTTGAAATTGTTGGACTAATAGTTCCCTCTTTTTGAATATATTCTGCTAGATAATCTCTAATAGCTTTTGGTGATTCCCATTTTTTACTTGCTTCTACTAACTTGTTAGCTTTTAAGCCACTTGAATATCTATAGTTATTTACAGCTAAAGTTAATACTTGATCATCTTCTAAAGGCTCGCCTTTAAAGTAAACATCTTTAATTCTTTCCCCAGCAGGTTTTGATAAATCTATTTTGTAGTCTACACCTTCAAACATATCATATAGATAGCCTGGGACATTCTCGTCAAAAGAAATTGATATATCGCCAGGTTTCCAAGTATTATAATGAAGCGCTGACCATTCCATATAAGCTTTAAGTTCTTTACCTGTTACATCTAGAGTATATAGAGTATTGTCAAATTTATAAATATTAAATAGATTACCATAATTTATATTTCCAGCTTTTAAGTCTGAATCATCTTGGAATAATGCAACAGCTGTAACATCTGCACCTGAGATATCAAGTTGAACTTTTGCAATTAAATCTATAACTGCTGTGTCTCTCAACTTGCCTTCAGGAATTCCGTTGATTTCATTTACAGGTTGGAAGTCAATTGCAGCTACACCAAATACTCCACCACCATTTCCTTCTTCGCCTTCAGCGCCCTCGCCATTTATAAAGTCAATAGTAGCTTGATGTTCTTCTTGAATTAAAGCGCGTATAGCTGGGTCAGGAGTAATGTTTTCCATATCAACTGTTTTAACTTCTTTGCTTTTGATTACATATTTTCCATTTTCAAGAACTAAATTTAAATCAAACTGTGCTACATCTCTACCACTATTTCTAGGTGCTCCAACCAAAGTGTTGCCTATTGTTTCTGCGTCTAAAATATGATAGTGTCCTAGCAAAAGAACATCTATATAAGGAACATCTTCTAGTAATTTAGCAGCACCATCTGCGCCAGTTTCTTCGTCAAATTCAGGGATCATGCCGACATGAGCCGTAACAATTAATACATCAACCTTTTCATCTTCTTTTAGTATTCTAGCATATTCTTTACCTACTTCAGGAACAGATTTAAATTCAAATGCATCTACTTTTTCTCCATCCCATCTAGGGGCATTGGGATTAGTTAAGCCAAGGATACCAATTTTCACACCTTGTTTTTCAATTATAATATAAGGTTTTGCTAGCTCTTTACCATCTTTATATTCAACATTTGCTCCAAGTACTGGAAAATCTAATTCATTGACTATCTTTTCAACAAAATCTACACCAAAGTTAAATTCGTGGTTTCCAAGTGTTAATGCATCGTAATTCATATAGTTATATACCTTAGAAACTGGATGCATAACATCAGGTTTTTTATTATATACAGCATCTGCAAGAATTGTACCTTGATAGGTGTCACCATTGTCTAGTAAAATAGTATTAGGGTTTTGAGCCCTTACTTGATTTACATATGTCGAAACACGAGCCATACCATTGTTAGTTGATTCTTTACCATTTTCATAGCTAAATCCATAAAGATTACTATGAGTATCTGAGGTTCCCAAAATTGTTAAATGTACTTCATTTGGAAGTGCTTGTGCATTGCTAATAAAGGGTATTCCGACAATACTCATTGCAAGGACTAAAATAAATACGAGCAGTTTTTTACTCCATTTCAAACCCATCATCTCCTTAATAGTTTTAAATACCTTATCTACATACATATTTATATCCATTATGAAAGAATCATAAACAAGATGCCAAAAAGAATAAGCTAACACAATAAGCTATATGCTTATAAGTTAGCCTTAAATTTAAATGATTATCCATATTAAAACTTTCTTCTTACCTTTATTACTAGGGTATCACCCTCATATTTTACACTTCCATCATTCACTAAAGATCCTAATAAACGAATTTCCGAAAAGTCGCTTGTGCCCATTAGATTCCAGTAGTATTCTTCGGTTTCATCTTTTCTGGGAGAATTGATTATCCTATCAAGTTCTATAATAGTATCTTGTTTTAATCTAGTGCAACATCCTCTTAGAGTAATTGTGCCCTCAACATCTGTTATGTCGAGATCTACTGATACATGATTATTTCCTGAACGCAAATAAAACCTAACTAATTCATTCATAATTTTTATCATTTTAGATTTTTCATTCTTCATAACTTGGCTCCTTTCTGTATGATTCAAATATTGGAACTAAAATTGCAGCAACAAAGCCGCCAGAAAATCCATTGTTATATAAATTCATTCCGCCATGTAAATATGCAAGATTAGAGACAAGTGACATATGAAGAAATCCAGCAAGTATTCCTGCTAAAACTCCGTAGTATCCTGCTATAGGTGCAAGCGTTGTAGCAAATAATGCAGTTAAGATAGCTCCAGTAGAGGATAAATCTCCATTTGATAAAATTGTTGCAAGTACAACTCCAATTACAACTGGAATAGTATTCTTAGGATGCTTACCAAATGAACCAAAGCCTACTACAGTAAAAATACCACCAATCACAGGACCGCTAAAATGTCCACCTACAATCAGAACATAAAACATGCTTAAGAAACCCATTATGCCCATATTAAACATTGTAAAGGCAAAGCCTTCGATGGTTACAAAATCTGTTACTAATCGGCCAGATTGTCTTAGAATGTTCTTATAGACTACTAGCTTTCTGTTAGAATAAGCAAAAAATATTGCTATCATTGACGAGAATAACAATAAAAGATATATGGCTAAACCAAAATCAGATTGTTGATATACTATAGATAATGGTTGGTTTTCTATGCCATAAAGACGAAATAATGACATAAACAACATGCCAACAACTCCTGCAGTAAAACCAATATTATATAAATTAAAACCTTGATGAAACCTAACATAGCTACTTGCTAGAGGTGGTAGAATCAATCCAATGCCAATTCCTGCTAAGTTTCCGATAATTATTCCTAAAAAATAAGGAAGGCCTATTCCAAAGCTAAGAAGACTAACAATTGGAGAAAGTGCTGTTCCAAAAAAAGCAATAATTATATACTTGGTAAAGTGATCTTTTTGGATTCTACTATGGATATAGACCCCAATAACAATACTCCAAACATTATATATATTTTTCCCGAAAAGAGCGAAACCAGCAACCAAAAAAAGACTTGCTATAAGTGGGCCATTCATAAGTGCTTTGCTATTTTTAGCAATAAAGATAAATGCTAGTAAAAGGATTCCTGAATTTAAGAATGCTGAACCGACATTACTAAGTGCCATATAATCTGTTAATAAAAGACTATTGGAAAAAACAATTGTCTTTAAGCCATTAAATATTTCTTCGGGAGAATTAAAAAAGAAAGCAAGACTTAAAAGACTGAGCCCATAAACATACATTATTCTATATTTTGTTCGTTCTCCTATTTCTATCGATGCTAGTATGGAATCATGCATAAATTACCCCCTTATAAGCTCTATTTATTTGATAATTATAATAGTTTTCCTATTACTTTTTTGTATCTATCAGTGTATTTTACAAAATCATAGTCAGGATTTTTAACAACTTGAGTGATAAAACTTTGTTTTTGATAATCAAAACTCATTGTTGGTGTTAAATTTTGGACTAATGAAAAAAATTTGTTTTTCGTAAGATCAAAATCTTCTTTTTCAGTTCCCAATGCCCAATCTACATATTGTTCTATAAAATCCAGAGTTCTATTCACATCTTCTTTGACAGCATAAATATCTGCAAACATAAGAATATTATTACCCATTAGGTAGGTTTGCAAATTATAATCAACTATAAGTTTTTTTTGCTTAGTTGTTAGTTCAAGTGCAAAATCAATATCTCTCTCCTTAAGGGCGCTCCCCCAAAGTCCTGCGAGTGAAATAATCGAATTATTAATATTATTGAATAGACTTTCTTGTTCAATTGCTTTTGCCCTTTGATTATCTCCACTCATTGAATAGATAGTAGATAGCATAAAATCTGTATTCATATTCAGCTTTGGTAGAGTGTTTAATACTTCAATCGCTTTGTCATAATCAGCTTTCATTGTATATAAACTGCTTAATACATATAATGATGCGTGCTTTACTTCTAGGTCATCTGTCCTAGAGGAAGCTTCAAGTAATTTTATGGACTTATCTATTATCTCGTTAGCTTGTTCTTCGGTTTCTGTTAATTGAATATACTCTTGCAATAAACTTCCAATTCTAAACTTAAGGAATAAACTATTTGGATATGCTTCTAAGTAGTTTTCACAGACCATAACTGCATCTTCGTAATGCCCAGTTTCAAACTTCTCCGCACAAACCTTATATATATTAGTTACATCATCTGGACTTATTTCTGTTTCAAACATCAATAACTCATCAAGAGAAGTCCCTAAAAGTCTTGCAATTGGGGAAAGTAGGGTTATATCAGGATAAGATGAATTTTGCTCCCATTTTTCTACAACATCAGATGGAACACCAAGTGCATTTGCAAATTGTAGAGGAGAAAGACCCTTGTTTTGTCTTAGCTGTTGTATAGTGTTTCCTATAGATAATTTCATAGTGGCCTCCTTGTATAATTAAAAATAATGTTAACCTACTTTATATTATACCCTATTAAACGGCGGCTAATTACTAATTATTAGGATATTAATTTACTATGTAAGATTTATAAAGAAACAGATTCTTAATCTTAAAGTTAAAAATCTACATAATGATTTCAAATAAAGTTTATATTTTTGTTAGGGTGTAGTTTCAAACCTATTCTTCTTTAAAAAGTGACACTTCACTGAAATTTCTGATGAGATTATGTGGAATGTGGATGTTGAAAAAGGAAAGATAAATTTCCCTATAAAGCCTGTTGAAAAGTGATAAGTATAAACAAGTCTAAGCTTATAGAAATTTCAGGAGTAAACAACAAATATATAATGGGAAGGAGAAATGTAGTAATAAAGATATTAGAAGATAAGTGATTTTATAGAGATTCAATATGATAAATGAAATTAAGTAATTTATAAAGCTAAACATTTGGTAATTAATTTCAACTATAGTATAATATATTTATTGCAACATTCAAAAATTTTTATACGATATGTAGAAATATGATGAAAAACTCACAGGAAATGAGGAAACCTAAAAGTTTTTGGATTCGGCCAGAGCAACATGTGGTATGCAAGTGAAGATAGTACAAAGGGGTATGTCTCAAAAATAATAAATCAAATTGAAGAATACGGTGGAGATAATTGGATTTAAGATAAAGAATTTCGGTTAATCTTATTAAAGATTAACGGAATACTGAAAAGGAGGTAATTATGAGCATACGCTTTGAAGATCTTAAAGATGTTTTTAAACAAAATTTAATTTGGGAAGGACCTTATGAAATGTGCTGGTATGAAATAGCCTGGGAAGCTTTAAGAAAAGAAAATTTATTAGAAGAGCATTCATCTTTTGAATTTAGCTTAGCCCAATTACGATCATTTACTCTTATAATGTTATACTCAGAATTTTGCCAATTACAATTTCAAGAGGTTTGTTTTTATGATTTTTATAATTCATTAGGATATAGTGATGTGTCAGATTTTGATTTAGCTTTAATGGCTGGAATGTTATTGGATGATGATGTAGTAAAAGAACATTTGCAATCAAATGATTATAATCAAATCCTAATTGATGTAGCAGATACTATGAGAGATGAGGTTTTAAATGCACTTGTTAAACATATGGGGGAAGGTTCAGAGAGTTTACTATATGCTTCTATGGTTGCTACAAATTGGCAGGATATAGAATTGGATGATGAATTCGATATGGATAATGAAATAGAAAGTGACTTAATTGAATCGGGTAGTCCTGATGATGTTTGTGAAAAGTACAAGCAAATAATCAATATATATGGTGAAGACATATTGAGTGCGGATGATTTTAATAGTGCAGAAGCGTTTAACTGGTTAAGTAGTGGAACTTATAGACTGGAAGAATATTAGATATATTATAGATTATGCATAAAAAGTTCTAATAGAAAGACAAACCATAGAATGTATCAATAAAGGTGGCTAAGATATGGATGAAAATATGAATCTATTTGGGATAATACCAGAAAGTAAACAAAAGATTGATGTTGTAAAAATGGATTTCATAGAGGCAGAGACCACTACATGGCAAGAATTGTTCTCAGGTTATAATAAATTATATGCTATTACATATTCATCTGGGATGGAGTTTGTTTATCAACTACTTAAGCATTTTGATTATTCGGAGATTATATTTGGTTTTGATGGAGTTATGTCTTATAAATTACAAGAAATTATGGCTTACCAACAAAGAACTATTGAAAGGATTATAGAAAGCTCAAACAAAACTAAAACCGATTTAATAGCAATGATAGATAATAAGGCACTGAGGATGTATATATCACGCTCGGAGTTATCACATGAAAAAATGTATTTATTAGAAGCAGATGATGGCAGAAAAAGAGTAATCACTGGATCAGCAAATATGTCTTACTCTGCATTTTCTGGAATTCAGCGTGAGAATATTATTTATGTTGATAATTCTAAAGCTTTTGATTGGTATTTTGATAGTTTCATTTCCCTGAAAGAAAGTAGTACGGATGATATAACAATAAAGTCGTTGTTGATTAGTGACTATGCAAATAATATAGATGAATTACCTATAAGTCAAACAGTTAAAAGTAAGAAAGTATTAGCAATACAACCCGATTTAAGCGTGAAGGACGAGATTAGATATGCTTTAGATATTAGTAAATTGAAGTCAAAACTATCACCTTTAATGCCAAAGTCTGATAAAAACGGTAAGATATTATTGTCACCTGAAAAAATTTTGCATACAAGAAGGAAAATAATTGAGTCAAATATCCAGGAGAAAGAACTAAGGAGTGAATATCCACAATTAGTAATTGATGTTGAAAATATGGATATTATGTTAAATGATTCCCCAATAGACTTAAATCCAACTTATGAAGAAATTCAAAATGATGTAAATCTATTTATAGAGTATATGGAAGGATACAATAGATTCCACGGAGATGTTAAAGGTTTACAATACAAATACTATTCTTTTGCTATTTGGTTTTTTACTACCCCATTTATGGCTAATATGAGAAATATCGCTGTTAAATACAACCAAAACCTTTTACCATATCCCGTATTTGGAATCTTATATGGACAATCAAAAGCTGGAAAGACGAAATTCCTTGAGACGTTACTAAAAATGATGATTGGTCAAAAACCTAAAATTTCAGCACCTGATTTTACAAAAACAACTATTGATGGATTGAAAAGGACTGTAAAAGGAGCTCCAATAATTGTTGATGACTTAACTCAAACAAGGTTTAATCAGCATGCGATAGAATTAATTAAGAATGAAGAATTTGGAGTAGAACAAAATCTAAATTTTTATCCTGCAGTTGTAATCAGTGCAAATGAAGATATAAAAGCAGTAGCACCAGAAATAGTTAGAAGAACAGTTATATGCCATGTGCAAGCTGGAATCAAGAATACTGAAATGATGAGAATAAGTACTGTAAGAAAAGTTCAAAATAATATTGGAACAGCTCTATATAGGGAATATTTAAGACGAATGTTAGAGATAGTACCTGATTTAATAAATAATATTAAAGATGAGAATTTAGAAGGAATAGTAGATATTCTGGAAGTATCATCTGAAGTGATTTTCAATATCATCAATGAATATAAAACTAATGATATGCCAAATTATATTAGGAAACTGTCCTTAGATGATTATTTTGGGGATAGAGTTACAGGAGCACAAGCAATTAATAAAATTACAAATGCATGGGAAGTAAATAGAAAGGGATTTGAAGTTAACAGGAAACGTTCACAATTAATATATAATGCAGCGCAAACATGGGAAGCAGATAGAATACTAAAGGAACTTCCAGAGGATTTAGAAGCTATTAAATCAAGAGAGTTTATAATAATGGATTTAGTTAAGGCAACAGAGTTTTTTGATATTGATTTTAAGAAAGAGAGTGGCATATTAGGCATTATAAAGAATAGGATCAGATAATGGGTGTAAATATAAGAAAAAGAGAATTTATACTAACGGTTAACGAAACGCAAGGATGTTAAGAAATGTGTCTTCTAATCTTACTAAGAAGGCACATGGGGGAACAATATTTGAACAAGAAGTTGTTGCTTTTTAAGATCGAAAGAAAACCTGCATTACATTTAATAGAGGGAAAGCTAAATGATTATAGAAATGTTTAGGCAATAGTTCTGTAGTATATGATGAAAGGCTAAGATTGTTTAAAAGGAGATGGTTAAAATTCAAGATAACAAGAAAAAGCTTCTATTGTTCTATGAGATAGTAATAATGATCTTGGCAGTAGTAGCAGTGACATTGACGATTTTGGATTTAAATAATCAAATAACCTTGGAGTCAGGTTCATACCTTTACTGGATAGATGTTAGTATCTTAATCATTTTTACAATTGACTATTTTTTTAGACTTCTATTAGCTAAGAATAAAAAGCAATTTTTCAAGAGTAATATCTTTGATTTAATTGCAATTATTCCTTTCAACTCAATGTTTCGTATATTTAGGGCATTTAGATTATTTAGAGTCTTAAAAATAACAAAAGTTTTTAGAATGGCAAAGTTTGTAAAGGGATTTGCTCTCTTAGGTAAGATAAAAGGGAGATTGAACGTTTTTATCAATACAAATGGTTTTATCTATACCATTTACATATCAACAGTTACCATTATTCTAAGTACAATAGGTATATACTTCCTTGAGTTCAAGCAACTGGGAAGAACCTTTGGAGATTCTCTATGGTGGGTTTTTGTAACAGCTACTACTGTTGGATATGGTGATATGACACCTGAAACTATTTTAGGTAGAATTATTGCTATTATACTAATGTTTGTCGGGATAGGATTTGTCGGGATGTTGACAGGAACTATTGCCACATATTTTTTAAATATCAAAAAAACATTAAGGACGGATGTTGGATCTAAAACGATGATAGACATTTCAGATTTAGAAGATGAAAAAGTTAAACGGATTTTAGATTATGTTGAGTTTATAAGAAATAGAGATTAATGGATACAATAGAATAAAAACAACGGACTTTACTAAATATATTATGGAGAGGCGGTAGTACTGTGGGAAAATTGATCAAAGGATCAATTTGGAAAAGACAACTTGGTGTAACAAAAACTAAACAAAAAATAGCAAATATAACTGGAAGACCTACTACAAAATCAGGTCTAAAAAGAAGGAGAAACTCTCTTATTGCAAGATTATCTGGACTTAAGTAGGTAGGTTTCATGATGTGATTAAGGATATCATAGTTAGCATAAATCACCTGAAGATAAAGAAAGAAGGCGAATAATATGTTTAAAGTAAGAAATTTTGAAGACAATGATGATGTAAAGATTGTAGTAGAATTAGGAGCTTTCAAGGTAGTAGAGTATCAAAGAGATTTAAGTGTAACTCATGCAACAGCTCAGGAAGCTTATTATGCTTCTGAAATGAATGTTAGAAGACGACAGTTAGTTTGTGATGTAAATATTTCTAACATTACAGTTCAGGCGGGTGCTATGCAATGGATGGTTGGTGATGTTAAATCAACAACAGGACTTAAGGGGGTAGGCGATTTTCTCGGGAAGGCTTTAAAATCAAAGGTTACAAATGAATCCACAATAAAGCCTGAATATACAGGAACTGGTAAACTTGTATTAGAACCAACATATAAGCATATTTTACTTATTGATGTCGATGATTGGTATGGTTCAATTGTAATTGAGGATGGTTTATTTTTGGCTTGTGATTCAGAATTAAAACACAAAGCTGTTATGAGGTCTAATCTTTCATCTGCTGCAATGGGTGGAGAAGGACTTTTCAACTTGGGGCTTAATGGTGGTGGAGTGGTTGCTCTTGAATCCTACGTACCGAGAGAAGAATTAATAGAAATAGAATTGGAAAATGATGAATTAAAAATTGATGGAAATATGGCAATTGCATGGTCGGGTAGTTTAGCATTTACAGTAGAAAGGTCTGGCAAAACACTTATGGGTTCAGCCGCTTCAGGGGAAGGTTTGGTTAATGTATACCGAGGAACAGGAAAAGTATTAATGGCTCCAGTTCTTAGATAAATATAATTATTTTTTATTTGTACAGTATTTATATTGTTCAACATAAGCAATTAAGGAGCTATGAATATTAAAGTATTCATAGCTTTTTTATGTTCAAATTAGTAAATTTTAATAATATACTTTAGATTAAATATCCAGGTATAAGTTAAAGAATCGAGATTGTCATATTCAATAGATTTTTAATTCTACAAATTGTTTTCAATTATTTTCAGGATATAGTGAGTTTAATTATATAACTAATTTTATAGAAAGTTTTGTTTTTTTACCCTCCCGAATTTTAAAATGAGTGTATAACAAGATTACGTTCTGTAAAAAATAGAACATAACTAAAATTCAGAAGCCTTGGAAGGCTGTGTTTAGCTATTTATCTTTTTTTATAGTTCGTAACAAATGTTACCGAATTAAAGGTTAAAGTGTAATATAATCAAACTTGATTGTAAAACAAGGAGGCCAAATATTTTGAATAAATATTTTGATGTAAAAGATAAAGTTTATGATATAGTGCAAAAATACCCTGAAACATTAGATGTATTTTCAGCAAATGGATTTGAGCAGCTTCAAAATGAAGCAATGCGAAAAACTATTGGTAAGACTATAGATTTAGTAATGGCTTGTAGCATGAAGAAGATGAATTTGGAGTTATTTGAATCTAAATTAGTAGACATAATAAAACAAACCAGAGAATCTGAGGATGTATTTCTAAATCAGACAGAAAGAAACGAAGAAGCAGAAACCACTGTTCTTGGAGTTTTGCCGTGCCCAGTTAGAATTCCCTTAATGGAGAGCTTTAAAGAGTGGATGGAAGCTAATAAAGACATTAGCTTAGATTATGAATTGAAAGCTGCAAATACAGGAGTAGAATGGATTAGAGATTCTATTAAAAATGCAACAGAAGAAAATATTACAGATTTATTTATGTCTGCAGGATTCGATCTTTTCTTTGATGAAGAGTTAATGGGCAAGTTTAAGAAACGAGATATATTTGAAGATATGTCTGGATTTGAGCGATTAAATAAAGATTTTGATAATGAACAGATATCGCTAAAAGACCCTGCAGGACAATATTCAGTTATTTCAGTAGTGCCAGCAGTTTTCTTAGTAAACACAGATGAATTAAATGGTAGAAGGATGCCCTTAAGTTGGGAAGAACTACTTTCACCAGAATTTGAAAAGTCAATTTCTCTTCCATTAAATGACTTTGATTTATTTAATGCTCTTCTTCTATCTATATATAAGGAATTTGGAGAAGATGGAATAAGAAGACTGGGCAGAGCTCATATGAGAAGTATGACACCAGCCGAGATGGTTAAATCAAATAGAAAAAGTGAATCTGGAATTCCAACAGTAACTGTTATGCCCTATTTATTTGCCAAAATGGTAAGAGAAGAAAGCCCTTTAAAAGCAGTTTGGCCAAAAGAAGGAGCTGTAATCAGTCCTATATTCCTACTCGCTAAAAAATCAAGCAGAGAAAGAATCCAACCATTAGTAGACTTTTTTATGTCAAAAGAAGTTGGCCAAATGCTTGCAACTAATGGTAAATTTCCATCAACCCATCCTGAAGTAGTAAACAATTTAAATGAGGATCAAAAGTTTATGTGGCTAGGTTGGGATTATATAAATAATCACTCCGATTTAGGAGCTTTAATAAAGAAATTGATGGATATTTTTTATGAAGAATCTGGAGGTAAATAGATGAATTTAGTTATTGTTTCTGGTCCTCCTTCATCAGGAAAGACTAGCATAATATTAAAAACTATAGATGCACTAAAAAAGAGAGACCTTAAAGCAGGGGTTGTAAAGTTTGACTGTTTAAGCACAGATGATGATATTCTTTATGAAAAAGCAGGGATCCCAGTGCAAAAAGGATTATCAGGGGCACTTTGTCCAGATCATTTCTTTGCATCAAACATAGAAGAAGTTGTACAGTGGGGAAATAAACAAGGTCTTGATATATTAATAACTGAATCAGCTGGACTTTGTAATAGATGTTCACCATATCTAAAGGACATAAAGGCAGTTTGCGTTATAGATAACTTATCTGGCATAAACACTCCTAAAAAGATAGGACCTATGCTTAAAGCTGCTGATATAGTAGTAATAACAAAAGGGGATATAGTATCCCAAGCTGAAAGAGAAGTTTTTTCCTCAAGGGTCAACTCAGTAAATCCAAGAGCTTTGACTATTAATATAAATGGACTTACAGGTCAAGGTGCTTTTGAACTAAGCACATTATTATATGATGAAAATGAAGTTATAGATACCGTTGTGGGAATGGAGTTGAAATACCCAATGCCATCTGCACTTTGCTCTTATTGTCTAGGAGAGAAGAGAATTGGGGAAGCTTATCAGATGGGTAATGTTAGAAAGATGGAGTTAGGTGATATAAATGACAAATAAAATAATTGCTGAGTTACTTGAGGAATATCCATTTGTCACCAATTACTTTGAGGAAAATGGGATTGATATATCTGGGAAGGAGCATCTAAGCTTTAGAGAAATTATAGAACGAATAGATAAAGATGAAGTAGAAGATATGGCAATAGATCAATTAGGACTTTTAGAAAACTTAGAAATATATATTGATCAGATGAAAAGCTTTCTTGGGGTTAAAGAAGAAAGTGGAGTTCGTTCTTTAAGCATTCTACCTGGGAAAAATAAATTAGGAGAAGTTGAAAATTTCAAGGATCTAACTATAGAATCTTCTCAAATAATCTCTATAGTAGGGCCAACAGGAGCTGGTAAATCAAGGCTCTTAGCGGATATAGAGTGGACAGCGAATGCAGATACTCCAACGGGTAGAACAATACTTATAAATGGAGAGCTACCAGATAAAAAGTGGAGATTTTCATCAAACAACAAACTAGTTGCTCAGCTTTCACAAAATATGAATTTTGTAATGGATTTGACTGTAATGGAGTTTTTAAGACTCCATGCAGAAAGTAGAATGGTTCTAGATATTGAAGAGACAATCGAAAAGATAATTGAAAAAGCAAATAATCTAGCAGGAGAGAAGTTTGCACTAGATACTCCAATAACTGCCCTAAGTGGAGGTCAATCAAGAGCTTTAATGATTGCTGACACAGCAATTTTAAGCTCGTCACCAATAGTTTTAATCGATGAAATTGAAAATGCAGGAATTGATAGAAGAAAAGCCTTGGATTTATTATTAGATGAGAATAAAATAGTATTAATGGCAACCCATGATCCAACACTTGCACTTTTTGCAGATAAGAGAATTGTAATTAAAAATGGTGGTATTGAGGCTATAATAGAGACAAGTTTAGAAGAAAAAGAGGTTTTAAAAGATCTTGAAAAAATGGACGCATATATACAAGAGATGAGAACAAGTTTAAGACAAGGCGAAAGCCTCAAAAGATAAGAATAGGAGAGATGAAAATGCATGATGGATGTACAGGTAGTTTTGGAAGCGGTAGAGAAGTAGTGGATAAAATAAGAGCAATGGGATTTAATGAAAATCCAATGCCAGATGGAGTAACCATAAACTGTATCGAATGTAAAAATGATTTTAGCATGACACATCTTGAGACAAAATGTCCAAGCTGTGGAATGGTATATGGAGTAACACCTTGTTCAACAGCATATCCAGATAGGATAAAAGCTGCAGGTATAGATTATTAATAGATTGATCAGAAAATAGAAGTTGCATCAAGTTAAGAGTACTTGGTGTGACTTTTTTGTATGATATCTTTGTCAGTTCAAGAAATTTGTGGGAAACGAGTCTCTATTAATTTTCTATAGTCGAGTCTTTTTCCCGAAAATTTCTTTCATCGAGAAGTAGCTTTGCTCGGCCACTCAACACAAACAGATATATTATTTATTTCAGGGTATATAATTAAATAGAAAGGGTGGATTTATAATGTGATTAATAATCAAGTCCTTGGAAGGGCTAGCTAAAAAGCTTAAAGGAAATAAAATGAAAAGCATGTTGCCAGGTGAAGAAACTTTTGAAACTTTCTTAAACGAGGTTAATACAAAAGAAAGACAAGAAACCCTAAAGGATTTAGGAAAATCTGATTCACTTAGACTTGATACATTTGTAATTGATGAAATATTAGGATTTGAAGTATTTACATCAGATAAGAAAATTATAGGTACAATTCCAGCAAAAAAATCGATAACATTGGAAGTTGGAATGGGACGTGGACTAGAACCCTATGTAATTGACTATATTGTTATAAAAGATGAAGAAGGAATTTTTACTTGTAATGTTACTATAGGATTAAAGTATCAGGAATAGAGTATTAATAGCTTGATTTGAGAATGGAAGCTACACTAAATTAATAAGACTTAGTGTGGCTTTTTTGTTTGGAATCAAATATAATTATGTCAATGAGGTGAATACATATGGATAAAAATTATACAGAAATAAATTCAAATGCTTTTGATAAGTGGGTTGAAGAAGGATGGGAATGGGGGCAACCTATTAGTCACGAAATTTTCGAAAAAGCAAAAATGGATGATTGGTTTGTGGTATTAACACCTACCAAACCAGTACCAAAAGAGTGGTTCCCTGAAATGAAAGGTGCAAAAGTACTTGGCCTGGCTTCTGGTGGTGGTCAACAGATGCCAATATTTGCAGCTCTAGGTGCAAAGTGCACTGTATTAGATTATTCAAAAAGGCAGCTGCAAAGTGAAAAGGAAGTAGCGACAAGAGAAAATTATGAAATAAATATGATTAGAGCAGATATGACAAAACCTTTACCTTTTGAGGATGAATCCTTTGATTTGATTTTCCATCCAGTTTCGAATAGCTATATTGAGGATGTATTACCAGTTTGGAAAGAGTGCTATAGAATACTAAAAAAAGGTGGAATATTACTATCCGGTCTAGATAATGGACTCAATTATGCTTTTGATGAGGAAGAGACTGAGGTAATGTACAAGCTTCCTTTTAACCCTTTGAAGAATAAAAAACAGTATGATGATTCAATAAAAAATGATTGGGGAATTCAATTTTCACATACAATTGAAGAACAGATAGGTGGACAGTTAAGAGCTGGTTTTATTCTCACAGATATATTACAAGATACAAATGGCGCGGGTAAACTGCATGAATATAACATCCCTTGTTTTTATGCAACAAGAGCGGTTAAAAAGTGAGTAATCAAGATAGAAGGAGCATGGAATGTTTAATAAAAAAGCAATTCTAAGAGGTTTACTATTATTAATTATTATCAATATTTTCCCAATTGTCGCAACAGCGGATGTTGGACCAAAGCCATCACTGGAAATAGTAGTAAAAGGGATGGAAGATAATAATTATTGGTTAGATTTATTAGTAACCGATAAAAGTGAATATTCTTGGTTAGAATTAAGCTATGGAGAAAGAGAGCGGGTAAAAAAACTAGCAGAATATGTTGATGAAGAAGGATTTCACCCTGCGCTTTTAGTTGGTACTCAAGTTCCCTTAAATGGAGAATTGAGAGGTGTGAAAAATCCAGACAATACTAATTCTCATAAATTTAGCTATATGGGAACACCAGAGAGGTTTAAAATCGCTATATTAACTGAAGATAATACCTTAATAATATCAGATGTAATTAATAGAAAGAATTTTAATTCTATTGTTGAGTTTGATTTAAGAGGTGAGGTTTTACAGGGAGATATAATTTTATCTGCAGGCCAAGCTAAAGAAATTAGCCCAATTTTGAATATGTCCATAGGTTTTATATTTAGACTTTTACTTACTTTAGCAATTGAGATAGGAATTGCCCTTTTATTTGGATTTACAATTAAAAATTCAGGAAAAATACTCCTAAAAACCAATATATTAACACAAGTATTACTAAATATTGCTATATTATGGATGAATTTATCCTATGGCATGTTAGCCGCATTATTTATATTTGTATTGATGGAGATATTAATAATTATCTTTGAAACAATAATATATGCAAAATACTTAACTGAAAAACCTAAAAGTAGGAGAATAGCATATGGTGTGGTAGCTAATATAGTTTCTTTAGTGGTAGGCTTTGGTATTAACTTAGTTATGTAATTTGAAATTATAGTATTGGTAGGGGCTAGCTTAGCTGGCTCGTTCTTGCATATCATTAGTCTATTGCCAACTAAACTTAACTGTAAATAGAAATAATGATACAATAATCTCAAGTAGGAGGAGATGTCAGGAGGATTAAATATGAAATCTATAAACAAATATATAATGCCAATTTCTATGTTTGTTATATTTGAAGTGATTGCTATTATTCTTTGGCTTGTATTAGATAGTATTTTTTATTTATTAAACTTTTCATATATAGGGCTTAGTATTTCGTTTGGTTTAGTTTTATACACAAATAAATACAAATATGCTAGACATGTTGTCCAGTTTTTAGTTGGACTGTATATGCTAGTATACCTAGGTTTGATTTCTAATGAAAACATGCAGATAGAAGGTTTTTGGTACTATTTTTTTTTAGGTGTATTTGAAGCAGCAGTTATTCATTATGTAGTGGCGAAGATTGTAGGACCCTTTATATTTGGAAGAGGTTGGTGCGGATATGCTTGCTGGACTGCTATGATACTGGATTTATTGCCATATAAAACACCTGAAAATCCAAGAAAAAACATAGGATATATTAGATACATAGTCTTCATAGTGTCACTTTTATTTACAGGCGCATTATTTATATTTAAGATTCCAAATTTAGAGAAGATTATGTTTTGGAGCTTCGTTGTTGGTAATTTAATATATTACACCATAGGTATTACACTTGCATTTATATTTAAAGATAATCGCTCATTTTGCAAGTATATATGTCCAATTACGATATTTTTGAAACCAGCAAGCTATTTCTCTTTAATCAGGATAAAGAACGATAAGGAAAAATGCATATCTTGTAGAGTATGTATAGATGTTTGTCCTATGGAGGTTGATATGATGGATAATTCTAGGAGTAGAGCAAATGCTACAGAATGTATTCTATGTATGAGATGTATAGAAGAATGTCCCCAAAATGCATTACATTTGTGATAAGTAAACCTTTATAAATAGTATTCTAGTTTTACATCTTATTATGAATGTATTAAGGCTTCATGATAGGGTATAATATATATAATTAAACAATTAGAGGTGATTAGGTGAAAGGCAGTAACTTTAAGAAAATTATATTATTGTTAATGATGATAATTATAGTATTTGTAGTATCAGCTTGTGTTCCAGGTGATGGATCTAATACAATAGATAAGCCAGCAGGATTATTCTCAGGTATATGGCATGGATGGATAGCTCCATTTTCCCTGATATTGTCCATATTCAATAAATCCACAAGTATATATGAGACTTTTAATACAGGATTTTGGTATGATTTTGGATTTTATGCAGCAATAATAAGTGGATTTGGTGGATTGTCATTTTCTAGGAAGAAAAAGAAAAAGAGAAAATAATGTATTTGAGATATTAACTTGATTTTTATTAGGAATACAGTCTTGTATAATATAATGGTAGCTAAAATATCGACTGAAAACAGTGAATCAGATATAAAATGATTTGCTGTTTTTATTTTTCGAAAAAGGAAAGTATACTTTACATATAGATAAAAATATGTTATTCTATAAATGGAAAGTATACTTTACAATAAATAGAGGATGGTGAACTGTTTGAAAAATAAATTAGAAGAATTAAGAAAGAAACATGGGATTAGGCAAGAAGAACTCGCTGAGGCTTTAGAAGTTTCTCGTCAGACAATTGGTTCTCTCGAAAATGGAAGATACAATCCTTCTATTATTTTAGCATTTAAGATTGCTCATTATTTCGGTAAATCTATTGAAGAAATTTTTATTTATGAGGAGGAAGAAGTAAAATGAAAGTATTGGAGAAAAAAATTATGTGGATTTTAGTTATGATGTTAATGGGAGTGGCTCTATTAGTTGTAAATATAATTCGAAAAGGAGATAGTGCAACTACAAGTTTTGCTTTGGGGCTTATAGGAGTTTGCATACTTAAGTTAATTCAGTACTATCGTATTTCTAAGAATCCAACGCTACTAAAGAAATTTAAAATTGAACAAAAAGAAGAACGAATGATTTCAATAGCAGAAAAGAGTGGTCGATATACTTTGTTATTAACAATATTAGCAGAATTTGGTGCTATATTTGTACTAATCCTACTTAATAAGAATGAGATTGCTACTATACTATCTTTTGTAGCAGGACTCCAAACACTTATATATTTAGTTATATATTATTATCTTAGTAGGAAATATTGAAAAGTGATAAGGTGTATAAGTTAAAGAAAAGATTACTAAATTTATTTTCAGGTGAGCTTTCAGCGGTGGTCATGTTTATATATCGACGGGTTTAAAGACGGTAGGAATTTCTAATTTAATAGCATTTCCATACCTTATATTCAGCTACTACAAGGGAGTATGTGTTGGTTTTATAGATATAGATTAATAGTTAAAAGAAGAACCCATAGTTATAAAACTACGTACCTTGATTTAAATTCTTGATTGGCATGATAAGATGTAACCCAACAACGACATTGGTTTAACATATTTATTGAGGCGTGTTTCCAAGTGAGCACAAGATTATTTAGATAACAGATTTATATTGAAAAAAAAACCTTATCCAAAAGGTTTTTTTATTTTTTTACTTAAATCGCTTGGTAATAAGATTTGCAAGTAAGAGCATGAGATTCAAAATATACAATATTAAACTTTTGAATAATAAATATTTAAAATATAGTATAAAAATAATGTTGTTAATATAACAAATATAAGTGTCTGTAAGTTTAAAGTTCCAACGAAGAGTAAAAATACTACAATAAGAATGGGTTTAATTATGAACTTTATAAGTTTTGAAGCTTTATGCTGTTGGTTTAAAGTATATAAAACTCTGATTGGAAAGAATAACACTCCAAATATTAGTGCGAAAACGAAATCTTTTAATGATAGTTTTTGATTCATTGTAAAAACTCCTTCCAAATATTTTTCTTCTTTATCCTCAAGATCAGACAAGTTTAATACTTTATTTAAAAGACTTAAACTTATTAAATCAGGCTTGCTTTTTCCTAACTCCCATTTAGAAATAGTTTGTCTAGTAACAAATACTTTATCTGCGACTTGCTGTTGTGTAAGATTTAGTTCTTGTCTCTTTATTATTATTTTATTAGAAATATCCATTATGACATGACCTCCTAAGATAAAAATATCATTATTTTTAAAAAAAATAAAGCAACATCAACGCAACGATTATTTTATTGTTGAAATTTCAATGATTTTAATATGTAATTTATAGATTGAGGGTTAAGGATTATTAGAGGCAAAGTATTAAAGTTTTAATCCTAGCAGAATAAGAATCAATTTATTTAGTATAATTTATTATACCAGTAAAAGAATTATAATGTTAAGGCATAAACCAAACTTATATTCTAGTATAAAAGGAGTGATTACATAGCATTGAAATAAAAATCTTAGGAAACAAATAAATGAGTCAAGGAATAAATTAAACCTATAATCGGTAACGTACGTTACCGATTTAATCTTTTATATAGCATATGATAATAATTGTTGAATAAAAGGAATAAACAGGAGGGAATATAATATGAGAGAAACAAATATGTTTTGCTACCAGTGTCAAGAAGCAGCGGGTGGAAAAGGTTGCACAAAGGTTGGAATGTGTGGAAAAACTAGCGAATTAGCAAATCTTCAAGATTTAATGATATATTCATTAAAAGGAATTTCTGAATTGGGAGTTAGAGCAGATGAAGCTGGTTTAGAAATACCAGGTCTTGATAGGTTTATAATTGAAAGTTTATTTATGACAATTACAAATGCTAACTTTGACAAAGAAAGATTCTTTGCAATGATAAAAGAAGCTCTTCTTAAAAGAGAAGAATTAAGAAAATTACTTACAGAAAAAGGCGTAGACTTAGATAATTTAAAAGACGCATCAACATTTAGCTTAAACAGTAGAGATGAAATTGTATTTAAAGCTAATTCAAAAGAAGTTGGAGTACTTGCAACTGAAAACGAAGATGTTAGATCACTAAGAGAATTAGTTATATACGGATTAAAAGGAATGGCTGCATATGCTGAACATGCTGACAATCTAGGATTTGAAGATAAAGAAATATCTAAGTTCATAAGAAAAGCTCTTAATGCAACTATGGATGATAGTTTAAGCGTGGATGAATTAGTAGCACTTGTTCTTGAAACAGGTAAATATGGAGTTACAACAATGGCATTGCTTGATAAAGCTAATACAACAGCTTATGGTAATCCAGAAATTACTGAAGTTAATATTGGGGTTAGAAATAATCCTGCAATATTAGTATCAGGTCATGATTTAAAAGATTTTGAAGAGCTATTGGAACAAGCTAAAAATAGTGGAGTAGATATATATACTCATGGCGAGATGTTACCAGCAAACTATTACCCATCATTTAAAAAATATGATAACTTTGTAGGAAATTATGGTAGTGCATGGTGGGCACAAAAAGAAGAGTTTGAAAAATTTAATGGAGCAATCCTATTTACTACAAACTGTATAGTACCTCCAAAAGCAGTTTATGCCGATAGAGTCTATACAACAGGTTCATCAGGATATCCAGGATTTAAGCATATTGCAGATAGAGTTGATGGCAAAGCAAAAGACTTCTCAGAAGTTATAGCTCATGCTAAAAGACTTCCGGCACCAACAGAAATCGAGACAGGAAAAATTGTTGGAGGATTTGCACACGCTCAAGTTTTTGCACTTGCAGATAAGATTGTAGATGCAGTTAAATCTGGAGCAATCAAAAAATTCTTTGTTATGGCAGGTTGTGATGGAAGACAAAAAGGTAGAAGTTACTATACTGAATTTGCAGAAGCACTACCAAAAGATACAGTGATTCTTACAGCTGGCTGTGCTAAGTTTAGATACAATAAATTAAATCTTGGAGATATCAATGGAATTCCAAGAGTACTAGATGCAGGACAATGTAATGACTCTTATTCACTAGCTGTTATAGCAATGAAATTAAAAGAAATATTTGAACTTAATGATATAAATGATCTTCCAATAGAATACAATATTGCTTGGTATGAGCAAAAGGCTATAATAGTTCTTCTTGCATTACTATACCTAGGAGTTAAAAATATCCATGTTGGACCAACACTACCAGCATTCTTATCACCAAATGTTGCTAAAGTACTAGTTGAAAACTTTGGACTTGGAACAATTTCAGATGTTGAATCAGATATTAATATGTTTTTAGCGTAAAATAGAGTAAAGACTTTTGTTTAAATGTCCCTAGTTAATTAGGGACATTTTTCTTGTGCGCCCAGCATGGGCGAAAACTAGTCGGTGAAAGTCCGATACGGAGGTTAATAGTGCCAACCGTTAGCTTAAGACAAGGGTGTCCATCGTGAGGTGGAATCTGAAGGAAGTCGGCGG
>JAVERT010000087.1:0-2773 GCA_034006985.1 Gudongella sp.
GATACTAAAAAAGTTAAAGCTATAAAGCTTATGAGTATTGCAGGCGCATATTGGCGTGGCGATGAAAAAAATAAAATGCTTCAAAGAATTTATGGAACAACATTTGAAAAGAAAAAAGACTTAGATGAGTATTTAAAGAATCTTGAAGAGGCTAAGAAAAGAGATCATAGGAAATTAGGGAAAGAGCTTGATTTATTTAGCATGCAAGAAGAGGGACCAGGATTTCCATTTTTCCATCCAAAAGGAATGATAATAAGAAATTTATTAGAAGATTTTTGGAGAGCAGAGCATACTAAACGTGGTTATGGTGAGATTAAAACTCCATTAATTTTAAATGAAAAGCTGTGGCATCAATCTGGTCACTGGGATCATTACAAAGAGAATATGTATTTTACAACTATAGATGAATGTGACTATGCAATAAAACCTATGAATTGTCCAGGATCTATCCTAGTCTATAAATCAAAGATGTATAGTTATAGGGATCTTCCATTAAGATGGGGTGAACTAGGACTTGTTCACAGACATGAACTATCAGGGGCACTTCATGGTTTAATGAGAGTAAGAAGTTTTACTCAAGATGATGCACATCTTTATATGTTGCCTTCACAAGTTAAAGATGAAATTAAAAAAACAATTGATTTAGCTGATTATATTTACAATGTATTTGGATTTAAATATAATATAGAATTATCAACTCGCCCTGAGAATTCTATGGGATCTGAAGAACAATGGGATTTAGCTACAGAAAGCCTTAGAGAAGCTCTTGAAGAAAAAGATATCAAGTACAAATTAAACGAGGGAGATGGAGCATTCTACGGCCCTAAAATAGATTTTCACCTGGAAGATGCTATAGGAAGGACATGGCAATGTGGTACAATTCAACTTGACTTCCAAATGCCAGAGAGGTTCGATCTAACTTATGTTGACCAAGACAATGAAAAGAAAAGGCCAGTAATGGTTCACAGAACAATACTAGGAAGCATGGAAAGATTTATGGGTATTCTAATTGAGCATTACGCTGGGAAATTCCCTATATGGTTAGCGCCAGTACAAACAATAATTCTTCCAATATCTGATAAATATAACGATTATGCTTATGAAGTTAAAAGATTTATGGAGGATAAAGGGATAAGAGTAGAGGTAGATGATAGAGCTGAAAAAATAGGTTATAAAATAAGAGAAGCTCAAATGCAAAAAATACCATATAGTCTAATTGTAGGAGAAAAAGAAGTAGACGATAGACTCGTTTCGATAAGGAAAAGAGATGAAGGAGATATGGGACAGATGGGTATTGATGCATTCTTAGAGAAAATACTTCAGGAAATTAAAGATAAGAAGTAACAAAGATAAAAACGACTTAGATATTAACGAGATAGAATTAATTGTTTGACAATCTAATCAATCTAGACTATAATTATAAAGAATTGAATATTATACAAGTAGAAGTCTCGCTTCTCACCTTATTGCTAAAGCTTATAAGGTTAACAAGTCGATTTATCGACTATTATCGATTATGGTAATATAGCGGACATTCTATGTCCGCTTTTTTAATGTTTTTTTATATTTAGCTATAGGAGGTGTAGGATTATTAAAGAACTTCAGATTAATGAAGAGATTAGGGAAAAAGAGGTCAGACTTATTGATGCTGATGGAAGTCAGTTGGGAGTAGTTTCATTTAAAAGAGCCATGGAGGTTGCAACTGAGAGAAATTTGGACTTGGTTAATGTAGCACCTACTGCGAAACCACCAGTTTGTAAAATTTTGGACTATGGAAAATACAAATATGAACTTGCTAAAAAAGAAAAAGAAGCAAGGAAAAACCAGAAGACCATCAACATAAAAGAAATAAGATTGACTCCAAATATTGAAGTACATGATTTAAATGTAAAGGCAAATCGAGCAATAGATTTTCTGAAAGATGGAGATAAAGTTAAAGTTGCAGTTAGATTTAGAGGAAGAGAAATGGGTCATACAGAGATGGGAAGAGAAGTATTAGATGATTTTTTCGAGCTAATCTCTGAAGTTGGAAAAATCGAAAAAGCAGCTAGGCTAGAAGGCAGAAACATGGTAATGTTTGTTATGCCTAAAGCAGACTAAGGTTAGGAGGAAATATAAATGGGGAAAATGAAAACACATAGAGCGTCAGCAAAGAGATTTAAAAGAACTGCATCTGGACTTTTAAAAAGATTTAAAGCTTACAAGAGCCATAAAACAGGTAAAAAATCAGCTAAAAGAGTTAGGAATCTTAGACAAGGTACACTAGTAAGCAAAAGCGATTTAAAAAGAATAAATTCAATGCTACCATAGTATTGATGAAGATATTTAGGAGGTATATATAATGGCAAGAGTTAAAAGAGGCGTAAATGCCAAAAAAAGACATAAAAAGGTATTAAAAGCTGCAAAAGGTTACTATGGTTCAAAAAGTAAATTATTTAAGACGGCTAATCAAGCTGTAATGAAATCTTTAAATTATGCATATGTTGGAAGGAAGTTAAGAAAAAGAGAGTTTAGAAAATTATGGATAGCACGAATAAATGCTGCAACAAGACTAAACGGGATGAGTTACAGCAAATTTATAAATGGATTAAAAAAATCAAACATAGAAGTGAATAGAAAGATGCTTTCTGAAATGGCAATTCATGATTCAGAAGGATTTGCTAAATTGGTTGCCATAGCAAAAGAGATATAATGCGAAAGTTCCTTAAGGAACTTTTTTTGCATTTTATTTGTATTATAAAATTTAGCTTAGAGATTTTAAATTATCGTTGAA
>JAVERT010000088.1:0-2746 GCA_034006985.1 Gudongella sp.
GGATTTTATGAATCTCTTATTTTCGAAGTTAAGTGGACTGTATAGGGTGAATACAACAATTATTTTATATAGCCCTTTTTTAAGCCGTCATTTAGGGGTGCTAAATTTCTACACGATTTGAAGGTAGGTGTGCTAAAACTGTATTATAACTCTTTACCTTAGACAGTAGAGTGACGGAGGACTTAAACCCTTTTGAATACTCTTTAGATGATGAGATAAAATGAGTCTAGTTCCTATTGACAATTTAGCATAAAAACCAAAAAATATGTTCCCACACTGGAAAAAGTCTGGAATGGGGAAACATAAAATGGCTAAAAATATGTTTCCGACATACACGAACCGACATATTTTCGAGCAATCAAATAAACTCCACGCACGTGGAGTCTATCACGTTGCTTTCATTAAAATAGCACTTGTTATATACTTGACACATACTTGACAACACTACATTATTGACCGAAAATAATAAAAACTAGCCATCAGATGACCTTCATAGGTATCCGATGGTTTTTTTGTCTATATGTACAGAATTTAAATGCTAATGACATATATCAAAGAGATATTTTAGGCGAAATTTATGGTATAATTGATAAAAACAGTAAGCGATTTGTGACCTATACGTATACAGCTTATGGTGTACCAACCATTGAAATACCAGGTAATTTAACTACAACAGAGTTATCTTTGGCACAAGCAATCAGAGATTTAAACATTTACTTATACAAAGGCTATGTCTATGACCAAGAAACTGGATTATACTATTGCCATACAAGATACTATAATCCGAAAATAGGCAGATGGATTAGTATTGATGATGTGAGTTACCTAGATCCAGAATCAATCAATGGGATGAATCTATACGCTTATTGTGGAAATAATCCTGTTATGTACCTAGATAGCACCGGAAATAGTCCAACATGGTCAATGGAAGTTATTTGGAGTGAGTGTTGCACTTGTAGTATTTCCTGTTGTAGTGTCTGTATCAACTTTTGGGACAGGAACGGCATTTGCAAGGATGGCAGGAGCAATAACAATTGGAGCTGCAAAAGAAGTATTAATTGGAGCAGCTGCAGGATCAGCGATAGGTATAGCCGGAGGAGCAATATATTCTAGTGTTACAGGAGCTGATTTAGGAGACAGTATTCTGCAAGGATTTCTTATGGTGTTCGGTGGCGGTAGAATAATAGGAGCTGTTATTGGTGGTGTAGCAGGAGGGGTATCATTTTTAAATACTGCAAGTACATGGCATGGTGGATTTTAAGCAATGATTAGTCACTTCAATAACCATGGGGTGAAAATGGGATATAATAATCCGATGCAATATACAAAAGGAGCTAAAGCTGTTATTAATGGTGGACAATATTTGACACAAACTAATGCTTATGCGACATCAGTAAGTGGTCTAAAATATGCATATGTTGGAGTTAATCACGGTGGACAATTAATAACTACATTTTTTTATAAGACTTTCACTGGGACTAAAGCTATGGCATTAGGTATACTATAAAAGGAATGAAACACTTTGATTGGAGAAAAAGTATGCAGATAAAAGAAATTCTAAAATTTGATTATAATTATGCGGAGTACATAATTACTGACGGTAATTATGATGTCATTTGCTTATGTTTATCCGTTCCATTGCCAAACAATAAAGTACCTATAACAGGGATGGAAGTTGAAATGATTTATCCATTTACGTTTGATGCTATTGATATTAAGATGAATAATGATAAAAAAGAATTTTTGATTCAAAATAAGAATTCACATTTTGAATACTTCTTAAGGGGAATGATCATTAATAAAGAAAAAGCGCTTGTAAAAATAGACGGTTTTGTTATTTGCTTAGAAAAGGATTTTGAAGAAGGATTTAATGATTATTATCAAATAGGAGATTTTATTGAATTTAAAGCTGATAGGCTGGATTGTGAATTAAAGGGGTATCCAGAGGACCACTTATATTAAAATGCATCGCTTTAGAATTAAGTGAAGAGAGTGGGACGAAACAAAATAAGTCAGATCCAATAGGCAATAAAGCATTGATGTATTCGTTTATCTTGATTCCGTTAACTATTATTTTGGTAACATTTTCAGGTTGATATACCATTGATTAGGGGGACTTACTTATGTGGGAAATTATTAAATACATGTTTTATTGTTTAGCCCTTTTTATCTCTGCAACTTTTGGTAATAATCCTGAAGGCCTTACATGGGTAAATGGACTGATAGGCTTTGGAACACTTTTGTTAGTAATATTGTTAGCAGCACTATTATTTTATTGCATCTTGTTGATTAATTATTTCTTTTTTATGGATAGACCGACCAGTGTCAAAGTGGATAAGGCTGTAACCGAAAAGAGATCTATCGGAGTACTATTTATCGTTGTGACAATGATTACGGTTATCTTGATTAGTTTCGACCAAACCAGACTTTATGGGTTCATATTATTCGGATTCATCTTTGTGATTTCTGGTTTATTTGTTATTCTTTTACGGATTTTATTCGATTCATCTGATAAAGCAATTGTGTCAGGAACGCTAGTACAACTAGAACATATAGTAGATGGAGAAGGTTATAGCTCATATAGACCACATTATCAATATGAATATCAAAATTGTAAGTATATATTGATAAGTCAGTTTACTGCCTTTTGGTACAAAAAAACAAAACGGATTGGGGATGTTATTTCTATAGTGATTAATGCAAAGAACCCCAAAAATGCTAGATTAAATAAGCCAATCTATACATT
>JAVERT010000089.1:0-2708 GCA_034006985.1 Gudongella sp.
CAAGGTCTTCCTCGATTCCTTGCTTTTGGTCGTATGGTTGTATATGTTCTTGCAATAATCATATGAATCATAATCGAGAATCAATTGCTCCGCACATGTGTACGTTATATTGTTACCAGTACGACCCGTTATGTGCAATCTGAACCCATCGATCTCGAATACGCTCTTCGTAAGAATCCTGGGAATCAGAACACGAGGCTCTTCCAGATTGCATTCTTTCGACAGGTATTCGGAGATTGCTTCCCCATTTTCCTTTTTATTCATCAACAATACGGGAACCGGTTGCAGAGTGCGTATCCTCTCATTCACCTTCCCATGCTCCACGAGAGCGAAATACGAACCAGAGATCTTGTTGTAACCGCCATATCTGTCGATATCCAGGCCTTTTTTGAGAGGGTGCTGTCCTTTCGGGGCCTTGACCGGATTCACATCGAACAGCTGTCCCTTCTCTTCGAAGGCGAACCTTGTGAACCTGATATTGTTGCGACGCATATGCTTCCTGACCACGGATATGGTGCCGTCCTCTCCTGCCGTCCACGCACGTTCGCCCCCCCGCTCGATGTCGTATCTGAGCATCCTCTCCTGATTCAATGTGTAGTCTTTCCCGCTTCTTACGAATGTACGGGGATCATGGGTGAATTTCACATTGTAGGCATTGCCGATGACGATATTGAGATAGGCGTCTTTGGCATGATGGTAGTCGTTCACGATCCTGCACTTTACGAATCCGTTGTTTCTCCTGAACTCGCTTATCGCATTCCCTTTCACGTACACTATCTCGGTACCGTCGCCGAACACCTTCTTGAGCACACCGGCGACCTCTTTCACGGTCTGACTTGTCTCCACTATCTGCCTGGCTATGAAACCGCTAAGCTCATCCTCTGTGAATCCATGGTTCCTTGTGAGACGGCCGTACTTCTCTTTGGTAATGAATCCGTTCTCGAAAAGGTGCTTCCAGAAGGGCCTCATCCTGTCCTGCCATTCTTGGGGCAGAGGGTATGCATCTCCCTTGC
Source organism: Gudongella sp. (assembly GCA_034006985.1). Classification (GTDB taxonomy): domain Bacteria; phylum Bacillota; class Clostridia; order Tissierellales; family Tissierellaceae; genus Gudongella. The sequence goes on from JAVERT010000089.1 coordinate 1,014, forward strand.
GCTGGTTGCATTCCCTGCAGACCAGAACCATGTTGTTGTGTATGCTGTCGTCGGTCTTCTTGGACCTCGGGTGTATGTGATCCATGTCGCACGCGTTGCTGTCTCCGAGACTGTTCAGGTCTATTCCCGACCCGCAGTACATGCATCTTCCATGTTGCGTGTAGTATGAGTAATATTTCTTGCTGCGCAACCTTCCATCGGTCTCCCCTTCCAGCCTTTTGAGCCATTCTTCCTCCTTGCAGGATTTGAACAGCTTCTGGAGGCTGTCCTTCCGGGATACGGTACGGGTCTTCTCCCCCGACTCCCTGGTCGTCTCTATGAACACCTTTGCAGGAGGATGTCCCGTTATCTTCAGTATGTCTTCAATTATCCTGAGAGATCTCCATATGCCCCGCCTGACCGGAGGAGACACGTACAGATCCTCCACCAATCCGTATGTTATGCGTCCATCGTAACTGTCGGACTGCTCGTCCCTGATCCTATCCACTTCCTTCTTGAAGCCGTATCTGTCGCTGAGAATCTCATTGAGGTTCAGATTTGTCTGCTCCAACGCAGTCAGTATGTTCATCTCGACACCTTGGATATTGGATCTGACGCCGGTCAGGAACCTCTCCGATAACCTTCCCCAGTCCTTGTACTGTAGACGGGAGAGACTGTCCAACTGATCCCGTGTCAGCCTGTCGGAGTAGTCGGTCTCGAGCTTCTTCCTCAGCCTACTGCGGTCGTCTCCGAAAACTACGATGGCACGTATGACATCGTCCGCGAGTCTGCGATCGAACCCCTCCCCCAGTATCCTGCGCATATCCGACTCGGATCTGAGCGAGGATTTTATGGTATCGTCCACGCCGGAGATCTCCGTCTCACCGTCAGACAGCCCTCTGCGCATGAGGTAGCCGATTATACTCTTCTTCGTGACCTTTCTATTGTTCTGAGGGTTCTCGAAAAGGTCCCTGACAATGTCCTTTTTCAATTCAACGGATATGCGCTCTCCGTTGATTCTCATAGTGTTCAGTTCATTGAAGAGCTCGAATCTGGAATAGAGGATGGAGCTCTTGGGAATGACCTTCTCCCCGGGGAGATATGAGCACATGTTTATGAGGCGGTCTATGAACTTTACCGCGCTCTCGTCGAGATCTATCTTGTCTTCAAAATTCCACGGGGTTACTCTTCCTTCTTCTCTTCTGACCGCCCAGTTGTTCTTCGACCCCTGACCGAGCGGCCCAACGTAATAGGGGATTCTGAAGGTGCAAAGGGACATAATCTTGTCCATTACCGTCAAGCCCGACTCGTCAGCCTCACAGAGGAAAGGATAGTGCTTCGAAGCATTGTGCAGTATCGACTCCAGCTCCCTTTTATGCAGCTGATTGGGAATCAGACTGTTCTCCTTGGAAGTCTGTTTGGGCATGAATGTACCCTCATCCAACCTGCACTTCATATCGTAGTATTCTCCGCTTTCGAATAGCGGATCCTTGAAGGATTCCTTCAGAATTCCTTTGATGTATTTGCAAAAATCTTCCTGATTGCAGGATTTGACAGCAGAAGTGGACTTATGGTTCCCCGAATACGCACTGTAATTGCACTCCTTCTCCTCTGATTTGAAAACCTCTTTGTATGTCTGAGGGTCGGAGAACCTCCTGAGCACCGATTTCAGGAGCTTTAGGTCGGAAGCATGTGCTTCGAACTGAGAAATCTTCG
>JAVERT010000011.1:0-83391 GCA_034006985.1 Gudongella sp.
CCAGGATCAAACTCTCATTTAAAAGTGTCTGATAATAGCTCTTTATTTGCTGACTTCATTTTGTTTCTTTACTTCTTTGGTTTTTATTCAAAGTTCTCACACTATTTAATTATCATTGTTCAGTGCCACCTCTTCTGAGGCAACTTATTTAGTATAACATCTATACTGTCCATAAGTCAACATCTTTTTTTGAACTTTTTAAAGTTTTTTAAAAGCTCTTTGAAGTTTTTTTGGTGACTATCTTAGCTTACCTTCTTTGCACCTCTTTGTCAAGGTCAAATAATTAAAAACATGCTTCTATTTTTTTAAATATATTCGCCCATGAAAATTTTACAATCTCCTCATTAAGGGGTGCAAACTTATTATACCCCATATTATAGTTATTAATCTGTTTTTTTATAGCATTTTCTAAATTATTTATATAAAGGTTGTAATCTCTATCTAATGGTTCATCCACATTCTTCATTTCTGGTAAAGCTACAAACTGGATCACTCCCGAGTCAATAATCTTCTCTCCCAAAAATCCCTTTATTCCGCCTACATCTGTAACAACACACAATAATTCACTCGCTATTGCCTCTAATGCTACTAAGGATAATCCCTCATAGTACGATGGAAGTATAAAAATATCTGATTCTCTAAATATATTTCCAAGTATTTTTTGTGGCACTGCACCAGTGAAATTTATTCCCACACTCTCTCCTAAGGCTAAAATTTCATCTCTTTCTTCTCCAGAGCCACTGCCTGCTATGGTTAATTCAAGATCATATTCTTCCAATAATTTCGTATAAACTTCTATTAATGGGATCAAACCTTTTGCATAACTCAATTTTCCAGCATACACTAGTTTTATTTGTTTCGATTTTGTTTTGTTTTTCAGTGGATAAAAGAATCTTTCATCATATCCACTACCTACCGTATATATTTTTTCTTCATCTATTTTATAAAGCTCGTTTATCTCACACTTCTGCTCTTGTGTAAGTGCAAATACTCCATCTAATTTTTCAAAACCATTTATTAATCTTTCTCTGAAAAAATGGATCTTTTGAAATTGTCTTATATCAGTTCCATGACATACTACATATACCTTCGTATCCTTTTTATGTTCGCATACAATGGAGCTTGCTAGCCATAGATGATGACAAAGAATTATATCTGGCTTAAACTCTTCTATTGCTTTCTCTAGCTTAGCTTTAAATGCTTCTTCCCACATTTCCAAATGTTCATCAGAAATAATCGAAAACACACTACTCTCATAGGGCATTTTGTCGCTCATTCCTATTATTGGAAATGGAAGCTCTGGAGTATTGAATTCTACCATATCCATATAATCCACGCTAGTATTTATATAGCTAAGCTCTGGTTGAATTGCTGCTATCAAGGCTTGCCTATATCCATTCTTATTTGCTTGATCCATCAAGGCTCTTAAGTATGTCCCACTACCGGTTTTACCTGGATATTGAGATATTATATTTAAAATTTTCATAAAACCTCCGTTATATTTTTAAAAAAAGTGGCAGAGTTTAATCTGCCACTAGTCTTTACTCTTCTATTGGTTTCATTGTTGGAAATAATAATATGTCTCTAATACTTGGTTGATTAGTATATAGGATGATCATTCTATCAATACCTATACCTAATCCCCCAGTTGGTGGTAATCCAACCTCGATTGCATTAATAAAGTCTGTATCCATTGGATGTGCTTCTTCATCTCCAGATTCTTTTTGTTTTACTTGATCTTCAAACCGTTGTCTCTGATCAATTGGGTCGTTTAACTCTGAAAATGCATTCGCTAATTCCCATGTATTTATAAATGCTTCAAATCTATTTGTAATTCGTGGGTCAACTGGATTTCTTTTAGCTAAAGGAGAAATTTCTACAGGATGACCTGTAATAAATATCGGTTGAATAAGATGTTGTTCTACAAATTCTTCAAACATTTCTGATATTATATGACCTCTTGTCATATTAGCGTTAACTTCTAGTCCTTTTGCTTTAGCTACAGCTCTTGCTTCCTCATCTGTGTCTATTTTACTAAAATCTACTCCAGTATATTTCTTAACAGCATCTGCCATATCCATTCTTTGCCATGGTGGTGCCATCTCTAATTCTACGCCTTGATAATTTAACTTTGTTGTTCCCAAAGTTTTTTCAGCTACATATGCAAATAGATTTTCTGTTAATCTCATCATTTCCTCGTAATCAACATATGCTTGATATAATTCAATATTAGTAAATTCAGGATTGTGTTTTGGACTCATGCCTTCATTTCGGAACATTCTTCCCATTTCATAAACTCTTTCAAAGCCACCTACAATTAATCTCTTTAAGTAAAGCTCATTAGCTATTCTAAGATACATATCTATATCTAGTGCATTATGATGTGTTGCAAACGGCCTTGCATTTGCTCCCCCTGCTACATCACTTAGAATAGGTGTTTCTACTTCCAAGAAATCTCTATCATCCAAATACTCTCTTACAGCTTTAATAATTTTGGATCTCAAAATAAAAGTTTCTTTTACTTCTGGATTTACAATAAGATCTACATATCTTTGTCTATATCTCAAATCCTGATCCTTTAGACCATGAAATTTTTCTGGAAGGATTTGAAGAGATTTTGTAAGAAGGACCATTTTGCTAGCCCTTACTGAGACTTCTCCTGTTTTAGTTTTAAAAACAGTACCAATTGCTCCAATAATGTCACCTATGTCTAGATAAGATAGGTCTTCGTATTCTTCTTCTCCTAGATTGTCTTGTTTAGCAAATATTTGTATCCTACCATCGTTATCTTGTATGTCTATAAAGCTTACTTTTCCATGCCCTCTTCTAGACATAATTCTACCTGCAACAGCTACTTCTTCTCCCTCTAATTTCTCAAAATCAGATTTTATAGTTTCACTATGATGCGTATAATCAAACTTTTCAATTAAAAAAGGATTCTTTCCCTTCTCAACGAGTTTTTTTAGTTTTTCTCGCCTGACTAAGAGCATTTCATTTAAGCTTTGATCTTCTGTTTGCATACAAGTACCTCCTTGTTTTTACCTACTAGCTATGGTTTGAATTTTGTATTTCAAAATTCCGTCTGGAACATTTACATCTACAACTTGGCCTGCTTTACTTCCTAAAAGTGCTTTGCCCACCGGTGATTCATTTGATATTTTCCCCTCTGATGGGTTAGTTTCTGCAGATCCTACAATTGTGTATTCCATTTCTTCATTGTATTCTACATCGAGAACAGTAACTTTTGAACCAATTCCGACAATTTCAGTAGAAATTTCTTCATCTTCTATAAGCTTTGCATTTCTAAGAATAGATTCAATCTTTGCAATTCTCTCTTCTAATTTTGCCTGCTCGTTTTTCGCTTGATCATACTCTGAATTTTCACTGATATCCCCAAAATCTAGGGCTTGTCTAATTCTTTCAGCAACTTCTTTCCTCTTTACTATCTTTGATTCTTCCAGCTCGTTTTCTAACTTTTCTAAACCCTCACGAGTCAGAAATACCTCTTTTTCAGCCATTAAACTCTCTCCTTTAAATGAAATAGGGTATTGTGTAAAAATCCCTATTTTCTTTGTGATTACTATATATAAATTATGCATAATCCGTGTTGTATGCAACATATTATATTCAAGCTGTTCTTGCTTGTCAAGCTTTATGGGAATGATACACTAATTATCTACTTTAAGATACTCATTATACTCTAAAAGCATGTTTTTTATTTCTTCCCTATCATTTATTGTATTTATCTTATTTCTTATTGTATTTGAACCTTTTAAGCCCTTTAAATAACCTGCTATCTGTTTTCTCATCTCTCTTATACCTATTCTATCTCCTTTGATATCACATTCTAAATCGAGATGATAAATTGCCATATTGATTATTTCTTCAAAGCTTGGTTCTAGATCTTCTTCTTTGTTCAATAGTCTTAAAATTCTTTTAAATATCCAAGGATTTCCCACAGAAGCCCTACCTATTGCTACTCCATCACAATTTGTTTGTTCCATCATATCGATAGCGTCTTTGGGTGTAAAAATATCTCCATTCCCTATAAGTGGAATATTTATGGACTCTTTTATGAGTTTTATATAATCCCAGTCTGCCACTCCAGAATAAAACATATCTCTTGTCCTGGCATGGATTATAATTGCTGAGATCCCTGAACTTTCTGCAATTTTTGCTATTTCTAGACCATTTATGCTATTTTTATCCCAGCCCATTCGCATTTTAACAGTTACTGGTTTTTCTGAGCTTTTCACTACCTCTTCAAAAATACTCGCAACTAATTTTGGATCCTTCATTAGAGCGCTGCCTTCACCATTTTTAACAATTTTGGGAGCAGGGCAACCTATATTTATATCAATTATATCAATATCTTCTCTCGAATTTAAATTGCTCTTAACTATCTCTGACATGATTTTAGGATCTGACCCAAATATCTGCAAGGCAACTGAACCTTCATCTGGATGAGTTTCTGTTAACGTATTGGTTTTAGAGTCTTTATAATAAATGCCTTTAGCACTTACCATCTCTGTTACAAGAAGGCCCGCTCCCATTTCGCTAACTATTTTCCTAAAAGCAATATCCGTAAATCCTGCCATAGGTGCTAATATTAAATTATTAACTAATTCATGATTTCCAATTTTCATTTTGTACCTCTTCTATATTATAAAACATCGTCTTTTTTAAAGCCCCACCTTTTACATTGTGAAAATTCACTTTCTACAATGTAAAAAGTAAGCAGCTAAGCCACTTACTTTTTATTTCTCTCATATATTATCCTGAGTCCTTCTAAAGTTAGAAACTTATCGATATACTGTATATATTTGCTTCCATTGCCTAGCAAAGTTGAAAATCCGCCTGTTGAGACAACCTTAACTTCTTCCTTTGTTAATTGCATTTCTTCTAACATTTTTTCGATAATAGCATCAACCATACCAGTATATCCATAAACCAATCCAGATTGAATGCTTTCTATTGTGTTTTTCCCTATTACTTTTTCTGGTTTTAATATCTCTACCTTTGGAAGCTTTGCCGTTCTTAGAAATAGTGCTTCTGAAGATATTTTTATACCTGGTGTTATAACGCCACCTAGATAATCTCCTTGTTTATTTACAAAACAAAATGTATTAGCTGTACCAAAATCAACTATAATAACTGGTCCACCATACTTTTCATATGCAGCAACTGCATTTACTATTCTATCAGCTCCGACTTCTCTTGGGTTGTCGTATTTTATATTCATACCTGTTTTAACCCCAGGTCCAATCATAATTGGGTCAATTTGAAAATATCTCTGACTCATAGCTGGCAAAGTATGCATTAGAGAGGGAACTACAGAAGATATAATAATATCAGTTACTTCATTTCTATTTATACCATTATATTGAAATATTTGATCGAATAGGAGTCCATATTCATCAGAAGTTTTTTCCTTATCTGAAGATATTCTCCAATCATATACAAGTTTTTCTCCTTCAAATCCACCAAATACAATATTTGTATTACCCACATCTATAGCTAATAACATCTATTCACCTTCATTTCTTATCTTTTTCTCTTAAGTGCTACCACTACACTTGTAACTATTATAATTGCAATTATTGATTCTGGTATTCCATTTGTAACTCCTATCGCTACTATTACTTTAAAAGCAAATTCTTTACTTTGACCAAGGGCTTCTACAAACCTCTCACCAAAGAAAATATATATCATTGTTAGTACTCCTACGGTATTTGTCATTGTACCTACAACAGTTGCAATAATTACATCCAAGGCTTTTGTTTTTAACTTCTTCGCTGTATAGTAAATCATCCCATACACTATAAGGAGCAAAACAACATTTATTATCACTGGCCAAATACTCGTAAATGCCACTATATTTTGGTATATTCCATAGGCTAAATACGCTGTAATTACTACCCAAACAAGGTTTAAAAGCCTAAAGGTATTTTTTTGACCTAAACCACTTAATGCCTTGTAAGTATAATAAGATGTTATTCCTATTAAAACTCTAGGTAAAACTGAAACTAATGGATTTAAAAAAACAAAGCTAACTGGTGTTGGCGCTGTAATTGCTTGGTAAATACTAAACAATCCAAAAATCAACCCCACCAATGCTCCTACTATCGGCCCTTCTACAATCGCACCTATTATAACAGGTATATGCATTACTGTTGCCCTTGTAGGCCCTATAGGTATAAATCCTAACGGAGTCATCCCTAACACCACTGAAATGGCACCTAGCACTCCTATAACTGTTAATTTTCGTACATCAAAGCTCTTCTTTTTTTTCAATTTAATCCCTCCGCTCTAGTTCCTATGGATACCAGTCGTATTTTTTACTACCTCACTGATTTAGTCTAATTCCTGAATTGGATATTAGCTTTTTACCACATTATTATACATACTCTTTTCTATATTTACAATGTTTTTCTAAAACAAATCTCTTTTAGCACGGATTTTTTCATAACTTTCAGATGATTCAATCGCATTTATTATCGCCTTTTCAACTGCTTCAACAGCTAATACACAAACCATATTTATATCTGCTTCTATTTTATTAGTCGCCATTGTGAAAATTGTATCTCCATCTACCATAGTATGAACTGGTCTAATAGTCTTTGCTAATCCGTTATGTGCAACCGAGGCAATTTTATTGCCTTGTGCTTTTGTTAATTTTGCATTGGTTGCTACTACGCCTATTGTTGTATTTGTATTTAAAAACGCAGCATTTTTCATGCCTGATTTCATAATATCTATTGTTGATAATAGTTTTTTATTCTCATAATCATATACTCCTGCAATTTGTTCATTATTATGATAAATATCACCAAAACTATTTACACAAATCAAAGCTGATACTACCAAATCCCCTACATTAACACTAGCACTTCCAATCCCTGACTTCATAGAATTAACTGGGCCTAATATTTTTCCAACTGTTGCTCCACTTCCACATCCAATGTTACCTTGGCTTTTTTTTAGGGTACTAGCATTTTTAGCAGCAAGATAGCCCATATTTAGATCCGGTCTAATTTTAGAACTTCCAATTGCTAGGTCAAATATAACTGCTGATGCAACTATTGGAACCTTTGCAACTCCTACATCAATACCAATGTCTTTTTCTTCAAGGTATTTCATCACTCCTGATGCTGCATCCAAACCAAAGGCAGATCCTCCTGACAATACAATAGCATGTACCTTATCTACAGTCTTTTCTGCTTGAAAAAGATCAGTTTCTCTTGTTCCAGGAGCTGATCCTCTTACATCAACTCCACCGGTTGCACCATCTTCACATATTACAACACTACAACCTGTCATTGCTTCTTTATTTTCTGCATGACCAACTTTTATTCCTTCTACATCTGTTAAATATCCAGGATACATAGAACCCTCCTATAACACTTTATGCTCAAATAATACCCATTAATCGATAATATAATTATTTACGCATGCTAATAAAGCCGAAATGTCGCTGTCATTCCGACCTTAGTCGAAGAATCTCAATTTTAAACCCTTCTCGAGCATGTTTGGACTCACTTCCACAAATTCCTTTAATGATTCTTGTTTACACAAGTATCTAGGGACAAAAAGAACCGTCCCTTTTGTTTATTTGTTTATTGCATTGGTGATTCTTTTTAAGCCTTCTTCTATAATAGATCTTGGCATTGCTAGATTTAAACGAACAAAACCTTTTGCATTTCCAACAAATAAACTGTCTCCACCTTCTAATAAAACTCCGGCATTATCTGCAAAAAATGCTGGTAAATCATCTACATCTGGTAAACATTTATTAAAATCTACCCAAGCAAGATATGTTGCCTCTGGAATCTGATAAACAGCCTCTGGTAAATGTGTTCCCAAGTAATCTTTCACAAATTGAAAATTACTATCAAGATACTCTTTTAATTCCTCCATCCATTCCCCACCTTTATCATAGGCAGCCTTGTGTGCTACTAGAGATAGGGGATTTATCATTCCTATGTTTTTATCTCTACTTGAAAATTGTTCTCTTAGTTCAAGATTTCTAATAATAATATTTGATAGCATAAGTCCAGCCATATTGAATGTCTTACTTGCTGACATGGCAGTTATTAGCTTATCGTAATCTGGCATTATCTTTCCCATTGGAATATGTTTCTTACCAGGTCGTATTAAATCACAGTGTATTTCATCTGAAATCATCCATAGATTATACTTTTCTGCTATATCGGCAACTTTTCTAAGTTCATCTTCAGTCCACATTCTTCCTGTTGGGTTGTGAGGATTACAAAATATTATCATTTTCATCTTAGGATCCGATGCTTTTTTTTCAAAGTCTTCAAAATCAATTGTAAAGTAGCCATCATCGTTTTTTAAATCAGAGCATACTAAATCAATATTGTTATAAGTAGCGGTATGCTTAAAAAAGCCATAGGCTGGTGTGTTTATTAAAATCTTTTCATCATCTTCTACTAGTATTTCTGCTAAAGAATATAGTGCTGGAATTATCCCTGGTGAAAATACTAATTCTTCTTTTGAAAAATTCCAATCATAGTACTTTTTACACCATGTAGAAAATGCATCGTAGTATTCATCGTCAAATACCTTGGTATATCCAAAAATTCTTTTATCAACTCTTTCTTTTATTGCCTGACAAATTTCTGGTGGTGTTGCAAATTCCATGTCAGCAACCCACATACGTACAAATTCTTCATCTTTAAAAGGAAAAACTTTCTCAGGCCCAGCATTGAAAATGTAACTTCTAAAGCCATCTGTATTTAGCGCGTTTGTATTCTTTCTGTCAATTATCTCATCAAAATTATAATTCATCATTTTACCCCCTTAATTATATGAAAAAACTTAAAACTTCTCTATTAATTATAGCAAAAGCCTCTCATAAATGAGAGGCCATGTTTTATTATCCAAAGAACATTAATAACATACCTGCTGCTATAGCTGAACCTATTACTCCAGCTACATTTGGTCCCATCGCATGCATCAATAAGAAGTTTCTTGGGTTTGATTCTTGTCCTACTTTTTGTGATACCCTTGCTGCCATCGGTACTGCTGAAACTCCAGCGGAACCAATTAATGGATTTACTTTTCCTCCTGAGAGTTTGTACATCAACTTACCAAGAAGTACACCAAATGCTGTACCTATGGAAAATGCTACAAGTCCTAGTAGTATTATGCTTACTGTCTGTAGGTTCCAGAAGTTTTCTGCACTTGCTGTTGCTCCTACTGTTACTCCTAAAAATATTGTTACTATATTTATTAATTCATTTTGTGCTGTTTTTGATAATCTATCTGTTAAGGTTGTTTCTCTAAATAAATTTCCTAGCATTAGCATCCCAACAAGTGGCGCTGCTGATGGTAGTATTAAACTTACAAGTAATGTTACCATAATTGGAAATATTATCTTTTCTTTTTTAGAAACTGGTCTTAGTTGTTCCATTACTACTGCTCGTTCTTCTTTTGTTGTCAAAGCTCTCATAATTGGCGGCTGGATTATTGGTACTAGTGCCATATATGAATAAGCTGCTACTGCAATTGGTCCTAGTAGATGTGGTGCTAGTTTTGCTGTTAAGTATAGAGCTGTTGGTCCATCTGCTCCGCCTATTATTCCTATACTAGCTGCTTCTGGTCCTGTAAATCCCAATAGTATTGCTCCTACAAATGTTGCAAATATACCAAATTGAGCTGCTGCACCTAAAAGAACTGACTTAGGATTTGCTATTAAGGGTCCAAAATCTGTCATTGCTCCTACACCCATAAATATTAATGGTGGATAGATTCCAAGCTTAACTCCTAAGTATAAGTAGTATAATAGACCACCCAACTCTTTTGTATGACTTACTAAATTGCCGTTGGGGTCTTTTATTATTTCTACTATTGGTGCCTTCATTAAATCTGCTCCTGGTAAATTTGCTAGGAGCATTCCAAATGCTATGGGTACTAGTAATAGTGGTTCAAAACCTTTTACTATTGCTAAGTACAATAGTACTAATGATATTAATAGCATTATTATATGCCCATACTCCATCAATGCAAAACCTGTGTTTTGCCAAAAATCAGTTATTATTTCTATCAGCATTCTTTTTCATCCTTTCCTAAAGGCTTAGTCTATGAGTACTAATTTGTCTCCAGTATTTACTGCGGCTCCTTCTTGAGTTAAAATACTCGATACTACGCCGTCTTTAGGTGATACTATCTCATTTTCCATTTTCATCGCTTCTAGGATTAGGAGTACTTCATTTTCTTTTACTTGTTGGCCTTCTTTTACTAATATTTTCCATATGTTTCCTGGCATTGGTGAATCTACTATTTCTTGTCCAGCACTTGCTTCTACTGCTGCCGCTGCTGCTTTTGGTGCTGCCTTTGGTGTTGGTGCTGATGTTGCTTTTGATACAGTTGATGCTACTTTTTTCGGTGCTGTTGACACCACTTCTCCTACTTCTTCTACTTCTACATCATAGCTCTTATTATTTACATTTATTATAAATTTTCTCATATTTTCGCCTCCGCTTATTTATAATTTTCCATATAGATGTTCTTGTTTGGACATTTCTCTCCATACTGTTGTGCTTTGGTTTGTTCTTCTTATGCTAGTTATATTTATATCTGGTATATTAAGTCCTAAGCTTGCTGCTATGGCTGCTGATATAACTGCTATTAATTCATCTTGGTCTTCTATTTCTTCGGTATTCTCTGATTCTAATAGGTCTGGTTTTAGTTCTTCTTTTTTAGGAGGCTCTGGTGCTTTTTTTCCGCTTTCTTTCCCCATGTTTTTTAATAGTCCTATTAGGAGTGATATCATAACTAGAACAACAAATACTACAAACATACTTACTAAGGTTACTATCAGTGCTTCTGACATTGTTACTTCATTACCCATTTATCTTCTCCCCCTATACTGGCAGGTTGCCGTGTTTTTTCGCTGGTCTATTTTCTCTTTTTGTTTCTAACATATCAAATGCACTTATTAGTCTTGGTCTTGTTTGACTTGGTACTAATACATCATCTACAAATCCTCTTTGTGCTGCTATATATGGATTTGCAACGGTATCTTTATATTCTTGGATTTTATTTGCTCTTGTTGCTATTGGGTCATCCGAATCTGCTATTTCATTTTTAAATATTATATTTGCTGCTCCATCTGGTCCCATTACTGCGATTTCTGCATTTGGCCATGCAAATACCTGATCTGCTCCCATATCTTTACTACACATTGCAAGATATGCTCCACCATATGCTTTCCTTACAATCAAAGTAACCTTTGGAACTGTCGCTTCTGAATATGCATATAACATTTTTGCTCCGTGTCTTATAATACCACCGTATTCTTGTGATAGTCCTGGTAGGAAGCCTGGTACATCTACTAAATTAAGTAGTGGAATATTAAAGGCATCACAGGTTCTTATAAACCTTCCTGCCTTATCTGATGCGTTTATATCTAAACATCCTGCTAGTATTTTGGGTTGATTTGCTACTACTCCTATTGTTCTTCCGTTTAGCCTTATGTATCCTGTTATAATGTTTTGCGCATATAATGCTTGAACTTCAAAGAAGTATTCTTCATCTGCTAGCGTCTTTATTATCTCTTTCATATCGTATGGCTTGTTTGGATTTTCTGGTACTAGTTCATTTAGTCTTTCGTCTATTCTATTTATGTCATCTTCTATATCGTATACTGGTGGTTGTTCTAAATTATTTGATGGTAATAGTGCTAATAATTCTATTATTCTATCTATTGTTTCTTGTTCTGTTTTGTCTATAAAATGTGCTACGCCACTTATTTTATTGTGAGTATTTGCTCCTCCTAGTGCTTCTTGAGTTACATCTTCTCCTGTTACTGATTTTATTACTTGTGGTCCTGTTATAAACATCATGCTTGTTTTATCTGTCATAAATATAAAGTCTGTTATTGCTGGTGAATATACTGCTCCCCCTGCACATGGTCCCATTATTACTGATATTTGTGGTATTACACCTGAGGAAATTGTATTTCTAAAGAAAATTTTCCCATAGCCTGATAGTGCATCTACACCTTCTTGAATTCTTGCTCCACCGGAATCATTAAATCCTACAATTGGTGCTCCCATTTTTAATGCCATATCTTGTACTTTGTTTATCTTTGCTGCATGCATTTCTCCTAGTGATCCGCCTATTACTGTAAAATCCTGTGCATATACAAATACTAGTCTACCTTCTACCATTCCATAGCCTGTTACTACTCCATCTGCTTCTGCTTCTACTTTATCCATATTGAAGTTTGTGGCTCTATGTTTAACAAATGCATCTAATTCTACAAAACTTTCTGCATCTAGTAGGTAATCTATTCTTTCCCTTGCTGTCATTTTCCCTGAACTATGATGCTTTTCTATTCTTTTTGCTCCTCCACCTAAGGAAATTTTTTCCTTAGCTTCTAACAGGTCTTGAATCTTGTGGTTCATATTTACCCTCCTTCATGTTAATCTCTTTGACTGATTTCAATTAAAACACCGGATGTCGATTTTGGATGTAGAAAAGCTATTCTAGCTCCACCTGCTCCATATCTAGGTTCTTTGTCTATTAATCTAACACCTTTTTCTTCAAGTTCTTTAATCTTCGCTTCGATATCATCGACTTTAAAAGCAATATGTTGTAAGCCTTCACCTTTTTTCTCAATAAATCTGGCAATTGGTCCATCTTCTGTTGTAGATTCTAGGAGTTCAATTTCAGAATCTCCAACTGGTAAAAAAGCTACTTTTACATGTTGTTCTTCCACGACTTCTTGAGAAGTACATTCTATGCCTAGCATTTCTTCATAAAACTTAAGTGTTTCTTCAAGGTTTTTAACTGCTATACCAATATGATCAATTTTAGTAATCATAATAACCTCCTCTTTTAGTCTTTTTTGATTAACGAAATTATCTTTTCCTTAGCTGAATATGGATCTTCTTCTCTGCGTGCTACTCGTTCTGAAAGCTCATCTAAAATATCATCTTCATTTGCTCTATCCATAATAATTTTTAACAACTCTTCTTCTACTAACTGGACTATCTCGACTCTTAAATTTCGTCGTCTTATTTCATGCAACTTATCTGTGTCTATTAGAAACTTCTTATGTAGCTCTAATTTTTCTAATAATAGGTCTATGCTATCATTTTTAAGTGCCGAAACTTGTACAACTGGTGGTCTGTAATCCTCTTTTTCATTTAAATCAAGGTTCATCTCAATTTCAACTTGTGTCTTATCTGCTCCATCTAAGTCAGATTTGTTAATTGCAAAAACATCTGCTATCTCCATTATCCCGGCTTTTATGGCTTGAATATCATCCCCCATATTTGGAATCATAACCATTAAAACAGTATCCGCCATTTTTACAATATCGATCTCTGATTGACCTACTCCTACGGTTTCAATAAAAATATAATCACAACCGTATAAATCTAAAACTTTCACTGCTCCCCAAGTAGCCTTTGATATCCCACCTAAGAAGCCTCTTGTCCCCATACTCCTAATAAAAACATCTTTATCAAGTGCTAGGTCATTCATCCTTATTCTATCTCCAAGAATAGCTCCACCGCTAAAAGGGCTGGTTGGGTCAACTGCAATAATACCTACTTTTTTATCTTGTTTTCTTAACGCTTTAGTAAGTCTATCTGTTAATGTTGATTTGCCACTCCCAGGGGAACCTGTGATTCCAATAACATAAGCGTTCCCTGTTTTATAAAATAAATGTTTTATTATATCTATGGCTTTTTCATCGTTATTCTCAAGCATAGAAATAAGGCGTGCGCAGGCTCTTTTATCTGATTCTAATAGCCTCTTTTCTATATCCAAATCTAACACCACCTATTTTCTTATTATATTGGCTTTTATAAATTCTATAACCTCAGTTGTTGGAGTTCCTGGAGTGAAAATAGCTTTTATTCCGGCTTCTAAAAGACCTGGAATATCTTCTTCTGGAATTACACCGCCTCCAAGTATTAAAACATCATCTACTCCTTCTTCTTTTAAAAGTCTTACAACTTTTGGAAAAAGGTGATTGTGTGCTCCTGAAAGTATGCTCATAGCTACAACATCAACATCCTCTTGAATTGAAGCAGCAACTATTTGCTCTGGAGTTTGCCTAAGTCCAGTATAAATAACTTCCATACCCGCATCTCTTAAAGATCTTGCTATTACCTTAGCTCCTCTATCGTGTCCATCTAAACCAGGCTTTGCGACGAGTACTCTAATAGGTCTATCCATTTGTTTTCCTCCTTATATATATCTATAAAATAACAGTTTGTTCGTATTCGCCAAATACTTCTCTTAACTCTCCACAAATTTCACCAAGAGTCGCATACTCTCTAACTGCGTCTACTATATATGGCATTAAGTTTTCATCCGTCTCTGCTTTTGCTTTAAGAATTTCTAGTGCTTTATTTACAGCCTCATTGTCTCTATTTTCTCTAAGTTTTTGTAATTTCTTTCTTTGAAGTATTTCAACATGTGGATCTACTCTCAATAATTCTCTACTCCCAGTTTCTTTAACTTGGAATTTATTTACTCCTACAACAATCTGCTCCAAAGATTCAATTTGCATTTGATACTTGTATGCAGAGTTTTGGATTTCTTTTTGAATAAACCCTTTTTCTATAGCTTTAGTAGCTCCACCTAGGTTATCAATCTTTTTAATATAATCCATCGCTTCTTCTTCTATACTATTTGTTAAACTCTCTATATAGTATGAGCCTGCAAGTGGATCTATTGTTTGAGTAACACCTGATTCATAGGCCACTATTTGTTGAGTTCTAAGTGCAATTTTAACAGAATCTTCTGTTGGCAATGCAAGTGCCTCATCTCTTGAATTAGTGTGTAGTGATTGTGTTCCTCCTAATACGGCAGCTAAAGTTTGAATGGCTACCCTAACTATATTATTATCAGGTTGTTGTGCCGTTAAAGTTGAACCTGCTGTTTGTGTATGAAACTTAAGTTGCATAGATTTTTCTTTTTTTGCATGAAATCTTTCTTTCATAATTTTCGCCCATAGTCTTCTTGCAGCTCTATATTTTGAAATTTCTTCTAATAAATCATTGTGAGCATTAAAGAAGAAGGAAAGTCTTGGTCCAAAATCATCAACATCTAGTCCAGCTTTTATAGCTGCTTCTACATATGCAATACCATCTGCTAATGTAAATGCAACTTCTTGAGCTGCAGTAGAACCTGCTTCTCTAATATGATATCCACTTATACTTATAGTATTCCATTGTGGCACTTCTTTAGAGCAATATTCAAATATATTTGTAATTAATCTCATAGATTCTTCTGGTGGAAATATATATGTTCCTCTTGCAATGTATTCTTTTAATATATCATTTTGAATTGTTCCTCTTAATTTATTTGCTGCTACGCCTTGTTTTTCTGCAACTACAATATACATTGCTAAAAGAACGCTTGCAGGCGCATTTATTGTCATTGAAGTAGAAACCTTGTCCATTGGTATACCATCAAAAAGTACTTCCATATCCCTTAAGGAGTCAATTGCTACTCCAACTTTACCAACTTCACCTTCTGACAAGCTATGATCTGAGTCATAACCAATTTGTGTAGGTAAGTCGAACGCTACGCTTAGTCCTGTTTGGCCTTGGTCTAGTAGATATTTATATCTTTTATTAGACTCTTCCGCTGTGGCAAAACCTGCATATTGTCTCATTGTCCAAAATCTGCCTCGATACATTGTTGGCTGAACTCCTCTTGTATATGGGTATTCTCCCGGAAATCCTAAATCTTCTTCATAGTCCATATTTTCAATGTTAAGTGGCGTATAGAGTCTTTTAACCTCTTTGTCGGAACCCGTGGAAAAAACTTTTTTCCTTTCAGGGAATTTATCGAGTAGTTTTTCGACCTTATTATCTTCCCAATCTTCGAAAGATGAACTTAAATGGTCAAGTTTCTTTTTATCGGACATTTTTTTACCTCCTTGTATTGGTTATATCTATATCTCTATTATAGTCAAAATATACACAATAATGCAATATATAATTCAAAGTATTTTGAAAATGATTTTAAAATTGCATTATTTGTTTATTTACATGCGAAAAGCAGGCCCCCAATTGGGGTCCTGCATTAATTTCCTTGGAATATAGCTTCAAATTCTTTAGCATCAAGTGTCTCTTTTTCAAGTAGAGCTTCTGCTATTCTAGTTAAAGCTTCCATATTTAATTTTATTAGATCTTCTGCTTTATGATAAGCAGTATCTATTATTTTTCTCATTTCCTTATCTATAGCAGCTGCTACATCCTCACTATAATTCCTTGATCTATTTAAATCTCTTCCAACGAAGACTTCTTCTTCATCGGTTCCATATGTCATAGGTCCCAACAATTCACTCATTCCATAATGTGTGACCATTGATCTTGCAAGTTTGGTAGCTCTTTCTATATCATTTTGTGCTCCTGTGCTAATATCTTCTAACACTAAAGCTTCTGTAACTCTACCACCTAATAATATTATTAATTTATCCTCAATCTGCTTTTTGGTTAGATAATTTCTATCTTCTAACGGTATATAAGCTGTAAATCCTCCAGCCATTCCCCTTGGTATTATTGTTACCATATGAACTGGGTCTGAACCCGGAATCAATCTAGCTGTAAGTGCATGTCCTGCTTCATGAAATGCAGTAAGCTTTCTTTCATGAGGGCTAATTATTTTACTTTTCTTTTCTGGTCCAGCTTGAACTTTAATAGAAGCTTCTTCTACAAGATGCATTGGTATCTTTTTAAGATTAAATCTTGCTGTTAATAAAGCAGCTTCGTTTACTAGATTCTCTAGGTCAGCAGGAGTAAATCCTGGGGTCCTCTTTGCTACAACAGCTAAGTCTACATCCTCTTCTAATGGTTTGTTTCTTGTATGAACCTTTAGAATAGCTTCTCTACCTTTAACATCTGGTAAACCAACATAAATAGTTCTGTCAAATCGACCTGGTCTTAATAAAGCTGGGTCAAGTATATCAGCCCTATTAGTAGCTGCCATTACAATAATTCCTTCATTTTTAGCAAATCCATCCATTTCAACTAAAAGCTGATTTAAGGTTTGCTCTCTTTCGTCATGCCCACCACCAAGTCCTGCACCTCTTCTTCGTCCAACTGCATCTATCTCATCTATAAATACAATACATGGTGAGTTCTTTTTAGCTTGTTCAAATAAATCTCTTACACGGCTCGCTCCAACTCCTACAAACATCTCAACAAAATCTGAACCTGAGATTGTAAAGAATGGAACACCTGCTTCCCCAGCTACAGCCTTACTCAAATAAGTTTTACCTGTTCCCGGAGGCCCAACCATTAATACTCCTGTTGGTATTCTTGCACCCAATTCTATATACTTTTTTGGAGCACTCAGGAAATCAACTATTTCCTGTAGCTCTTCTTTTTCTTCTTCAAGACCTGCCACCTCATCGAATGAGACGAGCTTGCCTTCTTCCATTTTGACTAACTTAGCTTTACTCTTTCCAAATGACATTACTTTTCCGCCGCTTCCGCCGCCTTGTGATTGTTGCATAAAAACAAACCAAAATACTGCAAATACTACAAGAATCATAATTGTAGGCAATATCTCAATATACCAAGGTGTTGTAGGAATTTGCTCAGCACCATAGCTAATTTGTCCTGAATCAACCATATCTTTTACATAATAATCGTAAAAAGTTCCTCTAACTTCTTCAGGTAATATACTGGAAAACTTTTTACCGTCTGTAAATTCTCCTTCAACTGTGTTCCCTATAGAAGTTATTCTAGGTATATTTCCTTCATTTAAATTCGACACAAGCTCAGTATAGTCTAGTTCTGTTACTGGTTCTACTTCTGTTCCAAACATTCTAACACTAAACATTATCAATAAGACAATCAGTAGATAAATACTAATTCCCTTGAAAAATCTTTTCAATCGTAGTCCTCCCTCCTTACCCTATATAAGGTAATATTAAATGATTATAACATAGTAATTGCATCAAATCAATTTCATCTTACTCATATACTTCTTTTTTTAATGCACCTACAAAAGGAAAGTTTCTAAACTGTTCATTGTAATCTAAGCCATAGCCTACAACAAATTCATCAGAAATCTCAAATCCTAAGAAATCTATATCGACTCCAACAGTTCTTCTTTCAACTTTATCTAAGAGTGTACATACCTTTACAGTATTAGCTCCTCTTTTACCTAAAATATCTTTAAGATAATTTAATGTAAGTCCTGTGTCTATTATATCTTCTACTATTAGAACATCCTTACCTTCGACACTAAAATCAAGGTCTTTTAGTATTCTTACTTCTCCAGTTGATATACTTGATTTCCCATAACTTGAAACCGCCATAAAATCTATCATAACTGGGAAATCAATCGTTTTTACTAAATCAGCCAAAAATATAACTGCACCTTTAAGAATACCTACCACTAGTAAGCTTTTTCCCCTATAAGCTTCAGTAATTTCTGCGCCTAGCTCTTTTACTCTTTTTTGAATTTCTTCTTCACTTACTATAATCTCTTTAATTGAATTGTTCAAATCTTCCCTCCTGAAACAAATATTATATTTTTTTAACTTCTATTCTAATAGCTTGCTTTGTTTTTTCTGTAATTTTATAATTGTCACTCAACCCATACCCTATTACCCATATGATTCCACTATTATCACAAAGTATCGCAACCAAATCTCTCTTGTCGCGTGGTATCTTTTTATCAATCATGTAGTCTTTTAGCTTTTTACTTCCGCCTAGGCCAAGTGGTGAAAATATATCTCCTGATTTTCTAGTCCTTACTGATAAGTTGCCAGAAATCGCATCAAAATCTATATATTTAAACTTATTGTCCTTAAGATTTATTTGATCAACTCTAATTAATTCTAACGATATCATTATACCCAATTTTTCTAATCTAGTTTCACCAAATTGAATTGTTTTAGACTCTAAACTAGTACTTATATGATTTCTTAATTGAATAATTAAATCATTATAAGAAACTTTTGCTATCAAGCCTTTTGAAATATCGACACTTTTACCTGTTTTAGAATTATAAAATAAATCTATAATATCATTGATATGAATCTCTTCAACCCCATGAAGATTTCCTGTTATGTTTTCAATTGCTTTTCTAATCAACCTTTTTCTAATAGCTTTTGGTTGTTGACTAAAAAGGATACCATTGAAGATTATACTATTTTTAGTCTCACTTTTCACTATTAAATTATATTTTTCTATAGTTATTTCCTCTATAATTTCGATTTCTCCTGTTGCTATACCAGTTAATCTATATAAGCTATCTATTATATTAGGATTGAAATTTTTTTCAATATATGGCAATAACTCTAATCTTATCTTGTTTCTAGTATAATCAGTCTCAAGATTAGTGTGATCAATTACAAATGGTATATTCTTTTCTTCTATATAGTCTTCAATTTCTTTTCTCGATATATTGAGGAGTGGTCTTATTATGTCTCCTCTGATAAATTCCATAGATTTAAGTCCATCTAAACCTGTACCTCTTATTATTCTATGAAGAATAGTTTCTGCTTGATCATTTTTATTATGGGCTACAGCTATTTTGCCACCACCATAATCTGCTAATACTTCTCTAAAAAATCCATATCTTAGAATTCTTCCAGCCTCTTCTGAAGATATGCCTAGTTCTTTACCATAAGCTACCATATCTACATCTATAGTAAAATATGGAATGTCATATTCTAGTGCAATTTTTTTTACAAAGTCTTGATCTCTTTTTGCATATTCTCCTCTAACACCATGGTTAACATGAGCAATTAATATGTTGAAGTCTAAATCCTTTTTGAAACTTACTAAGCAATTTAACATAGCCATCGAGTCAGGTCCCCCAGAAATAGCCGCTAGTATTGTTTCACCTGGTTTTATTAAATTCTTAGAGATAATATTTGATTTAAAGACAGTTTCCATTCTTATCACCCGATATGATTATTCTATTTTGTTAAACACATTTGCCTTTAAAAATGAAAAAGTGTCTAGGACACTTTCGCTAGAAAACCTTAGTTTTCTTTCAATGATAGTAAGGCTATCTAAGATTTTTTATATTAAAATATATTTAGCTTATAATATAAAAAAACCGGAAAAACCCGGTTTATTAGTCATTTGTGCTAGTTTTTTTGCTCCGTACTCCATAGCTTTTTCTGTTATCTCTAGTTTTAACTTGATCCATTTTATCATTGCTGTCTTTCAAAAAACTATTTAGCATATCATCAAATGACATACCCTTATGTTTATCCTCTTGCTTTGTCCAGTCTATCTCTACTGGTTTGCTTGTTTTAGGTTTTGCTTGTCTTACAGACAAACTTATCTTACCATCTGCAGATATTGACAGCACCTTAACTTTTATTTTTTGATCTTTCTTTAAGTAATCCGATACTTTTTCTACATAGTCATGGGATACCTCTGATATGTGAACCAAACCACTCTTCCCTTCTGGAAGTTGTACAAAAGCTCCAAAGTTAGTAATTCCTGTTACTGTACCCTCAACTATTTCTCCAACTGACACTGACATAGACAAATTATTCCTCCTTAGAAATTTTACGAAAATTTTCATATTAAATAATATAAATAAAGTATATAAAACTAATTGAACTATGTCAATTAATTATCACTTTTATCTTTATCAAATAAGCTGTAATTCTGCTTCCTTTTATCAATATAAATAATTTCTCTTGGTTTAACCATACCAAGATCTTCCCTAGCTACTTTTTCTATAAACTCTAGGGTCCCACTTTTCCCTATTTCTTCATTTAAAGCATCTATATCTCGTTCGAGACCACTTATTTCAGTCTCTATATTGATTTTTTTTGTTGCTAGATCTTTCATCATTCTTCTTTGGTGAGAGAATACTACCAATGAATATACTAATAGGCACAGCAATAACAAATGAACAATCCTAAATCCTTTTTTTCTTTTCTTTAGTTTTTTCTTCATTTATTCTCACCGCCTTTTCTTGTTTAGGTAGTGCTTACATTATCTCACTAAAATCTGAATCCTTCAAGTAAAATACTATATATTTTTATACATTTCATTTGCCATATCCTTAGATACATGATCCTTTATCTCTAATACTTCAATATCTATTGCCCCACTTCCAAATGCAATATGTACAATGTCTCCTATTTTTACATCATCTCCAGCTTTTGCAAGCTTGCCATTAATAGACACCTTCCCTTGTTCACACGCTTCTTTTGCAATAGTCCTTCTTTTTATTATCCTTGCTGTTTTTAGGTATTTATCTATTCTCATAACACACCCCCTGCTTATTCGAAGATAAAAAAAATCAGGTCAAAGACCTGATTCTCCTATTTTTTCTTGCCTTTTTTTACATTAACAATTTCTTTAAGTGATTTTCCTGCTTTAAAAACAGGTGCTTTAGAAGCTGGAATTTTTATAACTTCTTCAGGATTTCTTGGATTTCTACCTTCTCTTGCTTTTCTTTCTCTTACTTCAAAAGTACCAAATCCTACTAATTGAACTTTCTCACCCTTAGCAAGTGACTCCTCTACAGATCTCATAAATGCATTAAGTGATGCCTCTGCATCTTTTTTTGTTAAACTACTTTTTTCCGCTATGCTCGCGATTAATTCAGCTTTGTTCATTAATATTCCTCCTCTTATTTTTTATTTATATTTAATTACATAGTACACATTATTTGGATAATTCATCTTCCTTAGCTAAATCCCAAAGGTTATCTAACTGTTCTAAATTCAATTCTTTAAGTATTATACCCATCTCTTTAGCTTTATACTCCATAGTTTCCAATCTTTTAATAAACTTCCCTGTTGTTCTCTCAAGTGCAACCTCAGGGTTTATTTCTAAAAATCTAGAAAGATTGACTACTGCAAATAAAAGATCCCCAATTTCTCCTTCTAATTCAAAGTCTCCCTTGCCATTTAAATTGTAGGCTTCTAAAACTTCGTTATGCTCTTCAATTATTTTATCTGACGAGCCTTTAATATCCTCCCAATCAAAACCAATTTGAGCAGCTTTTTCTTGAACTTTGTAGCTTCTCATAAGAGCTGGTAATCTTGGAATATTTCTTAATTTCTCTGAGAGTAGGCTTATATTCCTACTTTGGTACTTTATCTCATCCCAATTATATACTACTTCTGCAGAATTATCTACATTTTTTTGAAAAAAAACATGCGGATGTCTAGTAATTAACTTATTTGCAAGACTTGTTGTAACTAAAATCGGGTTAAATTCGCCCTCATCTAGTGCAATTTGCGCTTGAAAAACCACCTGAAGTAGTAAATCACCCAATTCTTCTACTATGTGATCAATATCTTCTCCATTTAATGCTTCTACTAATTCATAGGCTTCTTCAAGTATTGCAGCTCTAATACTTAAGTGATCTTGTTCTCTATCCCAGGGACAACCACCTTCTGATCTTAATTGTTTCATTATATTTGTTATATCATTGTAATCGTATATTGGATATTTTTCTTTTTCAACCTTAGGAATAAAAAGACTTGTCAGCGATCCAATGTTTTTAGAATGATCTATTTCATATAAAAATAGATTTTCAACCATTTCAGCACCTGAGATTCCTGCATTGTGTATTAAAGATACCTTGTATTCATCCGGATAGATTTCCATTAAAACTAGTTTCGCATCTGACATAACACTAGAGTTATAAACTTGCGTTATTATTAAATGTGAATTTATATCCACATCGCTCGCTTTTATATCTATGCCATCTAGAACTTTTAATCCTTCTATAGGATCTTTGTTCATAACCTCTAAAATAGGTTCAATAAAACTGATTCCAGAAACTATTTCTATTTCTTCCTCGTTAAAACTTTCTATTAATAACTGTACTGTCTTTTCTGCAACCATAGGATTGCCAGGGACATAATAGTTTATTTCTCCATGTTTCTTTACTGCTTCAATCAATTCTAAAACTATTGTATTATATACCTCATCAAAGCTATCTTTTGTGTCATATATATCATCAAAGCTCGTAAACATTATATTATTATCATTAAAGTATTGAACACTAGGATGCTTAAGTGTTCTTAAAAAGTGAGGTTTATCACTATTAATCCTATTCACAGCACCTAATGTTAGCGAATCCATACTACCTGGTCCTAATCCTACTATATATATTTTATTCATATGGATCTCCTTTTTTAAATTTATTTAATATTTTTTTCAGTTTCTTAGATTTAGGTAAAAATGACAAATCTTCTTCTGTTAATGTACCTGTTGCAATAAGTAAAACAAAATAAATTATTCCACCTATTGCTACTGCACCAAGAGTAGCAATCGCTCCACCTACGAACCCATAAAGTAAATTGTAAGAAATCCTTGCTATTATAGCCATCCCAAAAGCAGATAGTAAGGGTTTTAAAAATATTTTTTTCAACTCCAAATCTGCCTTAACAACCTTAATAATATATATAAAGTTTAAACTAGCAGCTATACCAAAAGCTACTACGGTACTTATTGCAGCTCCTTTTACATTTATTGCTGGAATAGCAGTTAAGTAATAAGTTAATATTATCTTTGTTATTGCTCCAAACAATAGATTCCTAACTGGAATAAATGGTTTCCCAAGTCCTTGTATTATTGCAGTAAGAGCTTGAACTAGTGTCAGAAACACAACTCCTAAAGCTAGGTATTGAAGTATTTCTCCCGTTACTGATATAACCTCTGCAGTATTATTAAAATATAGCAATGCTACTATCGGCTTTGCTAAAACGAATAATCCAAAGGCAGCTGGTAACCCTATTAATAGCGTAAGCCTAAGTCCTGTTGATATAAGTTCAGCTACTTCTGTCTTCGACTTTCTTGAGTTAGCATTTGAAATAGCTGGCATCAGACTCATTGAAATTGCTATTGAAAAAACTTGTGGCAAATTTATCAAGGTCTGAGCAAATCCTTTTAACTGACCATACAGATCATTTGCTTGTGCTGCAGTATAGTTTATCGCTTGTAATCTTCTTAAGACTAGTGCCGCATCAATTGTATCCATTATCGGTGAAATAGCTGCCCCTAGTGTAATAGGTACCGCTATAAATAAAAGATCCTTTACTATGTTGCTGATGGAATACTCTCTTTCCTTTACCGTGCTATCAATTTCACTCTGAATATCTTTTTTCTGCCTTAAATAAATCCACATAATAACAATCGTTCCAAATATAGCACCCATAGAACCCCCAAATGAAGCTCCTCCTGCTGCTATTGGTATTCCTCTGTTTAATAAAATATATGTTAATGAAAGCCCTGTTATAACTCGAAATAGTTGCTCAACGATTTGAGATAAAGCCGTTGGAAGCATACTTTGACTCCCTTGAAAAAAACCTCTAAAAGCTGACATTATAGGTACAAAGAAAAGAGCTGGTACTAGGGCGATCAAAGCATAGTACGCATTCTCATTGCCTAAGTATTGTACAATTGATTTTGCTCCAAATGCTATAGCCATTGAAGTTAGAAATCCTAAAAGTATGAGTGCCATAAGTGCAACCTTAAAAATCTTATGCGCATTTCTATAATCACCTATTGCTCTTTTTTCTGCCACAAGCTTAGCAACTGCCACTGGCACTCCTGCAGTTGATATCGTTAAAAGCAAAACATAAAAAGGATAAGCGGTTTGATAATAACCCATTCCTTCTGGTTTAATTATATTTGATAAAGGGATTCTATATATGGCCCCTAATATTTTTACTACAATACCTGCTATTCCAAGAATAGCGGCTCCTTTAATGAAATTTTGCCCCTTAGACATCGTGTTCCTCCTACTCAATATAAATTGTAATTTTAGCATTATCTCTTAAAGAATCTAGGTACTCAAGATATTTTTCTTCTTTAATTAAATTGATAGTTTTATCTTTTAGTTCTTTGTAATCTTCTTTTTTATCTTTTACTAATATAATATGATAACCAACTTCAGTTTTTAATACCTCACTTATTTCTCCTATATCTAATAGGAATGCTCTTTCTTCAAATTCAGGGATCCTGCTTCCCCTTGAAAAATAACCCAGGTCCCCCCCATTTATTGCCGATACACTATCTAGAGACTCTAGTTTTGCTAATTCTTCAAAATCCTCACCATTTTGCAACTGCTCTAACACTCTTTTTGCATCTTGTTCATTACTAAACAAAATATGACTTGCTCTTATTTCAACAATTCCTTCCTTGTTTTCGTTAAAATACTTTATAGCTTCGTCTTCTTTAATATCAAAATCCTTCATTATATTCTCTTTATGTTCCTCTAATAATAGAGTCTCTCTCATGTTTTCTCTAAAGTATTCTTCTGAAATAGAATTATTAGCTAAAAATTCTAGGTATTTTTCCTCACCACCTATTGATTCTTTATATTCATCTATGCTTTTTTGTAGCTGTTCTTCATTTATTTGAAAATTCTTATCTCTGCTTTCTTTCTCTATAAGGGCTTCTGTTATTAGCTTTGATATTATATTATCTTTCAATTCTTCTGCGATTGTTTCCCCATTTATCCCTTCTTGAGAAAGTGCATCCTCTCCATATTGTCTCTCATATAGATTTTTATATACTTCAAATTCTCTTTCATACTCTTCTACCGTAATAATCTCTTTATTTACCTGAATAGCTACACCTTCTATATTTGTGCTACAAGCACTTAATAAAAATATCGAAAAGGCGATTACTACAAGAAAAGCTTTATTTTTAAACAATTAAAACATCTCCTCTTTTTAATTCTCAACTCTATCACTGTTAGTTTTTATCGACTTAAAGTCATCTATTTTTTCTAGAAGACCTCTTAAAGAATTTATTATATCACCTTTTAAAGAAATAGTAATACTTGGATTATTCGTTAAATCATATTGAATACTTTCTCCATAGGTTTCTGATAGGGTTTGTATTAATTCAATGCCTATATAATCTATATTTTCATATTCTAATTTAACCCTATTGTCGATTTGTACTATGTTTTTAATATGGTTTCTACTTCCAAGTGACCTAATATATGAAATATTCATTAAGCTTTCAACTGGCTTTGGAAGGTCTCCATATCTATCTATCAATTCATCTATAAGTTCTCTATAATCATCAATGGATTCAATTGTAGATATCCTCTTATATATTTCTATTTTTTGTTCTTCATCTTCTATATAATTATTAGTAATATATCCATCAACTTTGATATCAATTGATGTATCAAGTTTTTCTACTACTTCTTCGCCCTTTAGTCTTTGAATTGCTTGTCCGAGGTATTTTACATATAAGTCATAGCCTATCGTTTCAATATTACCATGCTGTTGAACACCTAGCAAATTTCCTGCTCCTCTTATCTCTAAGTCTCGCATAGCAATCTTAAATCCAGATCCGAATTCCGTGAATTCTTTTATTGCCCTAAGCCTTTTCTCTGCAACTTCAGATAATACTTTGTCTCTTTGATATATGAAATAAGCAAATGCTATCCTGTTTGACCGTCCTACTCTCCCTCTTAGTTGATAGAGTTGCGAAAGACCCATTTTGTCTGCATCATGTACAAAAATTGTATTTACATTTTGAATATCTAAACCTGTTTCAATAATAGTTGTACAAACTAATACATCGGTTTTTTTATCCATAAAATCTATCATAACTTTTTCAAGTGTTCTTTCAGACATCTGACCATGACCAACTTCAAAGCTAGCTTCAGGTACAAGTTGTGCAAGTTCTGCTGAGACTTTATCTATTGTTTCAACTCTATTATATACATAGTAAATCTGTCCACCTCTAGATATTTCTCTTAGTATTGCATCTCTAATCATCGCCTTGTTATACTCTGTTACATAGGTTTGAATAGGATATCTTTCCTCAGGTGGTTCTTCAATTACAGACATATCTCTAATCCCTACAAGTGACATATGAAGTGTTCTAGGAATTGGTGTTGCTGTTAAGGTCAATACATCTACATTCTCTTTGATTTTCTTTAAAGCTTCTTTATGTTTAACTCCAAATCTTTGTTCTTCATCTATAACAAGGAGTCCCAAGTCTTTAAATAAAACATCTTTAGATAAGAGTCTATGTGTTCCAACTACTATGTCTACAAGCCCTTTTCTAATCATTTCTACACTAGCTTTTATATCGGCACTAGATTTAAATCTACTTAAAATAGCTATTTTCATTGGATACTTTTCAAATCTCTCAATTAAGGTATTGTAGTGTTGCTGGGCTAGTATTGTCGTTGGAACAAGTATGGCAACTTGTTTGCTATCCATCACTGCTTTAAAAGCGGCTCTTAAGGCAACTTCTGTCTTCCCATAACCTACATCTCCACATAGAAGTCTATCCATCGGTTTATTCTTTTCCATATCTCTTTTTATTTCTTCAATTGAATTGATCTGACCACTGGTTTCTTCATATGGAAACATCTCTTCAAATTCTTGTTGCCATGGAAAATCTTCTGAAAATTGGTATCCAGTTACTTTCTCTCTTTTAGCATATAATTCTAATAAGTCCATAGCCATTTCTTCAATTGCTTTTTTAGTTTTAGTCTTTGTTCTAGACCATTCATTGCTATTTAATCGATTGATCTTTGGTTTTACACTATCTGAACCAATATATTTTTGAATCATACTCATTTGTTCAATAGGTAAATACAATCTATCTTTAGCTTTGTATTGTATCAAAAGATAATCCTTAGTAATACCTTGGATTTTTAATTTTTCAATTCCTTGATATTGACCAATCCCATAATCTTCATGGACTACATAATCTCCTTCATTTAAATCTCCAAAAGTTAAGTTGTTTTTTTCTTTTTTTGACCTATCTCGTTTTCTCTTTGACTTTGTTTTCCCTGAGCCAAATATTTCTTTATCACTAATTACTGCAAATTTTATTTCTTCATATTCAAATCCTGCGTTAATTGCCCCTATTGTGATATATATTTGTCCTGTCTTTATAGATTTTTCTCTAGTTTCATGAAATTCAGAGTGAATTCCTAATTTTTTTAATAAATCTTCTAATTTTTTTCCCCTATCAACCGTAGCTGCAAGTATAACAAGTTTATATCCTTTATAAAGATATCTATCCAAATCTTCCTTTAACATATCAAGTTTTCCATGATATAAGGGCATAGTCCTCATATGAAATTGGTTTATTGACTTTGGAGGAAAATCATTGTCTTGCTTTAAAAAAGCAGCATTTGTAATTACTTGTTTCTCTTTAAAGATTTCTGCTAATTTATCATATGTAAACTTAATTTCAATATGAGAATTTAAAACTTCACCGATTTCTAGTAAATCAGTCATTCTTTCGACAAACAAGCTATGAGTTTCTTCATAGTTTTCCCTAAGTCTTCTAGGCTCATCTAATAAAACTAGAGAATCCTCTCCAAAGTATTCTAGAATAGAACTTAATAAATTTGAGTTTATATAAGGTGTAACTATATCCAAGTTTTCAAGAGTTTCTCCTGCCCTTAGAACTTCAATATATTTTTCGAACTTTTCAAGTTTTTCTTTTTGCTCTATACTGAAGGCTGGTTTTTTGTAGGCTTTCTTAAATTCTTTCTCTAATTTATCTGCTACTACTTTTTTTTCATCTTCAGGAATTATTAATTCTTTTGTAGGATGAATTATAATAGAGTCCGTAGTATCAAGCGATCTTTGATCTCTATAGTCAAAAAATCTTATTGAGTCTACTTGCATATCAAAAAATTCAATACGCACTGGAAACTCATAAAAAGGTGGAAATACATCTACTATTCCACCTCTTAAAGAAAATTGACCAGTCTGCTCTACAAGGCTTACTCTTTCATATCCGGAGTCTACTAGTATTCTAAGAACTTTATCTAATTCTATCTCATCTCCAACTTCTAAGCTTAATGTATTATCCAAAAACACATTTCTAGATAGAATTTTATCTAACAATGCTCCCAAGGAGGTTACTACTATCTTAGTCCTTTTTAATTCTAAGCTAGACAGCACTCTTAGTCTTTGGTGAGTTCTTTCTGAGCTAAATGCATCTACATCGTATAATATTAACTCTTTCTGTGGAAATAAACTCACTTCTATATCATCGTATATATTCTTTAAATCCTCATATATCTCTTTGCTTCTTTTTTCATTGTAAGTAACTAAGAGTATCTGCTTATCAGTCTCTTTATTTAGACTCATTATAAAATGACCCATATTCTCTTCTAAAATTCCATGCAAAGCTATCGGCGATACCTTGTTCTTAATATCATCAATTAGCTTTTTATAGGATTTAAGACTTGAAAGTGGGTCTAGTAGAAAGTCTTTCATGATTTCCTCCAATACTTTAAGCCCAGGTTAATCCTGGGCTGGGGTCTTTATATTAAATTTATTCATTGCACTGTCAATGCCATTTGATATAAGTTCATCGATTGCATCAGCAGCATTTAAAATAGCTTTATCAATAATTTGTCTTTCTGATTTTGAAAACTTACTTAATACAAAATCTGCAAGATCATAATTTTCTGGTTTTCGACCTATCCCAATTTTCACCCTTGGAAATTGATCTGTTCCTGTTTGTAATAAAATAGACTTTAATCCATTGTGTGTTCCCGCACTACCTTTTTTCTTAATTTTAATTGTTCCAAATTCTATATCTATATCATCTACTACTACAATTAACTCTTCTGGCTTTAACTTGTAAAAATCCATTACTGGTCTGATTGATTCTCCACTTAGGTTCATATATGTCGATGGTTTTATTAGAACAATTTTTTCTCCTGCCCATATTCCTTCGCCTACCAAACCTTTAAATTTAATTTTATTAAGCTTTATACCAAATTTATTAGCCAAAACATCTACTACATCAAAACCTACATTGTGCCTAGTAGATGAATACTTTGTGCCTGGATTTCCTAGCCCTGCTACAACAATCACATTACCAACTCCTTAATCCGGCGTGATTATTCAAATATAATACTCACAGACTGATTATTATTAATTCTCTTTACTGCTTCTGCTAGTATTGGCGCTACGCTTACTACTTCGATTTTATCTATTTTAGCCATATCAGATAGTGGTATTGTATCTGTAATTACAAATTTCTCTAGTTCCGAATTGTGAATTCTATCAAGTGCAGGACCTGAAAGAACTCCATGAGTTGCGCAACCATAGATTTTTTTTGCTCCAAAGCTTTTTAAAACACTAGCAGCTTTAACGATTGTTCCTGCTGTGTCTATAATATCATCTACTAAGATGACATCCTTCCCTTCTATTTCTCCAATTACATTCATAACTTCAGATACATTTGCCTTTGGTCTTCGCTTTTCAATAATCGCGATTGGCAAGTCTAATATATTAGCAAATGTTCTAGCTCTTGTTACTCCTCCTAGATCAGGTGATACGATAACTGTATCCTCGCCAACTATATGTTTAAAATGCTCTGCTAGGATAGGTATTGCAGTTAGATGGTCTACTGGGATATCAAAATAGCCTTGAATTTGCCCAGCATGAAGGTCCATACCAACTACTCTGTCTGCACCAGCTATAGTTATAAGATTAGCTATAAGCTTTGCAGTTATAGGATCTCTTGCCTTGGTTTTTCTATCTTGTCTTGCATATCCATAATATGGAATAACAGCATTAATTCTACCTGCAGATGCTCTTTTTAGAGCATCTATAAGTATTAATAGCTCCATTATATTATCATTTACAGGGGTATTTGTAGGTTGAATAATAAAAACATCACAACCTCTTACGGTTTCACTGATATTTACACTTATTTCTCCATCGCTAAACTGAGTTACCTCACATTTCCCCATTTCTATATTTAGTTCCTGACAAATTTTCTTTACCAAGTCTCTGTTGGCATTACCGGTAAAAACCTTAATTTTACCCAAACACAGGTTCATATCAACATCCTCCTAATTATTTATCTTTTTTAAAACCTTTTCTTTCTACCCATCCAGGTATATTTACTTGCTGGGCTCTCTCTATCGAGAGGTCTCCTTCTCCTACATCTTTTGTTATGGTTGATCCAGCTGCAATATAACCCCACTTTGCAACTTCTACTGGGGCAACTATATTTGAGTTGCTCCCCACAAAAGCATTATCACCTACAAGAGATCTAGATTTTGTTTTGCCATTGTAGTTTACAAATATTACTCCACAGCCTATATTGACTGATTCTCCAATATCTGCATCTCCTATATAGGCAAGATGCCCAGCTTTGGTATTATCTTTTATTGTAGATTTTTTCACTTCAACAAAATTACCTATTTTTACATTATTCCCTAATTTTGCAAGTGGTCTTAGGTGCGCAAAAGGTCCTATATGACAATTATTGCCGACGAAACTCGATTCTATCAATGAAGCTTCGATTTCTACATTGTCTTCTATAATACTATCTACTATTCTAGAATTAGACCTTATAATACAATCTTCTCCTATTACGGTATTCTTTTCAAGGTAAACATTTGGATAAATAATAGTATCTTTTCCTATTTTAACCGAAGATTCAATATAAGTCGATGCAGAATTTATGAAACTAACTCCATTTTCCATATGCTCTTTATTTATGCTATTTCTCATAATTGATTCTGCCTGTGCTAGCTGTTCTCTTGAATTAATGCCATGCAATTGAGATGGATCATCAACATTCAAAGCTTTTATATTATATCCTTCTTTGCTCAACACTTCAATTACATCAGTCAAATAAAATTCATTTTGTAAGTTTTTATTTGTTATTTTTTCTAATCCACGTTTTAATTCTCTACCTTTGAAACAATAAAAACCTGAGTTTATTTCTTTTATGGCTCTTTCTTCTTCAGTTGCATCTTTTTGTTCTACAATCTTTTCTATTTCTCCTGTATCTTTTTTTACAATTCTACCATAACCACTAGGATCTTCTAATTTAGTAGTAAGTACAGTTGCATGGTTTTTTTCATCTTTGTGAAATTTGATTAACTCTTTGATAGTGCTAGGTTTTATAAGAGGCGTATCACCGCAGAGTATTACGACATCATCATCGTCACTAATATAATTTACCGCCTGCATCACTGCAAAACCGGTTCCATATGGAGCTCCATCATGAATTGGCTGTTCCGCGAAAACGATTCCTTCTCCTTTAACACAATCTACAACATCTTCTTTTCCATGTCCTATAATAACTACATTTTTATCAACACCTGCTAATATAGCGGCATCCAGAACATGCGAAATCAAAGGTTTTCCACATATACTATGAATAACCTTTGGTTTTTTAGATTTCATCCTAGTACCTTCTCCGGCTGCTAGTACAATGCCTATATTCATAAATTACACCTCTTCTTTTATAACAAATTGGAAGGTTCTATTATTTTTATTCATACAAAAACTTTCCGTTTTGAATTTTAAAGAAAGTCCCATTTTAATGTTTTTGGAGGCTTTCTTTATTTCCTCTCTATTATTTTAACTCATTTATCATATATTTACACCCTAAATTAACAAATTTATGAAAATTAAATAACAATAAACGTAAAAAAAGCCCCAAAAGGCTTTTTTACTCTGCTGTTAATGCTTTTTTATACTCTTCAAAAACAGCTTCTTGAATCTTTTGCCTAGTGGTGGCATTGATTGGGTGAGCAATGTCCCTAAATTCCCCATCTGCCATTTTTCTACTTGGCATTGCAATAAACAATCCGTTCTGGCCTTCTATTACTTTGATGTCGTGAACCACAAACTCTTCATCAAAAGTAACTGAAACTATTGCTTTCATCTTGCCCTCTTCTGTTACCTTCCTTACCCTTACATCTGTGATATTCATAGTCTCGCCACCCTCTCTTATGATTAAATTGCTTCTACTACTACTTATTCTACATTTATACCCAAATTCCTTTTTTTTTTTCATAAAGTTTCAAAATATTTAAACTATTTTATAATGTACATAAAAAAACTAAGAATCCAGGTGAATTGGATTCTTAGCCTTCTATTATTTTTATTGTAATTTCTGTTCCTGTATTGATTTCACTCCTTAATTCAATCATTCCACCATGGTTTTCCACTATATGTTTGACTATGGAAAGCCCTAGGCCTGTACTTTGATTCTTTTTTGTTCTGCTTTTATCGACAGTATAAAATCTTTCAAAAATTCTATTTTGTTCGGAAGGAGGAATACCTATCCCTGTATCTACTACTTTAATAATCGCCCACCCATCCTGATTTGTAATAGATAAATCAACCTTTCCACCAGACGGAGTATATTTAATCCCATTATCCAAAAGATTATAAATCAATTCCTCAATCATGTTCTTATTTCCATTTATATAAGTAGCTTTACCATTTATATTTAAATCAATATTTTTTTCTTCTGCGATAAAACTTAAATTATTTACAATGCTTTCCCCGATACTATAAAGGTCAATAATGTTAAAATCTGTATTGAATTCTTCCTCTTCTATCTTAGATAGCTTAATTATAGAATCAATAAGATTTAATAATCTAGACCCTTCTGTTCTAATAGTTGAAGCGAAGCTTTTTATGTCAGCATCTTTTGCCATTCCACTTTCTATCATTTCAGCATATCCATTAATTGATGTTAATGGAGTTTTTAACTCATGCGAAACATTTGCAGAAAATTCTCTACGCATAAGATCAAGTTTGTGTTTCTTAGTAAAATCTACAACTAGTATAACTAAACCTACTAAACTGGTATCACTTAAAACAGGATTAATATATATATTTAAATACTTTTCTCCGCGATTTAAGATTAATTCTTCTCTGGAATTATTAGCTATTGATTTTTCCAAAGCCTTATATAATTTCATACTTCTAGATAGTGTTATAAAATCATTTCCATAATAGGATACCTTATCATTTCCTTGGAATAGTTTGATACCACTATCATTTGCAGATAATATTTTTTTATCCTTATCAATTAATATAAGACCTTCTTCCATACTAGAAGTTATTACATCCATTAGAGCAGCTTTTTCCTCTAAAGTCTTAATATTAAACCTTATTTGTTCATTTTGTTTTTCTACTTTTTTTACAAATGGCATAATCTCATCATAAATAACAACTTCATCTAATTCTTTATTATCAACAAATCTTTCCAAATTCTTAACTACATTTTCTACTGGTTCTATAATTTTTTTTGTAAGTATTGACGATGTGAGAAAAGATAATAATAATATTAAGAGTACAATTAAAAATATAATAGGCAATATATTTTTAAATTGGGAAATTATATTAGCACTTTGACGAGATATCCTAAGTATAGAATTGTTTGAAAGCATGACCGCATAATAATAAGTATTCTTATCTAGAGTAGCAGAATTTCTGATTGCTTCTCCTTCCCCATATTGCAATGCATCCTTTACTTCTGCCCTATCTAGATGATTTTCCATAGTTTGAGAATCTGCCATATTGTCAAATGATACTTGTCCATCTAAATCTATTATTGTGATCCTAATATTTGGGTCTATATTTTTCTTTAAAGAATCCAATGTGGTAATATCTAAAGGATCTAATATATCTACCATTATATTTCCATAATCTTTTAGTGCCTTTATTTCGTTTTTAACATGGAAATTATAAAATGTAAAAAGTAGAAATACTGTAACTACAATGGCAACTAAGGAAGACAAAATAGCTATATTAAAGTATATTTTTCTTTTCATGAAATATTACCTACCTTATATCCCACATTCCTTATAGTTTGTATGAGATTTCCCTTTTCGCCTATCTTTTGTCTTAGGGTTGCAATATGAACATCCACAGTTCTAGTTTCACCTTCAAAATCAAAACCCCACAGTTGGTTCATAAGTGTTTCTCTTGTCAGAACTATATCTTGATTTTTCAATAAAAAATAGAGTAGCTCAAATTCTTTATATGCCAATTTAACAATTTTACCATCTACAGTTACTATTCTTTTTTCATAATCGATGGATATTCCATTTAATGAAAAACTATTTAATGAAGAAGGTGTATTAGTCCTTCTTAAAACAGCTTTGACCCTAGAGATTAGTTCCATAACTCCAAAAGGCTTTGAAATATAATCATCTGCACCCATATCAAGCCCTTTTACTCTATCAAATTCAGTAGTCTTTGCAGTAATCATTATTACTGGAATGTCCTTAAGAATAGTATTACTCTTAAGCTGCTCTAGGATTTTTAATCCATCTGTCCCCGGCATCATAATATCTAAAAGAATTAAGTCTGGGATAATACTATCAGCCTTAGAAAGAAACTCATCGCCATTTTCAAATCCTTCTGCTTTAAATCCACTATTTTCCAAAGCATAAACTATCAGCTGTCTAATACTATCATCATCTTCAACGCAACATATCTTAAGCATATAACCACTCCAATTTTATTAATTCACATGTTTTCCTAAAATAGAAAACAGAACCCATTCAGCTATATTTTCTGCATGATCTCCTATTCTCTCAAAATATTTGGATATCATAAGGAAGTTAATAGCTTGTTCCCCATTGTTAATATCCTCTCTAATTAAAAGAATAAGTTCATCTTTTATTATATCAAATAAATCATCTACTTTATCATCATAATTTATTACTTCATAGGCTAAATCCGCATTATGATTTACAAAAGCATCAATACTTGTTCTTACCATGTATATAGTAGCTTCAGCCATTTGAGGAATATGGATTAGTTCCTTAATATATTTTTCGTCTGAAAACAGTAAGGTTATCTCAGAAATGTCTTGCGCATGATCCCCAATTCTCTCAAGATCAGTTATCATCTTTAGTATGGAAGATATTAATCTAAGATCTTTTGCAACTGGTTGTTGAAGTAGTATGAGTTTCAAACATCTAGATTCAATATCTCTTTCCATCTCGTCTATTTCAATATCACCCTGAATAACGTCTTTTGCCAAGGCTATATCTCTATTTATTAAGGCTTTTACTGCACTTTCAATTCTTTCTTCTACTAATCCTCCCATTTTTATAATTTCGTTATTCAGTAAATCTAATTCTTTATCAAAGTTACCTCTCATCTTTTACACTCCTTTTTTATTTACCCCAATCTACCAATAATATAGTCTTCCATACCCTTATCACTTTTTTGAAAACATAGTATTGCTACTCTCAATTCTCCCTATTAGATAAAATTCAGTCTAGTCAGTTATCCTAGCAACTTGTTATATATTATGAATAATCATTATAATTGTATGTTTTTCATAACTTTCGACTTATGCGGTATTATATAAATAAACTATCAAAGTCATGTAAAATCTATGACCAGAATCATGTAAAATATATGTAAAAAATATCTACACAAAGCTTATTTCTTCATATCTTTCAACCGATTTCCACTTAACAGAACTTACTGATGCCACAAGTAATAATAAATTAATTCTTGTTATCATATAATTATCCTTCAGAATAATAAGAGTATAAAATCTACTATTGGAGTAATGCTAAAACTATGTGAAATAAGATTTATAACAGCTTTATTAAATTAGCTACTTTACTTTATTCCGATTTTGTATATAATAAAGATTGAATATAAGCTAGTTGATAAAGGTCAGTTATAAAGCATGGAAAAATAGCAGAGAGATTAAAAAGCAAATTAGAAATTAAGCATTCCATAATTTGTTCTTTTTTTTATTATTTGGTATGATATAATCATTGAACTGTGTAAATAAATTATTTAATGGTAAGAAACAATTTTGTTGTATAGATTTAGGAGGAAAATAAATGTTCGAATTTAATTTAGATAATCCAATATATTCTAAGGTACACTTTATTGGTATCGGTGGGATTAGTATGAGTGGTTTAGCTAAAATATTGATAAACAATAATTATATAGTGTCGGGATCAGATGCAAATGATAGTCTTATAGTATCTGAATTAATAAAGTTAGGAGCAACTGTTACGATTGGGCACAGTAAAGATAATATCAAAGATGTTGACTTAGTAATTTATACTGACGCAATATCGCCTGAAAATGAAGAATTACTTGCTGCGATTGAATCAAATGCCACAGTAGTGGACAGAGCTAAATTTTTAGGTTCTATTATGAAAAATTACAAACATTCCATAGCAGTTTCAGGTACACATGGGAAAACTACCACAACTAGCATGATAGCAACTGTAATGAATCATACAACTCTTAACCCAACCATCTTGTTAGGTGGAGAGTTAGATGATATTGGAGGGAATATCAAATTAGGTTCCGATGATTATCTCTTAACAGAAGCATGTGAATATAAAGCTAATATTCTAAAGTATTTTCCTACTATGGCAATTGTTTTAAATATCGATGAAGATCATCTAGACTTCTTTAAAAGCATTTCACATATTAAAGATACCTTTAAAAGTTTTTTAATGAACTTAACTAAGGATAATTGTGCAATATTAAACTTGGATGATGCTAATACTAAAAGTATAATAGAAGATGTTCAAGCAAAAATTATAAGCTTTGGAATAGAAGAAGAATCAGATTATAGAGCTAAAAACATAGAATTTGATGCAAATGGTTTCCCTAAATTTGATGTTTTTTATAAGGGGTATTTTATTTTAAATATAAAATTAAGTGTAATGGGTATTCATAATATTTATAATAGTCTTGCTGCAATAGCCACTTGCCATAATATTGGTATAGAATCTTCCCATATTAAAACTTATATATCAAGTTACACTGGTGTTCATAGAAGACTTGAACATAAAGGTTTTTTAGAAGGAATAGAAATAATTGATGATTATGCTCATCATCCTACAGAAATAAAAGCCAGCTTAAATGCTTTAAGAAAATCTACCAAAGAAAAAATATATTGTATATTTCAGCCACATACATTCACTAGGACTAGGATTCTTTTAGACAGCTTTTCAGAGGCATTTAATGATGCTGACAAGATAATTATTGCCGACATCTATGCAGCCAGAGAAAAAGATTGCGGAGAAATTCACTCTAGAGATTTGGCAAAAAGAATTAGGGAAAAAGGTAAAGATGCCATCTACTTAAGCAGTTTTGAAGATATAGAAAACTATATAATTAAAGAAGCTTCTAATCACGATGTAGTTGTTACAATGGGTGCAGGTAACATCTACCAAATTGGAGACAGTTTAATAAGTAAAAATCTAACAAAAGTAATATAATACAATTCACAATTGAAAAAATATAAAGATTTAAAAATCCTAAACTACGTAAAACATTAAAGCCCTATTGGTTAATTACCAATAGGGCTTTATATTTTATGCTTTAATAGCTAAATTTGCTCCTAAATATAGTAAATATATAACAAATAATAAAAAGCCTTGTCTTCTTCCAATTATGGTAGCTTTTTTACTCGTAAATAATTTAAATAAAATTAAGATCAATACCATTGCTGGAAAATGAACTCTATAGAATATTTCGGGTACTAATAATCCTCTTGGTGTGACTGCCGCTGATACTCCAATTACAAATAGGATATTTAATATGTTTGCACCTACTATATTCCCAACAGCTAATTCTCCATAGCCTTTTAAAACTGCTTTTATACTTGTAGTTAATTCTGGCAAACTAGTACCGAATGCTACTAATGTTGCAGCTATAACCGCTTGTGGAATACCTACCCTTATTGCACTAATCTCAACAGCAGGTATTAAAACCTTAGAAGAAAAAATGACTATTACCATCCCTACAATAATTAATAATAGTTTTTCCACTACCATTTTATTGGTAACATTTTCTTCTAAATTTTCTTCTTCCATAAAAGCATATCTTTTTGATTCTTTATATGACCAGTAAAGGTATATAACTAGCATTCCCACAAATATGAACCCACCAATTTGAGGAATCTTTCCAATATCATCACTCGCAAAAAATGGAAGTGAGAATAAAACTAACAGACTCGCTGCACCTAATTTTACCCATGATTGAACTTTTATGTTTTTTGGATCAATGTCTATTGGTCTAATCATTGCCGATAAGCCTATTATCAATGCCGCATTAGTTATAATAGAACCCACAGCATTCCCCAAAGCAAGACCTGGATTTCCGCCAATTGCAGCCATTGTTGACACCGAAAGTTCTGGTAAAGTGGTCCCTAGTGAAATTATAGTTGCACCCATTATAGCTTTTGGTATTTTTAGATACCCAGACAAAATAACGGCCTGATCAATTAAAATATCCGCACCTTTTCCTAAACTCAATAAAAACAAACCAATAATAGCAAGTAATACGATAAGTGGAAATGACTCAAATAAACTTAATAAAAACTCGTTCATAATTCTCTCCTTTACAAAACAAAAAACTCTACAATCCGACCAAGAATTGTAGAGTCTCACACGATTTTATATCACTTAAACCAGGATTTTCATCCGTATTGGTGACTTAAGTTCCCTATTGGGCAGTTACTCCCTCTAACTAACTAATAATATCATTAAATATCTACTAGTGTCAATGTTAATAAGATATTTTATTGTGCGCAAATACTTCTACTATAATATAAAATTATAATATATATGGATTTAATCGAAATTTATTTTTCATCCGAAATGCTAAAAAAATCAAAAACTTATTTAATTATCAGCTTTTAATCCTTAACATATGGTAGAATAATAGTTGCTAAAGTTGTAAAGAAGTCTTAATATAATATAAATCAATTTTATATTATACAAAAAAATATACTAATACACATAAAAGAAAGGGAAATACTAAAAATGAACACAAAAGAATTTCAAAAAAAATCTTTAATTTCAATATTCTTCTCATATTTTAAACCACACAAAAAATTATTTATACTAGACATGTCATGTGCATTCTTAATTGCAGTTATTGACTTGTCATTCCCGGCAATAACACGTTATTCTCTCACTACACTACTACCGGTTAGTGCTTATACAGCTTTCATAACTATTATGGTAATTATGTTATTAGCCTATACTTTAAGAGCTTTTTTCTACTACATAATAACCTACTATGGCCACACCTTTGGTGTATTAGTCGAAGCGGATATAAGAAGTGATTTATTTCAACATATGCAGGAATTGTCCTATGGATACTTTGATAAAAACCGCACAGGTCAACTAATGAGTAGATTGACAGCAGATTTGTTTGATATAACTGAACTTGCTCATCATGGGCCTGAAGATATTTTTATATCTTCATTAACGATAATAGGATCGCTATTTATTTTATTTACTATTCAGTGGAAATTAACTTTGGTTATTGCTCTAATCTTGCCAATATTTTTATTCGTTGTGTGGAATAGACGGGCTGAAATGTCAAAAGCTTCTCTGGAAGTAAAAGAAAAAACTGCCTCTATAAATGTAAATATTGAATCTGGACTTTCAGGGATGAAGACAGCTAAAGCATTTGCAAATGAGAATTCAGAATTTGATAAGTTTAGTGAATCAAATGATGCTTTCAAAACATCTAAAACAAGATTTTATAAGACAATGGGACATTTCAATGCTACAATGGAATTTTTTCTTTGTATTTTGCCAGCAACAGTTATCTTAGTAGGTGGTATATTAATTATGAAAGGGCAAATGGACCAAATTGATTTAATTACTTTTAGTTTATATATTGCTACTTTTATAACTCCAATTAGAAAACTTTCAAACTTTGCTGAACTATTTGCAAAAGGTGGAGCTGGACTTGTACGTTTTGTAGATATGATGCGCACTGAAACTGAAATGAAAGATGCTCCTAATGCGATAGAATTGGGTAGAGTAAAAGGCGAATTAGATATTGAAAATATTAGTTTTTCTTACAAAAAAGGAATTCCAGTATTACACAATATTTCTCTTCATGTCAACCCTGGCGAAACAATTGCAGTCGTAGGTCAATCAGGTGGTGGAAAATCAACACTATGTAAATTGATTCCTCGATTCTATGATGTTGATGAAGGAAAAATTTTGCTTGACCATATAGATATACGCGATGTCACACAAGAGTCTTTGCATAAAAATATTGGAGTAGTCGAACAAGAAGTATTTCTTTTTGCTGATAGTATTCTTGAAAATATAAGATATGGTAGACCTGATGCTACTCCTAATGAAGTTGCAAAAGCAGCAAAACAGGCTGAAATTTATGATGATATTCTTGCTATGTCTGATGGCTTTAATACTTTTGTTGGAGAACGAGGTGCAATGCTTTCTGGTGGTCAGAAGCAACGTATTTCTATAGCCCGTATATTCCTAAAAAATCCACCATTCCTCATTTTAGATGAAGCAACTTCGGCTCTTGATAGTGTTACTGAATCTAAAATACAAGAAACCTTTGATAGCCTAATAATTGGTAGAACAACTTTTGTTATTGCTCATAGATTATCTACTGTTAGAAATGCAGATAGAATACTTGTATTTGAGAATGGAATTATTGTTGAAGATGGAAATCACGAATGCTTAATGAAAGAAAATGGTGTTTATGCAGAGCTTTATAAAACTCAACATCTAACCAAATAGATAATTTCCAATTTCATCATTGAGATAATCTGAAAAAGAAAAGAATTACAAACTCTTTAAAATACAAAAAAACTCTGAGGCGCCATTTTACAGGCATCTCAGAGTTTTTAAATATCATAGGTGTCAATAATTAAATTAAAACCAGATTAAATATTAATATTTATAGAAACCTTCTTTAGTTTTTCTACCTAAAAGATTTCCTCTTACCATCTTTCTCATTAATGGATGAGCTCTATATTTGCTATCTCCAAACTCATTATAAAGAACATCCATTATAGCTATACAAACATCTAATCCAACCAAATCTCCTAGCGCCAATGGCCCTATCGGATGATTTGCTCCTAGCTTCATCGCTTCATCAATGTCTTCTGCACTTGCTACACCATCAGCAAGGATTCCTACAGCCTCATTTATCATAGGAATTAGTATCCTATTTACTACAAATCCTGGTGCCTCTTCAACAACTACAGGAGTTTTCCCTACAATTTTTGATAACTCCATAATTTTATCCATCGTATCATCTGAAGTTGCAATCCCCTTAATAACCTCAACTAATTTCATAACTGGAACTGGATTAAAGAAGTGCATTCCTATCACTTTATCAGGTCTATTGGTTGAATTAGCAATTTCTGTAATAGAAAGAGATGATGTGTTTGTAGCGAGTATAGTGTCATTTTTACATATAACGTCTAATTTCTTAAATGTTTGTTTTTTAATATCCATATCTTCTGATATAGCTTCAATTACTAAATCACATTCTGCTACATCTTCAAAACGAGTAGTAATTTTTATATTTTCTAAAGTGCTATTCATCTGTTCTTGTGTGATTCTTTCTTTTGAAACTAATTTACTTAAACCCTTTTCAATAGAAGCGATACTCGCCCTTGGATTTTCTTCATCAATAGATCTAACCCATATAAGTACATCAAATTCATTCTGTGCAAATATTTGAACAATACCCAATGCCATTGTTCCTCTTCCCAAAATACCAACTTTTTTCATAAAGCACCTCCGCTATTTTAATTTAAATTCTGGCTTTCTTTTTTCTATAAAAGCTCCCATTCCTTCTTTTTGATCTTCACTTGAAAAGCACAATGCGAATAAATTTTTTTCAATTTCTATAGCTGTATCCACATCGACTTCGTAATTCTTATTTATAGCTGTCTTTGAATATCTTACCGCTAATTGTGCATTTTTAGATATTTTTTTAGCCATATCGATAGCCTTATCTATAAGTTCTTCTGGTTCTACTAGCTGATTTACTAGACCAATTCTTAGAGCTTCATCAGCTTTTATAATTTCACCAGTAAATATCAATTCTTTTGCCTTTGCTATTCCCACTAATCGAGATAATCGAATGGTTCCACCA
This sequence comes from Gudongella sp., assembly GCA_034006985.1. GTDB lineage: Bacteria > Bacillota > Clostridia > Tissierellales > Tissierellaceae > Gudongella. The sequence goes on from JAVERT010000011.1 coordinate 42,656, forward strand.
AATCCTGGTGTTATCCCTAGTCCTACCTCTGGCTGTCCAAACTTAGCTTTAGTTGAAGCTATTCTAATGTCACAAGCCATAGAAAGTTCACAGCCGCCGCCCAATGCAAAACCATTGACTGCAGCTATAGTAGGTTTCTCCATTAATTCAATTTTTCTAAATACATCTAATCCAGATTTTGCAAAATCTCTTGCTTGTGCTGCATTCATATCCTTCATCTCTGAAATATCTGCCCCTGCTACAAAAGCACTGCCTTCTCCAGTTACGATTAAAACATGACATTCATCGTCAGTATTTATATATTCAATTGCATCAGATAACTCATTTAAAACTTCTGAACTAAGCGGATTGTACTGCTTAGGTCTGTTAATCGATAATATGCTTATATTTCCTTCTTTTTTTATCAATAGATGTTCGAAATCCATTTAAAGCCTCCTCTCCACGATTTGAAAACACTTTGTTAGTAGCCCTCTTTGCCTAGTAACCTAAACATATTCCTTTTATAAGCTTCTACTCCTGGCTGATCAAATGGATTTACTCCTTGAATATAACCCGATATTGCACATGCCTTTTCAAAGAAATAAATTAAAGCCCCAATATTATAAGCACTTAATTCAGGTACATTAATCACTAGGTTTGGAACATTTCCTTCAATGTGCGCAAGTAGAGTTCCTTCCATTGCTTTTTGATTTATAAACTCAAGAGTTTTTCCTTCTAGGTAATTTAAACCATCTAAATTCTCACTGTCTTTAACTAACACGATTTCACCTTCGGCTTTTTCTATGTTGATAACTGTTTCAAATATATTTCTTTTCCCATCTTGAATCCACTGCCCCATTGAATGAAGATCTGCAGTAAAGCTTACACTTGCTGGAAATATTCCCTTGCCGTCTTTACCTTCAGATTCTCCATATAATTGCTTCCACCATTCTCCTATATACTGCAGAGATGGTTCATAGCTGACTAATATCTCTATATCTTTATCTTTTCTACTTAACAATTGCCTAGTAATAGCGTATTTATAGCAATCATTTTCTTCTAAAACTGGATTGCTGTATTCTATTGCTGCATCATTAGCTCCTAGAATAAGTTCATCTGTATCTATTCCAGCTACTGCAATTGGTAATAATCCCACTGCTGTTAATACAGAATATCTGCCTCCGATTTCATCTGGAATTATAAAGCTTTCATAACCCTCTTTTTCGACTAATTCTCTTAGTGCACCTCTAGCTTTATCTGTCGTTGCTATAATTCTCTTCTTAGCTTCTTCTTTTCCATAATTCAACTCAATGTATTCTCTAAAAATCCTAAATGCTACAGCAGATTCTGTTGTAGTACCTGACTTTGAAATTACATTAATATAAACTTCCTTACCCTTAATTAATCCCAAAACATCTTTATAATACTTTGTTGATAGGTTGTTCCCAATAAAAATAATTTGTGGCGTTTTTCTTTCATTATCAGGCAAAGCATTGTAAAAGCTATTTGAAAGTGCATCAATAACAGCTCTTGCACCTAAGTAAGAACCACCAATGCCTATAACTAGCAGTATTTGTGCATTATTCCTTATATTCTCTGCTACTTTTTTTAATTTTTCATATTCAACTCTATCATACTTTTCTGTCCAATCAAGCCATCCAGAGTACTCACTACCAAATCCTGTCCCATCATGAATCATATTATGTGCTTTCCCTAAAACGGGTTTCATATATTGAATCTCATGGTCCTTTAAAAAGCTCTTTGAATAATCAAATCCTAATGGCATAGTATTCTCCCCTTCCTATAATCAAAAAAATAACCTAGAATCTTAATATTCTAGGTTAATCAATAACTTCTACCAACACTAGAGCATAATCATCATTTTGTTCTCCCCAGCTATGGATTATAAATTTATCTTCAATTTCTTTTAGAATATTATCGGGATTCTTTTGTACTTGATCTAATATACCTTCAATACCAAATTGAACCTCATTGTAATCCGTTGCTTCAGTTATCCCATCTGTATAAAAAAGAATTTTATCTCCTAATTCTAACTTTATCTCGTCCTCTTTATAGCTTACCTTATCAAATAATACAGTTATTGGATAACCTTTGATTTTCAGCGGTTCTACCTCGTATTTGTTAAATCTAATAGGGTAACAATTATGACCTGCATTAGCATATCTAAAAGTTCGTGTGATTTTATTATATACGCCGTAGAAAATAGTAAAGTACTTTTCAGCCTCAAATTCCAATTTAGCAAATCTAATATGAAGCTCCTCCAAAACTAAAGCAGGACTTATTATTTCTTCCTTGATATTCCTCATTGTACTTTTTATAAACATAGTCAACATTGACGCGGCAATTCCATGTCCAGCCACATCGCAGATGTAAATCCCTATGTTAGCTTCATCAACATAGTAGATATCAAACATATCTCCACTGAGCATTTCAGAAGGTTGAAAAATATAACTTATTTCCAAACTGTCAAAATCTCCTGGTCTTGGGAGTATCCTTTCTTGAATCCTTCTTGCAAATTGTAAGTCCTTACTTATTAATGTATTTCTATTAATAAGTTCTAGCTCCAGTTGCCTTTCGCGTGTTACATCTCTAAAAACTTCAACTGCTGCAACAGTATTGCCTAGTCTGTCCTTTACAGGTGAACTTTTTACAGAATAATATTTCCCTTTTATAATCTCTTCTTTTTGAACAGTTTCACCGGTTTCTATACTTCTATTTGTAATGCAAAAACTACACCTTTCATCTCTTCCATACGCTTTATAGCAAATATTTCCGACCAGATCTTCTCCAATTGCTTTTATCATAGAAATATTCGCATAGATTACTGTGCCAGTCAAATCTACAACTCTGACCCAATCAGCCATACTCTCAAGTACGTTGTAATCTAGCATAATTATGTTTTTTGAAATTTTAGCTTCAATATTGTTATCTAGCATAATAATCACCTCTTTGAGGTTTATCAAACCACTAAATTCTTCTTTAATTCATCTCCATATAATGGTGATCATTATTATTGTATACCATTGTTAATTATATTACTATATAAAATTAGACTAAATAATGTAATTTGGTTGTTTTATTCATATTTTACTGTCTCTTGCTCTTCTTCTGAATATCTGGCAAATGAATAGATAACATCAGATAATCTATTTACATATTTTATAACCAAAGGGTCAACCTCAGCTATCCCTGAAAGTGAAACTATCCTTCTTTCAGCCCTCCTACAAACGGTCCTTGCAACATGTAGGTATGCAGAAGCTAAATTTGAACCAGGTATTATAAATCCAGTTGGGTCATTTAGTCTACCCATATAAATATCAATAATATCTTCAAGTTCCTTGATGTCTTCTTCTTTTATTTTATACATTACCTTAGTTGCGTCTTCAGTTGCTAAATTTGTTGCAACAGTAAAAAGCTTGTTTTGAATTTTAAAGATTCTATCACGCATTTCTTCGTCGATGGCATAATTCTTCGCAAGTCCTAGAAAAGTTCCAAGCTCATCTATTGTGCCATAACTTTCAACTCTTATATCATCTTTTGTAACTCTCTTATCATCAAATAGAGAGGTCTTACCTTTATCTCCACCTTTTGTATAAATTCCCATTTTCTTGCCCCCTTTTCTACTTTGGTCTTGGACCATAATACTGATAATAGTCTACCTTTATTCTACCATTATAAAGTTTTCTCTTCTTATCTGCCTTTTTACCATATAGCTTTTCAAAATTCTCATTTGATGTAATTGTATAAATAGACCATGTTGCAAGTTCTCTAAACTTTTTGCCAAAGTCTTTATACAATAATTCTGCCTCTTCTTTTTCTCCCATTCTCTCACCATAGGGAGGATTTGTTATTACCACACCATAATTATCTAAAAGGTCTATATCTCTCATATCCTTCATGAAAAAAGCAATATCTTCTTCTAAACCAACTTTTGCTGCATTATCCCTTGCTCTTAATATCGACCTTTTATCTATATCTGCTCCTAGTAATTCTAGTTTTACATTATGGTTTATACCCTTTAATGCTTCTGCTCTCACATTTTCCCAGATATCTTTATCAATGAAATGAAAATTCTCTGCATCAAAGCTTCTATCTAGACCTGGTGCGATATTTTTCCCTATCATACCCGCTTCAATTAAAATGGTCCCAGCTCCACAAAATGGATCTAAAAGAACTCTATCTTTATTCCAGAAACTTAAATAAACCATTGCAGCCGCAAGAGTTTCTTTTATAGGTGCATCCCCTGCTCTATCTCTATACCCTCTTTTATGAAGACCATCCCCTGAAGTATCTATTGTAAGTGTTGCAATATCCTTTAACAAAGCAACCTCTATTCTATATCTTGGGCCTGATTTTTCGAACCATTCTACTGGATACTTTGTCTTTAATCTTTCTACTATTGCCTTTTCTACTATTCTTTGACAATCTGAAATAGAAAACAACTTAGAGTTTATACTTTTACCATCGATAATAAAATTAGCATCCTCTGGTATATAATCTTCCCATGGAAGTTCCTTAGTTTTTTCGAACAATTCATCAAATGCAGTCGCCCCGAATTCTCCAACCTCTATCAAAACTCTTTCTGCTGTTCGTAACCATATATTGGCCTTTGCAATATCTTCTGGTCTTCCTTTAAACTTTACCTTACCATTTTCTAATGTTATATCCTCATATCCCAAAGCCATTAATTCTCTTTTTGCAACAGCCTCTAATCCAAATGTAGTTGTAGCTATTAAATTCATTATTTCCATTATAATATCTCCCCTCTTTTCTATATTATACTCAATTATTCCCATATTAAATAATTTATTTGTGATTTTAGATATTTAAAGGGTATAAATATTTTGCAAGTCAATTTATTTGAATTTAGAATTTAAAGGAGGATTTTTATGTCAATAGGAAAATTATATCAAAGTGGAGATTGGAAAGGTGAAAAGCATGTACCAGTTATCCATGCACCTGAGACAGCAAAAGTTGGAGAAGAAATAGACGTTAGAGTTGTTATTGGTGAAGAAATAGCTCACCCAAATGTGTTCGAACATCATATAGCTTGGGTTAAAGTGTATTTTAAACCAGAAAACGGTAAATTTCCAGTAGAAATAGCAACTCACAATTTCTCAGCTCATGGAGAATCAGATTTACTTACTTCTTTTGATGTAAACACAAAATTCAAGGTATCATCTTCAGGTACAATTTATGCAACAAGCTATTGCAATATCCATGGTTTATGGGAAAATTCTGCAGAAATCAAGATAGAGGGTTAATACCCTCTATTTTTTCTTGACAATAATTTCTACTTATATTAATATAAGGTTAAATTAATAAAGACTGTGAAGGATATAGTAGAATTTTGTAATAGATCTACAGAGAGTTGATGAAGGCTGAAATTCAACAAATTCAAATTCGAAATACAAATCTGGAGTCTAATGGAAATTCACACTATATGTGAAATGAGGCTTTACGCAAATTAAGGTGGTACCACGGGTTTACTCGTCCTTTAGATGAGTAAGCCCTTTATTTTTTTGAAAGGGGTTATTATATGAAAAACGTTTATGATATTCTTAACGAAAGAGGTTATGTAGATCAATGTACGCATGAAGATGAATTAAAAGAACTTTTAGCAAAGGAGTCTGTTCCTTTTTATATTGGATTTGATGCAACTGCAGATAGTTTAACACTAGGTCATTTTATACAGGTAATGGTAATGATGCATATGCAAAGAGCAGGACATAGACCTATCGCTCTTTTAGGTGGTGGGACTACAATGATTGGCGACCCTTCAGGTAAATCCGATATGAGAAGAGTCTTAACTAGAGAGATGATAGATTACAATGCTTCAAAATTTAAAGAGCAACTTTCTAAGTTTCTTGACTTTAGTGAAGGCAAAGCTTTTATGGTTAATAATGCGGATTGGTTAATGGACCTAAACTTTGTTAATTTCATGAGAGAGATTGGAGTACATTTTTCTGTAAATAGAATGCTTAACTTCGATTGTTACAAAAGCAGACTTGAACAAGGTCTAACATTCTTTGAATTTGGTTATATGCTTATGCAAAGCTATGACTTCTTACACCTATATAGAACACTAGGTTGCAAGTTGCAATTAGGTGGAAGTGACCAGTGGTCAAATATACTTGGAGGATATGAGCTTATTAGAAAGCTTGAGCAAGGACAATCCTATGGTATGACATTTAAACTTCTTACCACAGCATCTGGAACTAAAATGGGCAAAACTGAAAAAGGTGCTATCTGGTTGGACCCTGAAAAGACATCTCCATATGAGATGTTCCAATATATGAGAAATGCTGACGACAGAGATGTTAAAAAATTCCTTTCATTACTTACTTTTATACCGCTAGAAGAAATTGAAGAATTGACAAATGTTGAAGGCTCTGAAATAAATAAAGCAAAAGAAAGATTAGCTTTAGAAGTTGTTGGAATGATTCACGGGGAAGAAGAAGCTGAAAAAGCTCTTAAGGCTTCTCAAGCTCTATTTGCTGATGGTAGCGATGAAAGCGATGTTCCATCTACACTTGTAGATAAAGAACTAATAGGAGACGGTATAGGCATCTTGGACTTGATGCGAAATGTTGGTCTTATAAAATCAAATGGTGAAGGCAGAAGATTAATTGAACAAGGTGGCGTAAGTATTGATGGAGAAAAAATAGAAGACTTAGGCAAAATAATTACAGAAGATGATTTTAAGGATGGAAAAATTCTAATTAAAAAAGGCAAAAAAATATATCACCAAATTAGAATCTAATCTTAACTGCAAAACAACCGGCTCGTTTATATCTGAGCCGGTTGTTTTATATTTCTTTCTTTATTTATTTAAAAAGTCTATTGCATATTGAGCATAAAGGCTTGCAGATGTCATCATTGCATCTTCATCAATATCAAACTTAGGATGATGATGTGGAGCATATGGAATTTTCGCCTCGTTTTTAGAACCTACAAATGCAAATGCTGTAGGACAATGCTCTGCAAAGAAACCAAAGTCCTCTCCACCTGTAGTCTTTTCAAACTTAATTATACTTTCTTCACCTGCTATTTTTCTAACAGCACCTTCGCCAATCTCTGACATCATAGGATCATTTATAGTTGGTATAACCATTTGAGTATACTCTACCCTAGCTTCTGCTCTATAGCTTTTAGCTGTACTTTCTGCGATTCTCCTGATTTGATCTTCAAATCCAGCATTTACTTCCATGCTAAAGCATCTAGTAGTACCTTCCATATATGCATCTCCAGCAATTACATTCCATCTTGAACCTGCTTTTACCATGCCTACACTTACTACTGCTGGATCTAATGGTGATATTTCTCTACTTACTATCGTTTGTAAATTCATAACTATAGCGGATGCTACTACTGCAGCGTCTATTCCTTGCTGTGGCATTGAACCATGTCCACCTTTTCCTGTTATGAAAATCTTAAACATACCTGCCGAAGCCATTCTAGGGCCAGCTTCTATCGAAACCTTTCCAACTTCACAATCATTCCAAATATGGATCCCAAAAGCCCCATCCACTCCATCTAAAGCACCATCTTTAATCATTGCAAGAGCGCCTTGTGCAATTTCTTCTCCTGGTTGGAAAAGCAGTTTAACGGTACCATTAAATTCATCTTTCATATCCATTAATATCTTTGCTGCTGTTAAAAGGCTTGCCATATGTCCATCATGACCACATGCATGCATCATTCCTTCAGTTTTTGATTTATAGGGAACATCACTAGCTTCTAGCACTTCAAGCGCATCCATATCAGCTCTTAGTGCTATGGTTTTTCCTTCGCCTTTTCCTTTTATTTCAGCTACAACTCCAGTTCCACCTGATTTAACGGGTTTTAGCCCCATTTTTTCTAATTCTTCAATTACTCTTTTTTGAGTATTGAATTCCTTCATACTTGGCTCAGGATTCATATGGAATTCCCTTCTCATCTCAACTGCATAATCCTGATATTTTGTCCTTAATTCTTTTACATTCATGTTTTATTCCTCCCCTAGTTTAATAATTGTTTCATAAATCAACTCAATACCTTTTTGAAGTTGATCATAATCAGTCCACTCATCTTTAGAATGGCTTTTACCACCCTTACTTGGAACAAAGATTAATCCTACATCTGTAATTTGTGACATGATCATAGCATCATGACCTGCCCCACTCAACATCATTTGATATGAAAAGTCTAAATCTTTCGCACTTGATTTAAACATTTCAACGATATTTGGATTCATTTCTACAGGATCTGCATTTAGCATTTCTGAAATCTGAAAACCTGTAGCAGTCTCATTTGTAATTTTTTCTATATCTTGTACTATTTTAGCTTTAACTGAGTCGATACTTTTTTGTGATTTTGATCTAATGTCTACAGTAAAAGTTGCCTCTTTAGCTACAATATTTGCGGCACCAGGTTTAACTTCTAGTGAGCCCACCGTCGCAACAGTTCCATTGTTTTCTGCCATTGCATATTCAGCTATTTTAGAAATGACTTTTGAAGCAGCTAAAACTGCATCAGATCTCATATCCATGGGGGTCGTTCCCGCATGGTCAGCCTTTCCATTAATTGTCACCTTAAACTCATTGATACCTACAATAAACTCTACTATTCCAACATCTTTTAATTCTTTTTCCAAAATTGGTCCTTGCTCTATATGCAGTTCTATAAATGCCTTTATTTTTTCTTTATCTTTTTTTGCTTCTCCTATTTTCGTTGGATCAAATCCAAAGTCTCTAAAAGCATCGGCCATAGAAATTCCATCTTTATCCTTGTTTCGCTCAAGCTGTGCATAATCAACTAATCCAACCATCGCACGGCTTCCAAAAACACCTGATCCAAATCTACCGCCCTCTTCTTCTATCATAGCTACGAATTCAAGTGGGTTTTTTAGAACTACATTATTTTCATCTAGTGTTCTAATTATTTCAAGAGCCATAATTACTCCAGCTGGTCCGTCAAAATTTCCTCCATTTTTTACAGAATCAAAGTGTGAACCTATAAGAATTACTTTAGCATCTTTATCCGTTCCTTCTCTTCTACCAAATAGAGTTCCTGCGGCGTCTTCATATATATCTAGGTTCAATTTTTGAAGTTCACTTTTTAAATAATCTCTTGCCATTTTATCTTCAGCAGTTAAAGAAAATCTAGTAAGACCACCGTCTTTGCTACTATTAAATTCAGATAATTTTTCTATATCATTTTTTATTCTATCCAAATTTGTCTTCATTAAAAAACCTCCCTTACTATATAATTGTCCTATGAGATATTTTACAAGTTTGAGATAATATTGCACTTACATTGCAATACTTCTCTTCAGCTAGGTTGATTGCTCTTTCTAGCTTTTCTAAATCTAAATCTCTACCTTTAAATTTAAATGTAACAACAATTTCTTCATATGTTTTAGGTGTTTTAGTCACATCCATAATCCCCTCAATATCTAAATCAAGTGAATCTATTTCCACTTTCATTTTATCTAGGATTATTTTTACATCAACACCAAGACATCCTCCTAATCCAACAAGAAGCATAGGCATTGGTCTAAATCCTTCGTTGTTTCCTCCTGCATCCTCTGCCAAATCCATTACGACAGTATGCCCAAATTCATCTTTTGCTTGAAATGCCATATTATCTTTCCAACTACAACTTATTTTTTGCATGGTATCCCACCTTCGTAAAAAAGCGCCCTAGGGCGCTTTCAATTATATTAAATTTACAAATATTCCTGCTATTAATACTGAAACTATTGTTACTGTTGTAAACCCACCTACAAGCATCTTAGGTAGCATTTCATCCATCAAGAACTCTCTCTCTTCTTGAGTTTGTGATAATGCCTTTGAAGCTTCTTCTGTTAAAATATAGTTTGGCGGAAAGCCATATAAGGCTGTTAATGCAACAGCAAATGACATTTCCTTAGTATATCCAAGTTTTTTTCCTAAAAACATTGAAAGAATAGCCATTCCAGTTACTCCAAGTAGTATTATTCCTGCTAAAGGAACCACTATTTCTAATAACATAGCAGGTGTTGCTCTTCCAAGACCTGCGAATACATAAGCCATTAGTACTGTTATAAGGAATCCGAAAGATCCAGATGTATTAAGTGGCTTTTGTTCTACGAATCCGATTTCCTGTGCTATAACTCCAAAAATCAAACATATAACAAATGGAGAAATAGATACTATAGGATCTAAAATTCCTGCAAATGCTACTGCAGCCCAAGCAACTAATCCAAGTCTTGCTAGAGTAATATATGTGGTTTGATAATCCTTTGGAAAAGCAGGAATCAATTTTTTCTTAGCTGGTTTATCTGTAGTGCTAGGGTCTTCTTTAACATGAACAATTTCCCCACTCCTAAATCCTGCTAACAATCTATTTCCTTCTTTTTTTAGCAACATACCAGTAAGAGGATATCCAACAAATCCTTGCATTACATATGTAATAATTGCAAGAATTGCAAGATTGTCTTTACCTAATGCAGTTGCCGCATCACTCATTACAATTGCTGCTACAATACCTCCTGTAAGTGGTGGTGTTGCTATAACTGCTGTTTCGAATCCAAATAGAGCAACCCCTATTGTCATCGTCAATGCTACGATACCTACGATTCCTATAAGTGCGATAACAACTGTTCTCCACTGGCTTACTAATTCACGAACGGATAACATAGTACCCATATGCGTAATTAACAAATACATGGAAAGTAAAACTACTGGCATCTGGAATCCTGCTAAAGCAACTATATCTGCTGGAAAGAAAGTCCAGAAACCAAAAAGAAATAATAATGCCGCTACAAATACTGATGGAATAAAAGCTTTCGTTTTAGTTGAAACTACATCTCCAAGTGCTAAAACGATAAGTACAACGGAAAATGCCATTAATAAACTCATAAAATTCCTCCTTCTAAATTTGGTATTTTTTAAAGTATACCAGAACTTTAGAAGAATGTATATAATAAATTCACATATTCTTATATATAAATATGGCTGTAAACGTTGATAAATAAAGGAAAACGATTACCAGTATTCCTTTAAAGCTTTAAAACACTAACAAGCCCCATTAATCCAAACTTTTCTCCATCTCTTCTAAAAGAGTGAAATATTTCTTTTTCTTTATATGTTGAGAGATCAATAATGCTTAAGTTTTTTTCTTGTATTCCGCTGTCCAAAAGTATCCGTTTGTTTATTTCTTGTAAGTCAATTAAATATTTTATTTCATTCTTTTTTCTTATAGTGTCTTCCCAATCAATAAATTTATCCTTGAATTGACTAGCTACATCTATTTGGACCTCAAAGTCATCTCTTCCAATAGCAGGCCCTATTACTGCAACAATATCTTTTGGATCTGAATTAAAAGATCTCTTCATAACATATATAGCTTGTTTTGTGATTTCTTTTAGTGTCCCCTTCCATCCAGAATGTATATTAGCCATAACCTTGTTGGTTTTATCAAATAGCAAAATTGGAACACAATCTGCAAATCTTGTTATTAAAGCGATATCATCCCTCCTTGTTATTAAACCATCTGTATCAGGAAAATATCGTCCAAGTTGGCTTTCAATTCCTTGTTCTAAATTTTCTATAATTGCTACATTAGAACTATGTGTTTGATAAGCATTGTAAAGAATTTTGGGTTGGACATCTAAAAAATCATATACTTCTTGAACATTTTTTTTAAGATTTTCAATATTTTTATTTGTACTCATTCCTATATCCATATCTATGGTTGTAAACGCATGTTTAAGACCCAGTTCTGTTAGCTCAGGTATTGTAATATATCGATAACCATTTTTTTCTACTATCTTATATTCCATCTTAATTCCCCTCTTTGTCCTCTAAAAATTTTAAATATTCTTCATAATGATCAAAATCAGCTACTTCGTAAAAATCTTTTACATCTATATATATTATGTCTGCAGGATTATTCTCGATAATTTCATATCCACCTTGTTCTCCTTCTGAAGCTAAAAGTTCATCTCTATACTTATTAGAGAAAAGAATGGGCATTTTTATCTTATCTTTATATATAGGTATAACAATTCCTTTTCCACATGTCTTAAATTTTAAGATTATCTGATTAATGAAATCTGCTGAAATAAGTGGTTGATCTCCTACTAAAAAAAGATAGCCCTCTACATTATCCGCCTGTGATACTCCAAGCTTTACACTCTCAGACTGGCCCAAATAAGCTCTATTATTTTCAATGGCCTCTATTCCATGGCTTTCTCCAATAATTCTAATTTTATCTCTTCTGTATACAAGGATTACTCTAGAAAGCATTGAATTCTTAGCAGCTAAAATAACATTCTCTACTGCTTTTTTACTATTAAATTCTAATAGGAGTTTATCTCTTCGCATTCTCTTTGAATATCCAGATGCTAAAATAATACCTGCAATCATAGGATTTTAGTTCTCCTTCCAACCTAGCGACCTATCTACGGCTCTCTTCCAGTTTTTATATAACTCTTGTCTTTTTTCTTCCTCCATTTTTACCTTATAGCACCTATCAATCTGTATATTAGCTAGAATTTCATCTTGATTCTCCCAGAAATTAGTAGCGAGTCCTGCAAGATAACAAGCACCTAAGGCTGTTATCTCTGTCAATGCTGGCCTTTCTACACAGACATCTAGTATATCAGCTTGGAATTGCATTAAAAAATTATTAGCGACTGCACCACCATCTACTCTTAAAGTTTTTAATGCTACTCCTGAATCCTCTTGCATCGCTTCTAGAACATCTCTAGTACTATATGCTATTGATTCTAAAGTTGCGCGGACTATATGTTCAGCGGATGTATCTCTTGTAATCCCCACAATAGTTCCTCTTGCATACATATCCCAATATGGAGCTCCTAATCCTACAAAAGCTGGAACAAGATAAACCCCATTGGTATCTTCTACACTATTTGCTAAAGTTTCAGATTCTTCTGAGCTTCTAATAATCTTTAAGCCATCTCGCAACCACTGTACAGCTGCCCCCGCTATAAATATACTACCCTCAAGTGCATAATAAACTTTATTATCTATACCCCATGCAATAGTTGTTACAAGGCCATGTTTCGAATTTATCATCTCTTCGCCTAGATTCATTAAGACAAAACAGCCAGTTCCATAGGTATTTTTTGCCATCCCTTTTTCAAAGCAAGTGTGGCCAAATAATGCCGCTTGCTGATCTCCCGCTATTCCGCTTATTGGAATTCTTTCGCCAAATCTCTCTAAATCTGTATATCCAAAGATGTACGATGAGGGTTTAACCTCTGGCATCATTTCTATGGGAATTCTCAATTCGTCTAAAAGGTATTTATCCCATTTTAATTCTTTTATATCATAGAGCATAGTTCTTGATGCATTAGAATAGTCAGTTGCATGGACTTTCCCTTTTGTTAAATTCCATAGTAGCCAAGTATCAACAGTACCAAAAAGCAGTTCTCCTCTTCTTGCTCTTTCTCTAGAACCTTCTACATTATCTAATATCCACTTTATCTTTGTAGCTGAAAAATATGCATCTATAGTTAAACCAGTTTTTTCTCTAACATATTCCTCCAAGCCACGTTCTTTTAAAGTTTCACAAATGCTTGCAGTACGTCTACACTGCCAAACAATTGCATTATATATTGGTCTTCCAGTTTTTTTATCCCAAATTATCGTAGTTTCTCTTTGGTTTGTAATCCCTATACCAGCTATTTGACTTAAACTTACAGCTGCCTTTTCTATAACTTCTCTTAAGACTCCAGATTGGGTTCCCCAAATTTCCATCGGATCATGTTCGACCCAAGCATCTTTTGGATAATATTGTTTAAATTCTTTTTGGGCTGATGCAATCATACTCCCAGATTTATCAAATAAAATAGCACGAGAACTCGTAGTCCCTTGATCTAGTGCCAGAATATACTTCTTTTCCAATAAAACCCCTCCCCTTGTATCGCTTAATTATTGATAATTATATCATTTATACTTAGGTAATAAATATTTTTGCGGAATTTATAAAAAAAGCTTAAAAAAGTAAAATTTTACTATTTGTTATAAAAACTATATATATATAAGCCCTATCCTGAAAAGTCACAACAGAATCTTGTTGTGACTTTAATTCCAATCATTTCCTATGATTAAGTGTTCCTAATTTTTATATTATTCTTTTGTAATAAGCTTACTATCTGCTCATGTTTTTTTATTTCATATTTTTGTTCGAAAATTTTCGCTCCTAATTTATTAAAATAAACGACTTTTACAAAATCTTTTCTACTTATTTCGACATTTTTTATCTCACTCCATAAAAATACTTTTTTTCCCCGCGCATTCGTTATAACGCCAGTATCAGTAATACCTAGTTTAATCCAAATTAAAATAAATGCCACAACTCCAAATACACCAATTAAATAATGTATATATTCTTTTGTAGAATATATTGTTAATAAAACAAATGCAAATATCCCTAGAGTAAACAAGGCTATTTCCGCTATACTTTTCTTTACTGGAACCTTTATAGTTCGTATGTAAGACCATTGCTTTAGAATTATGCCAATAAAAATAACTGTAACAATAAAATTTGCCATATACTTTACTCTCCTTCACAAATCCTAGTATTTTAAAAAATCCTTACTATTTTAATACAACAATGCACACTCCATAATTATAAAAAAATAAAGTAAAGTATCAAAGCAACTAAAAAAACTACTATAAAACTTGCAATCATTACTCCAATTGTTTTTGAGTATCCCTGAGGGGTAATATTGCCTCCTTTATCTAATTTTTTAATTATTGGATATAATCTCCAATAAAATGACAATATAGATAATATAAGTGCAACTACACTCAGCAATTTTGTAACAGGCTTTCCCGTTAGAAGAATAACAACTAGCAATACTATAAATATAAGTTTTGTTCCAGCAACCCAATATACAAGATATTTAATAAACTCGTGGATTTCTGGATCTTTTTTTGATTTTTCCCAGCCGTTAAATACAGCCACTCCATTTCCAAGTTTAGAATCCGGTTTAAAATAAAGAATAATTACATTAGATGTTTCTAATAGAATAAATAGAATAATAGCAATTGATAAAAAATCCATTTTACAACCTCCTAGAACTGATTAGTAAAATACTTATATTCATTATATCTTAAACGAAATATTTGTATAACCTATTTAAGAAACAATCTCTGAACATCAATTATCATTAAATGCTTTATATATAAAATAGCGTCTACGACGCTTTCGCTATTAAACCCTAGGTTTCCTTCGACGATGCTACGCATCTGAGCCCCTTCCTCACTACGGCAGAGGATAATCCCCTACAACCTTTATTTTTATTTAAAAGGAAAGTAGAACTTTCCTTTTAAATAAAAAACTTCCTAATTAGTTTAATTAACTAACAAGGAAGCATTTTTCAGATTTCCAAAATAATCTTTAAAATTCTATTTAGTATCCTTTTCTACCTTTTCAACTTCGTCCTTAACCTCTTCTTTAGTATCCTTTATAATATCCTTTACATTACTGAATCCTTCTTTAACACCTTTGGTCACTTCATCTTTTACGTCTTTCATTTTTTCCATATGCACTTCAAGGTCACTAGATACTTTGTTTTTTAATTCTTTAGCATCATCAATTTTTTCTTCTACACTTGCCTTTACATTCTCTGTGATTTCTTTGGATTTTTCTTTAATATCTTCTCTAGTTTCTTTTCCAGATTTAGGAGCCAACAAAACTCCCGCAGCTGCTCCTACAGCTGTACCTACAACAGCACCAGCTGCAACCTCTCCTGCCACATCTTTTTTACTTTTTTTAGTAAACTTTTTTATAATCTTTTCAAACATATTGATTTCCCCTTTCAAATTAAGTATTACTCAAAATTTATGAGTCTTTATAAATCTTCTAACCAATACATTTTTACCCAAGATTAGCAATTCAAATTAACAATTTCTATTTTTTGACTTTTTTCATAACTCGCAAATTGTTTTTAAGCTTAGATCATACCTTTTTTCTTTTATTCTATATCTTTACATAAACTACTGTAGAATTTCATTATCCCTCATTGGAGTAATGATTTTATTATATATCAATCTAAGAAATACTATATTTAAAATCAAAGCTACTACTTCTGCAATAGGATAACCCCACCAAATAAGATTTACATCTCCTCGTAGAGATAGAATATAGACTACAGGTAATAAAACAACCAATTGCCTAGATACTTCACCAATTAAACTTAAAATTCCATTTCCAAAAGCTTGATATACGGAACTGCAAACAATACTAAACCCTGCAAATAGATAACCCAAACTAATAATTCGCAGTGCTGGTAAACCAATCCTGATCATCTCTTCGGAAGCATTAAACAAAGATAGTAATTGAACGGTAAAGATTTGGATCGCCATTAAACCAATGAACATCACCCCGATGGCATAAAAAATACTCAATTTAATAGTTTCGATCAATCTTTCTTTATGTTCGGCTCCATAATTATAAGCAATAATAGGTATCATTCCATTATTCAAACCAAATACAGGCATAAATACAAAACTCTGCAATTTAAAATATACTCCAAAGACTGCTGTAGCTGTAGAAGAAAATTTAATTAAAATATTATTAATTCCATAGGTTGTAACAGAAGTCAAAGAAATCATAATAATCGATGGAATTCCTACAGAATATATTTTTTTAATAATACGAATTTGTGGTCTGAATTTTCTTATATCTAAGCTTATTTCCTTATTCAGTTTTACATTAAAATAAAGTGCCATCATTGCTGCTACACTTTGTCCTATAACTGTCGCCACAGCCGCTCCAGCAACACCCATCTTTGGAAATCCAAAAAGTCCAAAAATAAAAATTGGATCTAAAACAATATTAATAATAGCCCCTGTTCCCTGAGTAATCATTGTGTAAAAAGTTTTTCCAGTTGCTTGGAGCAACCGCTCAAGAGTGATTTGCATAAATAATCCAATAGAAGCAGTAGAAACTATTGTTAAATAAGACGTTCCATATTGAATAATTTGAGGGTCATTCGTTTGAGTAGAAAAATAAGTTTGTGCAAAAAAAAGACCAAATAACAAAAATATACTATAACTAAAAAAAGCTAGAAAAATACCATTTTCTGCTGTGCGATTAGCCTCTTTTATATTCTTTGACCCTAAACTTCTAGACAATAATGCATTAATACCCACACCTGTCCCAACAGCTATAGCAATCATCAAATTTTGCACAGGAAAAGCAAGTGAAACTGCTGTCAATGCATTTTCATTCACCCTGGCTACAAAAATACTATCCACCACATTATATAAAGCCTGTATCAACATTGAAATCATAATAGGCACAGACATATTTATTAGAAGCTTTCTTACAGGCATAATGCCCATTTTATTCTCTTTTACTTGCAATACTTCCACTCCTTACCTTCTATAACGATTTATTCATAAGTTTACATTATACACCTAAATTCTTTAAAAGCCACAAGATAATTTATAGTAGATAAAAAAAAGAAGACTATATTTTGCTATCTTATACCTTTTATTTACCCTCCACCTACTGGTGAAAATAAAATATTATATCATTATCATGAATTACATTATCCGATGTTGATATTATTTCCTTGACTAATAATATGGTCACATCGTAATCTTTAATACTTTTTACACCTAACAATTCACTAATTACTATTTCTTTAAGTGACTATATTATCTCTTTTTTTATACCTTTAATTATAGAAATCTTTAAATACAATATTTTTATTGGTATAGTATATTTGTGTTACGTTACCACGGTATTGTATGTTTATAATTCCATTAATAAGGTATAAATATAAAGATAGCTAGTAACTCACCAGAATCTAAAAGGAGGATTTATTATGTTTGATTTTCAAGGAGTAGTTAATAATATATTAGCCTATATTCCTAGTATATTTAAAGCATTAATACTTTTACTTATAGCTTGGGGTATCGCAGTTCTCGCAAAAAATATAGTAGAAAAGATTCTATTAAAGGCCGGCGTGGATACTCGTTTATCTAAGGGGACAGAACCACCAGATTTGGAAAGTGGTAAAAACAAAGTAAAATCTATAGCAAAAATAGTTTATTTCTTTGTATTTATAATGTTTTTACCGAGCATACTAGATGCACTGGACATGGAATCCGTATCTCAGCCGATATCTAATATGATGAATAGCTTATTAGGATTTATACCAAATCTTATAGGAGCAGGTATAATAATATTTATTGGATATTTTGTAGCTAAAATATTAGCTGACTTAACTAAGACTCTTTTAACAACTTTAAACATAGACAAATATTACAGTAAAATCATGCCAAGTGAAGGTGAAAATGTAGAAGTCAAAAATAAGAATACAATAGCAGATGTTCTTTCAAAGGTAGTATTTGTAATTATTTTGATTCCAATAATTACAGTAGCTCTTCAAACATTGAAGATGGATACTTTGACTCAGCCAATTGTATTGATATTAAACAAAGTACTTCTGATGATACCAAATATATTTGTAGCTGTAATCCTTATAATTTTAGGATATTATATAGCTAAATTTGTTGCACAACTTCTAGAATCTCTACTAACAAGCATCGGAATAGAAAATGTATATGCATGGGCAAGTAAGAATACAGATACTACTATTCCAAAATTTAATCTATCAAAAATAATAAGCAATGTAGTTAAGTTTTTAATTATGCTATTTTTCACAGTTGAAGCTTTAAGCGTTTTAAAGCTAGATGTATTGAATACTATTGGATATGCAATAATTGGATACATCCCTCTTATCTTAAGCGGACTAGTAATTATAGGCTTAGGAATCTTTGGTGGTTACTTTGTTGAAGGGCTGATTAAGAAATATGCAAATAGTCCATTTTCAGCAATGATAGCTAAGTATATAATTATTACATTTGCTATATTTATGACACTTGAACAAATAAAATTTGCATCTTCCATAGTTAATCTAGCATTCTTGTTGGTACTGGGTTCATTATCAGTTGCATTTGCAGTTTCATTTGGACTTGGGGGAAGAGAATTTGCAAAACGTCAACTTGAAAAATTTGAAGGTAAAATTGAAAAAGAAGACAATAAACCTCCAATAGATTAAAAGCCTTAGTTATAAGCAATAAACATCTTAAAAAATAGATACTTACATTTTGAGATAATATAACAATTTATAAATACAATGCCTTCTGGTTAGAGTAAAATGATCTAGCTGGAAGGTGTTTTTTATGGTAGTTTGTTAATAATAATATTCCAACTTTAGTTTGAAAAACAAAATATATATAGTATAATTGATATATTCGTCTTTTTCATCCATACAATGGTCCTTAAGGTGAATCTTAATTTTATTTTTGAAAGGTGATTATATGGATAAGAACAGTAATAAAGAAAGAGCTGAAAGGCTCGGAAACGAACCAGTATTGGGACTATTATTGAAGTTTTCTATACCAGCTATAGTTGGTATGCTTGTAAATGCACTTTATAATATAGTAGATAGAATTTTTATAGGAAGAGGAGTAGGTGGAGTCGCAATTGGAGGAATTTATCTAGGAATGCCGCTTATGCTTATTATTATGGCATTTGGTATGCTTATTGGAATCGGTGGCAATACATTGGTATCAATAAGACTTGGTCAAGATAAACAAGATGAGGCTGACCAGATAGCAAGTAACTCCTTATCCCTACTTTTTATTATCGGGATAGCTTTGAGCATATTGGGTTTAACTTTTCTTGAACCACTATTAAAACTTTTTGGAGCAAGTGCTTCTAATATTGGCTATGCAATGGATTATTTAAAAATTATTTTAATTGGTGCACCGTTTAATGTCATAGGCTTTGGTATGAACAACTTTATAAGAGGAGAAGGCAATCCAAAGGTAGCGATGTTTACAATGCTAATTGGAGCTGTAACAAACATTATACTTGATTATATTTTTATCTTCCCATTCCAAATGGGAGTTCAAGGGGCAGCTTTAGCTACTATAATTGCTCAATTCATTTCCGCTTCTTGGGTCGTTTATTACTTCTATTCCAAGAAAAGTGTACTTTCGATTCAAAGAAAATATATGAAATTAAAAGCTTCTATTGTTAAAAAAGTTGTTACAAATGGTTTTGCACCATTTAGTATGCAGATAGCTGCTAGTATGGTTACAGCACTTTATAATACAAATCTTCAAACTTACGGTGGTGATTTGGCTACTTCAAGTATGGGGGTAATAAACTCTGTAGCAATGATGATTTTAATGCCTGTTTTTGGTATAAACCAAGGTTCGCAGCCTATTATGGGTTATAATTACGGAGCAACTAAATACGACAGGGTTAAGAAAACAGTAATATATGCATCTCTAGCCGCAACATTTATAACTACTCTGGGGTTTTTAATTGTTCAGTTTTTCCCTACTCAGATAATTACTCTTTTCGTAGGTAAAGATGGAAGTCAGGATTTACTTGATATAGCTGTTCCTGGTATTCGAATCCTTTTAAGCATGTTCCCTATAATAGGATTCCAAATTGTCAGCACATCATATTTCCAAGCAACAGGGAGACCAAAATATGCAATGCTCCTTAGTATGTCAAGGCAAGTTTTAATACTTATACCAGCCCTACTAATACTACCACAATTCTTTCAACTAACAGGTGTATGGATGTCTGGCGCTTTGGCGGATTTACTATCTTCACTTATAACTGCAGTATTAATAATAAGCTCAGTTAAACAACTTAAGTAAATTCAGTTCACAGTTCACAATTGAAAAGGTTATAAGATTAGAAAAAAGATCCTCACGCTACGCTCAGGATGACAAACTTTCTGTCATTTCGAGAGTTCTCTGTCATTTCGAGCGTAGCCGAGAAATCTTAAAGCAAAGATCCTAAACTGCGCACATAGGATGACAAATCAAATAAAAAACAAAGGGATATATAGTCAACTATATATCCCTTATTATTTCTATAAATTGCTTTGTCATCCTTGCTGTGAATCCCCAAATAGTATAACCTTCATATTGGTAAAATAGAACCTGGTGCTTTCCTTCTCTAAAATTATAGCCTTTACCTTGAGGAATTAATTCATATGGAAAGCTATCACTTTCCTCTGTCCTCAATGCCAGCTCATATAGTAATGGTTCACTATCCAAAAAGAAATCCAAGGGCACAGTAAATATATGATCAACCTCATCTGGATTTACGTTCATATCCTCTATACTCACACCACCTATGACTCCTAAAAAACAATGAATAGTAAAATTTGCATATGATACTAAAAAATCAAGTTCTCCCAATATTTCTATATCTTCTTCTCTAATTCCAAGCTCTTCAATTGTTTCTCTTATAGCCGTTTGCTTGAAAGTCTCCTTGTTTTCTAATCTTCCACCTGGAAAAGATACTTCTCCTGGTTGAGTTTTCATATACTTTGACCTTAACTCATATATTATTTCCCATCTATCGTTGTTGTATATAAGAGGTATTAAAACTGAATATTTCCCCTTTACATCCATTGGTTTAGCAACTCTATTTTTTACTTTATCTCTTAATTTATCTATATTCAAATCTACCCTCCTTATATTTTTTTAAAATTCTTATTATTGTTAATTATACTATTCTAACCTACCTTATGCTATAATATTTAATTATTAAAGGGAGGTAATCTCATGACTACTAGAATGAGTTGGGAAAAGTATTTTATGGAAATAACAGAATTAGTAGCAAGCCGTTCAACCTGTGACAGAGCTTGGGTTGGTTGCGTATTGGTTAATTCGAGTAATCGTATAGTATCAACTGGGTATAACGGTTCTGTATCCGGTAATCCTCATTGTGATGATGTAGGTCATACGATGCGTGATGGACATTGCATTGCAACTATACATGCCGAAATGAACGCTCTTTTATATTGTGCAAAGGAAGGGATACCTGTTAAAAACTGTTCTGCCTTTGTAACGCATTTTCCTTGCTTAAATTGCACTAAATCTTTAATTCAAGCAGGTATAAACAAGATTTACTATAAAAATGATTATAGAATTGATGATTACGCAATAGTATTGTTAGAAAGAAATAATATACCTTACATAAAGATAGACTGATTTTAAATGGCATCCTTTGCTAGCTTGTCGGCCTCATCGTTATACTGGTCACCTGAGTGTGCTTTAACTTTTCGAAATTCCACATTTAATCTATCTTTAATAGAATTATAATATTCACGATATTCTTGTGTTCCTTTTTTATTGGCTTTCCAATTTCCTTTAGCCCAGTTTTCAATACCTGTATAATCATAATAGATATACAGGTTTTTTTTATTGTGATCAACAGCCCACTTCATAGCACACATAGCACCCTTTATTTCTCCCGCCACATTTCTCATCGAAGCCATCTCTGGATTCTGTTCTCTACCACTAAGAGTTTCTTTAAAATCATTTCCAATTATAACCACGCCATAACTGTATGAACCCGATTCTAAATCATAACTTCCATCAACATAGGCTATAAGTTCTGCCTTATCTTCTATCTCATCTATAGGATTATTCTTAAGATTTCCCTCTAAAAACTCTTTAGCATCTTCAATTCTTTCAAACTTTTTATAAACAGCACCCGAAAATCCAATAACTTGAGCTTTTGCTTCTTCCCAATTTGTATAAATCCCAGGATTTCTGCCTTGTTTTACACTATAAAAAAACTTTTTCATATTACACCCCAATTATTCTTAATTATTCTATATAGTACTAATTATATCATAAGAACTTTGTTATTTATAAAACTAATTCACAGCATAAATCAAGTAAATATATGTTAGTTTACTCAAAGAGCCTGGATATTTCCTGGAATTTAAGTCTTTAGAAGATATGTTCATTGGAAAATCATTGTTATGTTTTAGTCAATTTAAGGTCTAATTAAAATTTCCAATAAATTTGATGTTGTAATGAGCCCTGATGTTTGTTAAAATACTTTTAGGCAATAAAATGAGGGGAAATCGTTTTATTAGCCATATATACAGTTTTCAAAAATTGTTCGTGGTACAAAAACCCAAATAATTAGGAGGTAATTTATGGATCTTATTCTGCAGATTAACAACACGATTAATAGTTTTGTATGGGGACCACCTATGCTTATTCTATTAGTTGGTACAGGAGTTTACTTAACATTTAGAACTAATTTCTTTTCTATTCTTAAACTTGGATATGTACTTAAAAATACATTATTCAAAATGTTTGACAAAAGTCAAAACGGTGAAGGTGAAATCACTCCGTTCCAAGCAGTAGCAACAGCTCTTGCTGCAACTGTTGGTACAGGTAATATAGCGGGTGTTGCAACAGCGATAGCACTTGGTGGACCTGGTGCAATTTTCTGGATGTGGGTTTCAGCAATTTTTGGTATGACAACAAAATTCGGTGAAGTTGTTCTATCAATTAAATTTAGAGAAAAAACTGATGATGGACGTTTTGTTGGTGGACCTATGTACTACATTCAAAATGGTACTGGTCAAAAATGGCTAGCAGTTGTATTCGCATCTTTTGGAGCTCTAGCAGCGTTTGGTATTGGTAATATGGTTCAATCAAACTCAGTTGCTGCTTCATTGCAAGAATCATTTAGTGTTCCCCCACTAGTAACTGGTTTGGTACTTGCTGTTCTTACAGCTCTTGTTATCCTTGGCGGTATTAAAAGAATCGGTGCTGTAACAGAAAGACTTGTTCCATTAATGGCTACAATTTATATTCTTGGTGCAATATTTATAATTGTTATGAATGCATCTCATATTCCTGAAGCATTTGGTCTTATTTTCTCAAATGCATTTACAGCTACTGCAGCTACTGGTGGATTCGCTGGATCTACATTAGCTATGGGAATTAGATTTGGTGTTGCTCGTGGAGTTTTCTCAAACGAAGCTGGACTTGGATCTGCTCCAATTGCCCATGCTGCTGCAACTACAGATCATCCTGTAAGACAAGGTCTTTGGGGAGTATTTGAAGTATTCGTAGATACATTAGTTATTTGTTCTTTAACAGCTCTTGCAATCCTAGTATCAGGATTATGGGATACTGGAGTTACAGGTGCTGCACTTACAACACAAGCTTTTGATGAAGCTATAATTGGTGGAG
This sequence comes from Gudongella sp., assembly GCA_034006985.1. Lineage (GTDB taxonomy): Bacteria > Bacillota > Clostridia > Tissierellales > Tissierellaceae > Gudongella. The sequence goes on from JAVERT010000011.1 coordinate 66,706, forward strand.
GATATATAGTATCAGTTGGTATTATGCTATTTGCCTTCTCAACTATTCTTGGTTGGTCATACTATGGCGAGAGATGTGCTGAGTACCTATTTGGACCAAAAGCTATTATGCCTTATAGAATAATCTGGATACCTTTCGTAGTTATAGGAGCGGTTGGTGGACTAGAGTTAATCTGGGCTATAGCTGATACACTAAACGGATTAATGGCAATTCCTAACCTTATAGGTGTTGTTCTTCTAAGTGGTACAATAATATCTCTTACAAAAGAATTCTTTGCTAAAGAAAAATTAGGAAAATAATAAAATAAAATATTAATATACTAAAAACGCCTCTTGATAATTTTTCAAGAGGCGTTTTTAGTTAGACTTTTATTGAGCATATATTAAATCAAAGAAGCTCACCCAAATGAGCTTTCATTTTCTAAATTAAACAACACTAATATAAAACATAATATTATATTTATATTTAACAAACGCCATGATTTTGGGCTTTTAAGCCTCTTGAAAATATACCCATAAAAATCGATTGTTATGTTTTAATCAATGTAAAGTTTATTTTGAATTTTCAATAAATATATATTGTAAACCGTCACATTATTTGCTAGAATATCTCTATGGAGATTAGAAAAGGGGAAATCGTTTTAATCGCCTTATATACAGTGCTCACCAACTGTATGTAGTAATAAAAAAAACCAAATAATGAGGAGGTTGTTTATGGATTTTATTATGCAACTCAACAGCACGATTAATAGTTTTGTATGGGGACCACCTATGCTTATACTATTAGTAGGAACAGGTATTTACTTAACATTTAGAACTAATTTCTTTTCTATTCTTAAACTCGGATATGTGCTTAAAAACACACTATTCAAAATGTTCACCAAAGAACAAAAAGGCGAAGGCGAAATCACAGCATTCCAAGCAGTTGCAACAGCACTTGCTGCAACAGTTGGTACAGGTAATATAGCTGGGGTTGCTACAGCAATCGCTCTTGGTGGACCTGGTGCAATTTTCTGGATGTGGGTTTCAGCAATCTTTGGTATGACAACAAAATTCGGTGAGGTTGTTCTATCAATTAAATTTAGAGAAAAAACTGATGATGGACGTTTTGTCGGTGGACCTATGTACTATATTGAAAAAGGTACAGGACTAAAATGGTTAGCAACAATATTCGCTGGATTTGGAGCGTTAGCTGCATTTGGAATCGGCAATATGGTTCAATCAAACTCAGTTGCTGCTTCATTGCAAGAATCATTTAGTGTTCCCCCACTAGTAACTGGTTTGGTCCTTGCTGCTCTTACTGCTCTTGTTATTCTTGGTGGTATTAAGAGAATAGGTGCTGTAACAGAAAAACTTGTTCCCTTTATGGCTGCAATTTATATTTTAGGCGCATTATTTATAATTATTATGAATGCATCACATATTCCTGAAGCTTTTGGGCTTATATTTAGTAACGCATTTACTCCTACTGCTGCTACTGGCGGATTCGCTGGTGCTACATTGGCTATGGGAATTAGATTTGGTGTTGCTCGTGGAGTTTTCTCAAACGAGGCTGGACTTGGATCTGCTCCAATTGCCCATGCTGCTGCAACTACAGATCATCCTGTAAGACAAGGTCTTTGGGGAGTATTTGAAGTATTTGTTGACACATTAGTTATTTGTTCTTTAACAGCTCTTGCAATTCTAGTATCTGGATTGTGGGACAGTGGAGTTACAGGTGCAGCTCTTACAACTCAAGCTTTTGATGAAGCAATCATAGGTGGAGGATATATAGTATCAGTTGGTATTATGTTATTTGCCTTCTCAACTATTCTTGGTTGGTCATACTATGGCGAGAGATGTGCTGAGTATCTATTTGGTAAAAAAGCTATTATGCCTTATAGAATAATCTGGATACCTTTTGTAGTTATAGGATCAATTGGTGGACTTAACTTTATGTGGGATTTAGCTGATACTCTAAATGGATTAATGGCAATTCCTAACCTTATAGGCGTTGTTCTTCTAAGTGGTACAATAATATCTCTTACAAAAGAATTCTTTGCTAAAGAAAAAGTAAAATAAACTAAAATATTAATATACTAAAAACACCTCTTGAATTTTTCAAGAGGTGTTTTAAATTAGAGTTTTATTGATTATTAAGCGTATATTGTAAAGCCAATACCACACCTATACTTAAATCAGTACCAGAAGAAGATCCTATTGATAACATGTTTTTAAAAGATTTTATAAAACTATCATTATCAGATTCTAAAAAAGAATGAATAAACCCATGTAAAGTTTCTCTGTATTTCCCTTCTATGGCTGCTTTTAGCATTGCAGCACTAATATCTGTAGTCGAATAGAGTAATGGATAAACAAATTGACTAATCCTACTATGTATCTCATTATTCTTTTCGAATTTATAAATACTGGCTAAAAATCCTGTTAAAAAATCATCTCCTGATGGCGTAAGACCTATCCCAAGACCTATAAGATTCTTAACATGCTCCTTATTTAAACTGTTAGCTAATAGACTTTTATAGAAAATCTCTATTCTTTTGGATAATTCTTCTTCAATTGGGCTTTGCATATGTCCGTTAATATTTAAAAAATTCTTTAAATAGTAATCCTTACATCCTCCATTTTCTCCATTTTCAATAATCAAACTATTAAATAACTTAATATTATTCTCAATATTTGAAATTGAATAGTCAGTACTTTTCTTCCCTATTGGACTCCACAAATCAACTTCTGATAATTCTATTTTAAGATTTCCTATTATTATACTTTCATCTCCAATTATTATTCTATCTTCTTTTACAATTGTCTCATTAAAATTCCCACTAAAATCTATCTTCATTGTATAGGGTGCGTTATCTGTACTTATATTTGAAATAGTATAAAGAATCTTTTCAGCAGAGCTTATATTTATCACTCTTTTAAATATGCTATGAATGCATATATCCATTCTTCCCTTTGATTTATATGTAAAGTCTTTAAAATTACGATCCCAAGACAATGCTTTAATTTTACTAAAACTCATTATAATCCACCCTCTTACTCTAGTTTATCTGCTCTCAACTCTTTTCTTATATATTTTACCCGAAAACTGATATAAAAGAAAGCACTCTAGAACCTATGATGTAAAGTCTAGAATGCTTTCTTTATATAAATTTAATTCAGTGGGCTATTTTCTATTTTTCATCCTAATTCCTAAACCTAATAACATGCTACCTACAAGATAATATATACCTGCTGGAACTGGTCCTGTTTTAGGAAGTATAGGGATATTTAGAAGCGATACTTCTTTCACTTCTTCTATAATCTCATTAGATTCTGGTATGACTTCATCAATATATTCTATAACTTCATCAACTAAAGGTATCTCTACTTCTTCCTGTTCTTGAGGTTCGTCTCGCTTATCTCGGTCATTTCGTTCCTCCGACTCATCAGAATCGTCTGGATTGTCTGGGTCATCAGGATCGTATGGGTCATCAGGATCATCTGGGGGGTTATCTGGTCTTTGTTCCGCTATAAAAACCCATCTAACCTCTACAGACTTACCCTGAAACTCATTACCTGTTTCTGCCCCTGGTAAGTGAACAATCGCCATTAGTTCTTTGTTATCACCAGGATTTAGAAACCCAAGACTTATATTCGATTGCGCAAAATCTGCCATTGAACCACTATATATAACTTGGCCATCATAGTTTATTGTTAAAATCATCTGTTTGAAAAGGTCTGCATCACCTTCTGCAGGTTCTGGACTTATTCTTTCAGTTCTCATAAATAACTCAAACTTGAATTCAAGTGTATTTTTTAAAGTAACTTTTGCTTCATTAGTGTCTCCTGGATTCATATTAGTAAGATTAAATAATTTCACACCACTTGGACTTACTTCAAGTCCAATATCATTTCCAATTACTTCAAGATTATCAGCATAGGAGGGGTTTATTCCAAAGGTAGTCATTGCTCCCATTATTAATGCGAACACTCCTAGAAATATCATTGATTTTGATAAAAATCGCTTCATTTCGTTCCCTCCCTTTGGTTAATGTAGTATTTCTATGTATTTTACATATAGGCGGGTATCCCGCCTATATGTAAATCTTGGTTTATAAATCTATTTTTTATATACCTAATTTGTAATGTTATTCAGCCTCTAAATCCTCTAAAGCTTCAAATGCTGCATTTTCATTATCAATTATTCTTTGAACATCATCCAAAGTTAAAAATTCTTCTGCTACTTCTGCTACTTCTGCTCCTCTTGCTAAGGAATTATGACCAAGATTAACTCCCCATACTTCATTCATAGCATTATGAGTAGCTTGTATAGCCTCTGCATTAATAGTTATATCAAGTTTCGCTCCTTGATATTCATTGCCCATCATTGGACCATTGAAGCAAACTCTATTACACTTTAACAATGGTGCAGTAAATCCTTCTGCTGGTACGATTTTAGTATAATAGAAATATCCATCCTCATATTTCCAACCATCTACTAGTACCCATCCAGAATGCCACCCATTCCAATTCCATTTCCAGTAAGGTTCATTTATACCATACATAATAACATCATCACTTAATTCTGAAGCATTTATACCACTTCTTGGTGTCCATAATGTTTCTGCATTGATTCTGATATAAGCTTTTTTGGTTCCTGTGTTCTCAACATAGATTATTTTTTCATAACAATCGCCAGGATTTAGATTTGTAACTGGTTCAAATTCCTCATGAAGCAAAATTCCCATAGTCCCTGCAGTAAATTCATTAACTATTGGATCCGCACTAGCGGTAAACCAAGCAAAGGTTCCTCCACCAATAAGTAATACTACTAACAACATCATTGACATAACTGACATACTTCTCTTTTTCATTTTTCTTCCTCCTTTTTAAAATAGTTTGTTAGTATCTGCAGCTAGGCTACCACATATAAGAAGGCCCTTTAGCTTTGCGTCCCTAACTTTCGTAAGGTTTGCCAAACAACTTCTATGTTAATGGAATCCTTTGTAAGTCTGGATTAAAAAGGTAGGTTAATAATGCTCCATACATCTTTCCAGGCCTTGTGTGTACTTTGGATTCCTTCTGCAACAACTTTAAGTGTGAAGGTTTCACCTTCAATATCTGGTATATAGATTGACTTTATAAAATTTGATGTTTTCTTGCCAACTTTTAAGATCTTTAATCTTTCCTTACTAGCTCCTACTCTCTCTGTATAATAATAATATCCATCCTCTCCTTCTCTCCAGTTGTCATTTAAAGTAATTCTTACGCCAGAAATTGATAAATTCGGGTCACTCCATTGAGGAACTAGACTTACTCTAACATAACAATCACTTGTTCCTTCATTTAAAACGCTAATATCTTGAGGACCATTCTCTATTCCTTTTACTTGAACTATTCCCATTTGAGCATTTGTTATTGAAGCTTCTGGACTGGATGTAAACCATGCCATTGTTCCGCCAGCTACCATTATAGATATCAAAAGTATAGCTGAAAAAATAATTAATTTATTTTTCATATACATCCATCCTTTCTAAGCTTCTTTTGGTTCTCTTTTTAATAGAAGTGGTGCTATAAAAGCTATTATGCCAATTGATAGCAAGAATACAATCCCTGGAGTGCTACTTAAAAACCTAAATGCATAACCTACAAGTGGTATTGTTACTGCTACTATTCCAATAACATTTTCTCTTTCAACTGGCATTGCATCCTCAACATTATTAGCATCACCTTGAGTTATAAAATAATCATTATTTGGTCCAATTTCTATAACTCTATGAGTTACCCTAGTTTTAGAATCAGCTCCATAGTAGGTTAATATATCTCCAAGATTTATTTGATCTGGTGTTCTTTCATTTACTATAATAAGAGAATTAACTGGCATAGTTGGCTCCATACTCCCACTATCTACTACATATAGCCTATTCCCAAATAGAGATGGCTCCATACCTGTTAATCTTGATTGAGCTGTGATAAATATCAGAAATACCATAACTAGCATAAATATTGCAAATAGTATATTAGATATAATTTTTAAGGGTTTATTCTCTTTTTTCTCTGTCATATTCATCCCTCCAGTCTAGTCAGAGCTTACAGGTTCTTCTTCAGTCTCTTTTGGTGCTGCTATTTCATCTGCTTGTTTTGTTTCAGGCTCTTTTGTTTCTTCATCTATCTGCTCTTTCTCTGAATCATCACTTGTTTCTTCTAGAGGATTATCTGGTATTGTAGCATCTGGTACTTCAGGATCTTCTAGTACTTCTGGATCTTCTGGAACTCCTGGTACTTCAAAATCTTCTAGTAGTTCTGAATCGTCTGGAACTCCTAGGTCTTCTGGCACTTCTAAATCCTCTGGAGCTACTGGATCATCTGGCACTTCTAAATCCTCTGGAGCTACTGGATCATCTGGCACTTGTGAATCCTCTGGTACTTGTGAATCCTCTAGCATTTCTGGTGTTTCTGATATCTCAACCACATCAGGAACCACTGATGTTTCTGGTAGTTCTAATTCTTCCGGTTCCTGGGCTACTTCTATTTCTAAATAAAATTCATCGTATTTCTTTTCTTCAATAGTTAGCTTAGAGCTAGTTAATTTAGGTGCAGACCTTCTTGAAACTTGTACTACATCACTAATAAATTCAGTGTCTGTACTGTAAAACCAACTGGTATTGGTTTGTTCTTGGTTTATTGTTACTGTTTTCTTGGCTTTATTTTTTGTAAGTTCAACTCTTTTATTTCCTACTTTTTTATAATTCATAGGTGCAATTGACTTAATTGTATATTCATCTAACCATAAATTATCTAGTGTCTGTTGTTTACCTGCTTCTAAAGAAACTGTATAACTACCACTTTTACTATTTTTACCTTCTATAAAAAAGTCGAATACTTGGCCACTGCTTGTATCTCCATCAACTTTTATTGTTAGAGAACCCTTTGTTATTTCAACTTGTGCTATAAAAGCAAGTGATAAATCAATCTCATTTCCCTCGGCTAAACCTGAAATATTAATCTTATTTGTTATTTCTTCTATTTCATTAAATCTATCTATGTCTATGCTTCCAGTAACCTTTGTTTCATCATTTGCATTTAAATTTCTAATCTGAGCGTTAACTCCTAAATCATCCCTGATGTCTAAATCAGTTATATCTATATCTCCATTATTATTAAGTATAATTTCATATTCAAGTTCTTCACTATTTGCAACTTTTTCATCCACCTGCACTTCTGCTGTTAAATTTATTTTTTGAATCTTTACTTCAGGAATAACAGTTCTTGCTTCTAAAGGTTCTTCAGACACTGTTGGTGCTTCTGATTCTGCTGGTACTTCTGGCTCTGCTGGTACTTCTGATTCTGCTGGTGCTTCTGATTCTGCTGGTACTTCTGGCTCTGCTGGTACTTCTGATTCTGCTGGTACTTCTGGCTCTGCTGGTACTTCTGATTCTGCTGGTACTTCTGATTCTGCTGGTACTTCTGGCTCTGCTGGTACTTCTGATTCTGCTGGTACTTCTGGCTCTGCTGGTGTTGCTGGTGATTCCGTTACCTCTGTTGCTTCCATTTGCTCAGTTCCCTCTAGTGCCGTAGACTCATCAACTCCACTAGCATATGCAGAAATCCCCATAGATACACTCATCGCAAAGGATAATAAAAACACTAACAATATTCTAATTCTTTTCTTCATAGAGGTCACCTCCGACAATTGATTTCTGTAATCGTTTTGTAATATTTCTCTGTCATTTCTTATATACCTACAGCGATTACCAATCCATTTCACTTTGATTTCATTTTGATTTCATAACATAGTTTTACACAAAAAAATCCTCTGGAATGTTGAAATTCCAAAGGAAAATTATTTTAAAAATATTTTTATATTCTTTTAAATTTTATGTTTAAAGAAATTTTATCATTTTTTATCTTCTCACTAAAGATAGTCTTTATACGATCTATTAATACTCCTACATCTGTATTTCCTATCCTAAATAATAATACTAACAATTGGTTTTCATTCCACTTGGTTATTACATCTCCTTTTCTCAGGTTACGATAAATTATATCTAGCAATAATTGCATTGCTGATTTAATATCTGATTCAATCGCTTCTCTGTAACCCGATTTATCTATGGAAACAATCCCTAAAAGAGCGTCTATATCTTCGTGCCTTTCTTTTATCCTTAATATACATCTATATAAAATCTTAAAATTAGAACTATCACATAGTAATACTCCCTCTAAATTATCAAGATCAATTAACTCTTTATCCACTGTGCTTAAATTTAGAATAACTGAATTTTTTTCTTCTCCTGATTTAATTTTTTTATATACATTTTTCATCTTGTTACTTGGAGCTTCCCCAAGATCACTATACAATTTTGTTGTACAGTACTTATAATGATTTAATGCACATTTATTTTGTCCTAAACTTATTAATGCTTCTATTAAAAATATATGAATAATTTCCTCATAGGGCTTGTAAGCTATGGCTTCTTCACAAATTGATAATATATGAATATTCATAGACTGTTCTTTAAGTTTTTCTAAGTATCGGGTCAAACTAGTTACATAAAGTCTATCTAGTCTATTTCTAACTGGTATTAACCAATCTTCATATCCAAGTTCTCCCAGATATTCTCCCTTGTATAAATCTATACCTCTTTTACAAACATCTAGAATTTCATCATTGTCCAAGTCTTTATTACGGCTAGCAACGCAAGACTCCATCTCCAAAAAATCCACACAACAATTTTTATGTAGTTTAAAGAGATAATACCCATCAATAAAAGTAATGTGAAAAAAAGGCTCTATGTTTAATTTTTTAAAATCAATCATATTCCTAAGTCTAGAAATTTGTGTTCTAAGTACATTTAAAGGTTCTTTGAAATTTTCTTCTTCCCAAATATCCTCTATAATATTCTCAGGTAATAATTTTTTACCATTAAAGGTTATAAAGTACTTAAATAATTTTATTAATCTATGCTGGTTCCCAATGGATTGTAATATAGATTTGTCATCGATTCTTATGTCAAAATCACCCAACGTAATTATCTTAACCATAAACACCACATCCTTTGCTTTAAGTTTATACCCTTAGACCGTCAAATGAAACTATTATGAAATCGTTATGAATTTGAAATGATATTTAAATTAAGTCAATGTAATATATATGTAATACAATTGTAACCAACTACACTTAGCTTACCTATATAATGAAGGTACTTGTAATAATGAAAGGAGATACAAAATGAAACTTAATAAAGTAATATTAACGGGGTTGTTTTCAGCTGCTTTGCTATTTTCAAGCCCTTTAAATAACAATGCTATACTGGCAACAAGCTTATCACCAACAATCCTGGAAGACAATCAGACTACCCCCATAGCCTCTGGTGTGGTACATAATGACATTAGAAGGTTCACAGCAGAAGGATGGCTTTCTTTGGATGTTATAAGAATAGACTTAAATGATAACTATACCGAGATTGGTCCTCTTTTTCATCAAGATGGCTTATCTAAGAAAACGACGGTAAAAGGTCTTGTTGAACAAAAAAATGCTGTTGCAGGCATAAATGGTGATTTTTTCAATACAACTAATATATCTACATCTTTAGGTGCATTAATCCAAAACGGAGAATTAATTTCATCACCAAACAACTTACCTACATTTTTTATAACAGAAAATAATGAACCTAAAATTGATTATATGACTAAGACTATGACTATTATCAATAACACTTCCGGTAGATTGTTAACTATTGATACAGTAAATAAATTACATGCAAACTTTGAAACTATTACTCTACTAAATAGAAACTGGGGCAAAACTTCTATTGGATCTCAATTTAGAAATGATTTATATGAAGTATTAATTCAAGATGGAGTAGTTTTAGATAGACACTTTGGTGGAGATCCATTCCCAATACCTCAAAATGATACTGGATTTGTATTGACCTCAAAATCCATGAATTTACTAGATTTTAATATTGGTGATAAAATATCATATAGTATACAATCTGGACCTGACTGGAACAGTTTGAAATTTGCTATTGGAGCAGGTAGTATAGTCCTTAAAGATGGTGTAGTTACAAATACTGATGTCAATATCACGGGTCTTCACCCAAGAACTGGCCTCGGAATTACCCAAGATGGAAAAGAGGTGATTCTTGTTACTGTTGATGGAAGAGATACATACTTTAAAGGTGTTAGTCAAGAAACCCTTGGAGCTATCTTAAAGAGTCTTGGAGCTTACAATGGTATCAACTTTGATGGTGGTGGCTCAACGATGATGGCTGTTAAGCCTCTTGGGCAAACAAGTGCAGTAGTTGTAAATAAGCCAAGTGAGAATAGAGCTGTTGTAAATGGAGTTGGAGTTTTCTCTAGTGCACCGATGGGAAATCTTAATACAATGACTTTAACTAAAAAGAAGGATAATGTATTTGTTGGTAATTCTATAGGCCTAGAATTAAAAGGCTATGATGAGTACAATAATATATTTAATGTAAATATAAATGATATAAACTGGAGCGTTTCTGACAACTTAGGTAGTGTTTCAAATGGTGTGTTTATTGCTAAGAAAGCTGGTCTTGGAACTATAACTGCTAGCTATAATAATATATCTGCCACAACTCCTGTAAGAGTGTTAGGCGATCCTGTTGAAATAAGTTTGGATTCGAAAGTTTTAAACATTTCTCCATCAGGAACTTGGACTCTAGGTAGTGTATATGGAGTTGATGCTGATGGCTATAAGGATGAAATTTCAAAATCGCTACTAGATATAAGTGTAGTTGGAAATATTGGAAAGTTTGAAAATGGGATTTTAAAAGCAGGAACTAATCCAGCTACTGGAGCAATTGTTATAAAATCAGGTTTAGCCGTAAAAACAATTAAAGTTTATGTTGGCACTAAATCTTCAAGTATTACTTCCTTTGAAAATGAAAAAGCTATAAAGTTTTCTGGATATCCAGCAAGTGTTTTAGGTAGTGCTCAGTTAACTAACGAAGCATATAAAGGAAATAATGGTATTGAAATAAATTATAACTTTAAAAATGGTACAGGAACCAGAGCAGCTTATGTATATTTCACTCATACTGCTAACGGAATGCTTCTTCCTGATGAACCTTTAAAACTTGGGCTACAAGTATTTGGTGATAATTCAAATACTTGGTTAAGAGGAACTATTATTGATGCATTGAATCAAACATACACAATAGATTTTACTAAAGATGTAAATTTCACAGAATGGAAATATCTTGAAGCTAATATTCCAGATGGAGTAAGCTACCCTATATCTCTTCAGAGAATTTATGTTGCTGAAACAAATTCAGAAAAATTTAACGAAGGAAGTATAGTCATTGATGAGCTCACTGCTCTTTCAAAACTTGCTTTTGATAACACAAATGTACCAGCAGAAACTCAGTTTAAGGATAGATTGAGTAAAACTTCTGAAATAAGTAGTTCTGGATTTAAAGTAGCTGTATACAATGAACCAGAAATTTCGGGAAACACTCTATTTACTAAAATTGTTTCATCTAGCAGACTTAAAGGCCTAACAGATAGACTCTCTGGTGCAGCAGTAGGTATTCAACTAAAATATACAAATGTTGCTTTTAAAAATTCAATAAATCATTCTCAAGTAGTTGATGGAAAATCAATTTTTGGAACTTCTAAAAAAGGTAGTATCTATACAATAAATTTACAAGCTGATAGTGTTGGAATTAGGTCTGCTGGAAGTAAGCAGTGGATGGATCTAGTTGAGGTTTTAAATTCTGTAGATGAAACCAATATAATTATCACTTTAAATAAACCCGTATTTGGAAGTACTGGATTCTCAGATAAAATGGAAGCTGATTTATTCCAAGACTTTTTAGTGAAAACAAGTGCTCGAGGAAAAAATATTTTTGTTATTCAAAACGGCAGTTCTAATGATTTAGAAATTATAGATGGTATTAGATATCTTACTTTAACTCAAAGCAAAATTTCAACACCAGAGGGAATGTCTAATTATTCATTTATTGAATTCGCAGTAAATGGTGACGATATAAGCTACGAAAGAGTTTATCCATATAGTTTAAGATGAAATAATTTAAAGGAGTTGTTGCAAAACTAGATAATCTAGTTGCAACAACTCCTTTTTTATTAATTATCTATTTATTGATTTCCTGCATTATCATAGCTAATATCTTAGCTGCTTCTGCACGAGTTGCATCATTTTTTGGATCAAATTCATTATTGTTTTTACCGCTTATGATCCCTGCCTTTTGCATCATTTCCACAGCATCTCTAGCATATTCAGCAATTAATTCCTTATCTTCAAAAGAAACCTCTGTATTATTTAAAGAGAGATCAAATTCTATATAATTTAGAAAACGAACGATCATAACTGCCATTTGTTCTCGGGTTATATTTAAACTTGGTGCAAACTCAGTTTTAGAAATACCTGCGGTTATTCCTGTCTTTGTCCCAAAGCTTACGGCTTTTGAAAACCAATCATTATCTTTGACATCTATAAATTGGTTATTAGCATCAATAAGCTCTTGACCACTTATACGATAAAGCATAGTCATAAATTCAGCTCTAGTTATTTTATTCTCTGGTGCAAAACTATCCTTTGTTTTCCCATTTAATATATTATTGTTGGCTAGATAATAAATATAATTATTTGCCCAGTAATCATCAACTAAGTCCTTAAACACTATATCTTCTTTAACCTCTTCAAGAGGATTCGTTGATGGATCAATTTGTTCGCCTACTGCTCTCCCACCACTTCCACTACTAACTGAATCTGAATCTTTAGTATAATCATCAGTATAGTACCAAAGAACTTCATCTCCATCTTCTAGCTCATAATCAGCAAAACCTTTAGTCGCTTCTTTATTATTAACGGAGTATTTCCAACCAGAATTCGGTCCATTATCCATCTCTGATAAACCATTTATAGATGAAACATAATTAGATCCTTCAATTTCATAAGAAATCTCCTCAACTTTTAATACTTTTATAAATAAATCCTTAACACTCGAATTTTCCTTAATTGTGAATATTGTTTTATTAATCCATGTTTCAAATTTTTCATGCTTGTCTGGACTCCCATGCTTGCTATCACCGATAAGTTTAAATGTAACTTCCATATCCTTAGTAGAGACTGATCCTCCGCCTGTACTTCCTCCAGTATTATCACCAGTATTGTCCCCAGGCTCCTCAATCTCTTCTTCCTCAACAATTGGTTTACTGAATTTATAAATATTAAAAGCTTTATTTGAAGTCTTAAATCCATTATAAGCTACCAATGCCCGAAATGCTTGCTCAGTAGAGAATCCGCTATATTTCGTATTTGTATATCCAAAACGATTATCATCTGTTTTAAAGGATAGAAGATTATCTAATACAGAAATATCTTCTTTAACAAATCTAATATCTGTATCTGCATCTATTCCAAGTGATGATAATGCTATTATAACCATTGAAGCTGAGTTTGAATTTTTCGATCCCCAACTCAAATATCCACTATCATTTTGATACATACTTGCTAATAATTCTATTCCCTTATTGACAGCATCAGCTACCTTAGGCGTATCCATATAAGAGCTTAATGCAGTTATTGTCATTGCCGTAGCATCAGGTTCTGATGGTTTTGTTTTATCAAGCCCAAAATCCCATCCCCCATCATCTTTTTGTAGTGTATCTATTAGATAATTTATCACCCTATCTCTTGTCCACAGAGCATCTTCTGATAAATTGTATTCTCCACTATCATATGCCTTTAATGCAAATAGATAACCGTATATTGTTCCCAATGTTGGTGTATCTGCTTCTTTATTATAATTAGCAATTTTTTCAATTATATTTATAGTGCTTTCTTTTCCCGTATCAAAGGCTGTTACATCATACCCTAATGATGTTAATGATAAGGTTATGCGTTCTAAATCCGTTGAGCTGACGGACTCTTTAGAAGCTATGTTTTTAGCATTTTCTAAGAATTCTTCAATTTTTGTTAGATTATCGTCCTTTCCATAAGCAGCCATTTCCATAATTTGCCAATCCCCAAAGCTATCTTTAAATTCTGGTAAGCTACTTAAACTCTCAAGTAATTCTGCTATATTTACAACTTTTTTGGGAACTACTATTATCTTTGCATACGGTCTTGAAATAATTACCTTCTCACTATTTCTTTTAACTGCTGAAATTAGGTAAGTACCTTCTTTATCAAAACTTATTGTCGCTTCTCCTTGTTCATTTGTTAATATCCCTGTCTCTGTATCAGCAGATAATTTGGAATTCTCACCTATAAGAATTTCCGCTCCTTCTATTCCTATCTTACTAGAAGGATTACCAAAAGTAAGATCAAGCATGCTTTCTCCACTTAATTCTAATCTAATATTTTCATCTACAGTAACCTTATACTCTTCTTTATCAAATTCTGATAAGTATCCATTTAACCAATCAACACATAAAAATGTTATATCATCTCCAGCTTGAAGTGCATATTCTGAAATTGGTGTCCCTAGCATCTTCCCATTTACTGTGTATACCCATGAAAATTCAGAATCTCCAACTTCTCTAATAGAAAAAACAAAACCACTTGATGTAACTTCTATAGTACTTTTATTTTTTGCATCAAACCCCTTTGCTTCTAATGCTTTTATAAGTGCGTGCATGGCATTTGTATAAGGCATAGATGTATCTAAACCGTAATCTTTTAAGTCGAAATTTACAACTTCTATTTCTGTTTTAGGAACAAAAGACTCATCTACACCTTCAATCCTTACAGATACCTGAACATTTTCTTCACTTGGACGAATAATTCTTAAGGTGTAGGTATTTAAAATATCAGACCCATCTCTTTTACTTGTTATCGTTATTGTATTCATACCTACTAAAAGATCTATTTCTAAAGCTTGATAATCAATAGTAGTTGTTGATCCATTAATAGATATCAGTGTACCATTTCCTTCTGCTGATACCATGATGCTATCTTTATCAGCTGCTACAGAAGTCTCGTATTGAAATTTATTATCTGTTAAATCAAGAGCTTTTTCTATCAATTCTTCATCTAAAGTAATTTTTGATAAAGTATCTTCTTTTACATCAGCTAGAATGGTAAGAGGGATTCTTTGGGTTAAAGGAGTTACTTGATCCTTTAATAAGATACTTGATATAGTAGCTTCAGCATAACTTTCTTTATCTTGAGTAGTTGGTCTTGTCACAGCTCCATAGCTAATCATCGAACCATAGGTCCACTCTATTTCAGCTCCAACATCTCCCTTATTAGTCGTTTTCCATGTTATTTTATCATCTTCTAATATTCCACGATATACCGCCTGCAAATTACTTATAACAGCAGTCGGCCCGTTTGTGTTGTCTTTTTTTATTACTTCAAAAGTTAGTTCGTTTTTTACTCTTTGAAGTAATGCTATTTCAGCATCAATTTCTTCTTGGGTTATTGCTTTAATAGTTAAATCAAAATCTTTGGTGTCGCTGTATAAATCTTTTGTAGCTCGTAAAGTTAAAGTAACAATAACATCCGGCTCTCCTACTGCTGGGCGAATAACTTTACCTCTTAAATAATTTACTGTCAATACCTCTGGATTACTTGAAGTCCAATAGCCTTCCTTTTTATAATCTACAGTTACTTTTGGGTTAATACTTTCATCAAAATAATTCCTTGGATCTAATAATTGCAAATCATAATTTACTGCATTTGGATTTAAATCTCCTCCACCAATAAATGTTAAGTCGTCAATTGTAATATTATCCAAAGCATAGTCTACTACTTTCTTAGAATCTATGAGTTGTTCGTCATATTCTTCCTGACTAATAGCCTTAATAATAATAGTAATCTTCTTAGTTGCAGGTATTATCTCACCAGGGTAATTAAGATCCCAATCATACATTAGTCCTTTTGATACTGTTGCAGTTAATGTAACTTCTACATCCGATTCTCCAACTTCTGGTCTAGTAACCTTCCCTGAATCGCTTACAAGGCTACTATCACTAGATTCCCACGTAATTTCAGCGTTATACGAACTATCATTAGTAGGTAGTTCCAAATCATATCTAACATCATCTGCAAGAGAGTTGTTTTTCTTTATCGCTTCAAAGTTTAGCTTTGCTGCCTCGCTTGCAAAAAACTCTTCGGCTGTCATACCATCTTCGGGTGAATCTAATTCCTCCCCATTTACAAAATCGATATTAAATACATTTAGCATCATCATAAATGCCATTATAAATGATAATATTCTTTTATTGTTTTTAAACATTATATTCGCCCCTTTTATTTTAATTTGCTTAAGTATTTATAAACCTTGAGTTCACCTCCTAAAATAGAGCAATAAAAAAAAGCTCTGGAATTTTATTCAAAAAATTTCCACAGCTGTTATTTGTGTGAACTCACAGTCTATTTGCTTTAAATAAGCAAATAAAACTATTACTCCTATACAAAACACTATTTGTAATTACAGAGCAATATTAATGCAGGTCTTCTGACTTACACATTATAGAGTAAAAACTCATCGCTTAAGTTTTGCCTTCCCAGTTTCCCAGTGACTGACTTTCGTCAATAAACTTAAGCATTTGTGCATACAGCGGCAGTACCGTCCAGGTTTCTCACCTGATTCCCTTTTCAACTTCAATAGCCATAGGCTATAGAAAATACATTATGTGATATTTAGTTATTATTTCTACTCAATTCTATAAGCAAAATAAGATTTTGTCAATATCAATA
>JAVERT010000012.1:0-83140 GCA_034006985.1 Gudongella sp.
GAGGGAAAATAGGAATTAGAAAAGGAGTAGGCGCTGTTTTGTGGCGCTTACTCCTGGGGTTAGGGATGAACATTAAATTGTAGGAACAAACATAGAATTGTCGAATGGTTATTTTTAGATAGAGACACAAAAATGTGCCTTTTGCTACATTTCCCTTCTATTATCAAATGCCCGCGCCAAAGTTACTTCATCAAAATACTCTAGATCTCCGCCTACTGGGATACCGTGGGCGATTCTTGTTACTTTTACTCCAAGTGGTTTAATAAGTCTTGATAAATAAAGTGCTGTTGCTTCTCCCTCTACCGTTGGGTTTGTTGCTATTACAACTTCTTTTACCACCTCATCTGCTAATCTGTGTAAAAGTTCTTTTATTCTAATATCTCCAGGACCCATATTTTCCATTGGTGAAATTACACCATGTAGAACATGATAGAATCCCTTGTATTCTCTACTTTTTTCCATTGCAACAACATCTCTTGGCCCTTCAACAACACAAATTGTTGAAGGATCTCTCCTATCATTGCTACATATATTACAGATTGGTTTATCTGTTAAATTTCCGCATACATCGCAAAATGTAATTTTTTCCTTTGCTTCAAGTATTGCAGCTGAAAGCCTCTCAGCTTCTCTTTGATCCATCTCTAATACATAAAATGCTAATCGTTGGGCACTTTTTCTGCCTATCCCGGGAAGCTTAGAAAATTGGTCTATTAAATTGGCAATGGGTAAGGCGAAATAATCCATAGGTGCTCCTTTCTATATTACATGCCTGGAATATTCATTCCACCTGTAACTTTTTTCATTTCATTAGCTGCAAATGCTTCAGCTTTTCTAAGCGCTTCATTTACCGCTGCAAGAACTAAGTCTTGAAGCATTTCAACATCTTCTGGATCTACTACAGAAGCATCTATTTCTATATCCAATACTTCTTTTTTACCATTTACTACTACTTTTATTGCTCCACCTCCAGCTGTTGCTTCTAATTCAGTAGCATCAACTTCAGCTTGTACCTCTTCCATTTTCTTTTGCATCTTTTGCATTTGCTTCATCATATTATTCATATTCCCACCTGCTCCTGGAAATCCTTTTGCCATTTTTATCTCCTCCTATTTTATATCTACTATATCTTCACCAAAAAAATCTAGAGCTTCTTTTATAGCCTTATCTTGATCTACCACTTTTGGCTTATTATCCTCTAAATCATCTGGAGATTCACAATCTTTCATAATTACCAACAACTCAACTTTTTTCCCATAATAACTAGAAATTATATTTTCTAAAAACTCTTTGTTTTGAGGTGCATTTAAAGCTTCCTTATGAAATTCATACCCTTCCTTAAAGATAAGTGTTATTCTATCGTGTTTTACACTCGATACTTCACACTCTGTAACTAGAGCATATATATTCATCTTTTTAGCCTTTACTATTTTTAATACCTCAGGCCAAGATTTTTTTACTATTTGTAAATCTAACTCCCCCGTAATAGTTTCCTTAATATCTTCATCTTTTGGCACTTTAACTTCTTCTGATGCTTCTTTTTTAATTGCTGTCTTTAACTCTTTTTTTACCACTGTTTCTTTTGCTGCTGGTTTTGGTTTTTCAAGTTCTGGTTTTACTCTTTCAGATACTACTTTTACAGGAATAATTCCATCTTCAAGCCTTTGAATTCGTTCTTCTAGAGAACCTTCTTTTAGAATATTTATCATTTTAATAACTGACATTTCAAGTATGATTCTAGGTTGAAGTGACCATTTCATAGCATTTTCAGCCTCTGTCAAAAGATCTAAGCTCCTTATAATATAATCTAAATCCATTTTTTGTAATTGCTTTTGATATAACTCAATTTCTCCCCAATCTACCAACATATCTGGATTCTTTGAGGTCTTTGTTATCATAAGATTTCTGTAATGATGTATTAAATCCTTAAGAAACTGAGGAATATCTTTTCCTTCAGCTATAATAAAATCTAACATCTGAAGAGATTCTTCAACATTCCCATCCTTAATGGCATCTACTAGTTTAAATATAAAATCTATATTCGCAATCCCCAGTATCTTAATTGCATCTTCATAGTTTAGATTCTTATCATTAAATGCTATACACTGATCTAATAGACTTAGGGCATCTCTCATAGCTCCATCTGAATTCTTTGCTATAAGTGAAAAAACTTTATCCTCAACCTCTATACCTATTGAATCAGTTATAGACTTCATGCCTTGTATCATATCTTTGGCAGTAAGTCTTTTAAAATCAAATCGCTGACATCTTGAAAGAATAGTTTGAGGCAATCTTTGGGGCTCGGTGGTTGCAAGAATAAAAATAAGATGTTTAGGTGGTTCTTCCAATGTTTTCAAAAGTGCATTAAATGCCTCATTTGTCAACATATGAACCTCATCTATTATATACACCTTATATCTTGCTTTTGTGGGTGCATATACTACTTTTTCCTTTAAATCCCTAATGTCTTCGATTTTTCTATTGCTTGCAGCATCCATTTCAATTACATCCATAAGAGTCTCATTTAAGATTCCCTTACAAACATCACATACATTGCATGGATTTCCATCTACTGGATTAAGACAGCTAACTGCACGAGAAAATATCTTGGCAGCAGAAGTTTTGCCTGTGCCTCTTGTTCCTGAAAAAAGATAGGCATGACCAACATTGTCTTTTTTTATTTGATTTCTAAGTATAGTGGTTATATGCTCTTGGCCTAATAATTCATCAAAAGTCTTAGGTCTATATTGTCTATATAATGCTTGATACATCTTTATCACCCAAATTCTATAATATAATTCATTATACCAAAAATCCAGTCTCTTTTACACAACTAAAACAAAAAGGGCCTAAATTAGGCCCTTAATTTAAATTGCATTTCTGATTATTTCTTCCGCTTCTCCATCTTCTGGGAATCTTCCTAACTCATTCTTAGAAAAAAGAAGCATACCCTCCAAACTTATTTCAAATACTCCACCTTGAGATGGGATTAAAATAAATTCGGAAACTTTTGACTTGTGTTCATCTAAAACTCGTTCACAAAGAGCAACTGCCCTTGATAAATAGCCTCAAGAAGTGCAGTATTCTATACTTAAACTCTTTTTCATAGTAGCACCTCCATTATTATTATTTGTGTATTCTTTACCCCAACAAGGCTATTTTCAAACCTCTTGAACAGTTGACAATCACTGATATATATTCTATAATAGTATTCTATGGAGAGGTGGTTGAGTTTGGTTGAAGGCGCACGACTGGAAATCGTGTAGACGTTAATCGCGTCTCGAGGGTTCGAATCCCTCTCTCTCCGCCATTAGAAAATTTTGCCGTGCTAGATGGGGATTTAGCGGCCCCCTGTAACCTGCAATCCGCTACAGCAGGATTGAATTCCCAGTTTAGGCATCTCTATTGTGAGGTCAGCCCTAGATAAGTGGTGTTGACGGTTGGGTCCCACGCAATGAAAGCTCATGAACCTCGTCAGGTCCGGAAGGAAGCAGCGATAAGTGAAACCTTTTGTGTGCCGTGGGTAAGCCTGGCCCGAGCTAACTGTTTAGGTAACGCTTGGAATAGGACTGACAAAACTGGGTGCACGGCTACATAACAAAAAAACTGATTCTTAATTGAATCAGTTTTTTTATTGTTATAATGAATTTTCCGTTTTGAGTTTCATAAAAGACTTCATCATAATACTTCTTTTAAAGCTTTTTATAATATCTTAACTTCTAATTCTTCATCAATGGTATCAATAACTATATTATCACCATCTTTTAATTCGCCCTTGATAATAAGTCGACTGATTCTTGTTTCAAGTTCTTTTTGTAAAAACCTTTTGACCGGTCTTGCGCCATATTGGATAGAGTAAGATTTTTGTAAAACCAACTCTTTAGCATTATCTGTAACCTCAACAGATATTTCTCTATCTTGGAGTCTTTTTTCAATTTCTTTAATCTGAAGATCAATAATCTTAAATATCTCATTTCTTTGAAGTGGTTTAAATAAGACTATATCGTCAATTCTATTTAAAAACTCTGGTTTAAATACCCTTCTCATTTCATTCATTACGCGTTCTCTGGTTTCTTCGCTAATTTTTCCTTCTGAACTTAATCCTTCTATCAAATAATCTGATCCAATATTTGAAGTCATTATTATAACAGTATTTTTAAAATCTACTGTCCTTCCTTGATTATCAGTTAGCCTTCCATCATCTAACACTTGAAGCAAGATGTTAAATACATCTGGATGTGCTTTTTCAATTTCATCAAATAATATTACTGAATATGGCCTTCTCCTTACAGCTTCTGTTAATTGTCCACCTTCGTCATATCCAACATATCCTGGAGGCGCACCAACAAGTCTTGAAACAGAGTGTTTTTCCATATATTCACTCATATCAATTCTTATCATATTTTTCTCATCATCAAAAAGGCTCTGAGTTAGCGCTTTTGAAAGTTCAGTTTTCCCAACACCCGTTGGTCCTAAGAATATAAAGCTCCCCACTGGTTTGTTAATATCTTTAAGTCCAGCTCTTGCTCTAAGCACTGAATCTACAACTGCATCTACAGCTTCATCCTGTCCTATAACTCTTTCGTGAAGAATATCAGATAGGGAAAGAAGTTTTTCTCTTTCAGTTTCAAGTAGTTTAGCTGTAGGGATCCCTGTCCATTTGGCTACAACTTCAGCGATTTCATCTTCTGTAACTTCTTCCTTTAACATCCTAGGGCCTATTTGTTCTTTAGATTGTGCTTCTTGCAATCTTTTTTCTAGAGCAACAAGAGTACCATACTTAAGTTTAGAGAGTTTTTCTAAATCGTAATTTCTTTCGGCTTCTTCTATCTCTCGTTTCGCTCTATCAATTTCTTCTTTTATATCTTTCTCTTTTGATATTTCTCCCTTTTCTTCTTCCCATTGCGCTTTTAGTAAATCTAGTTCTTCTTTTAATTCAGAAAGTTCTTTTTCGATTTTCTCTAATCTTTTTTTGGAAGCTTCATCTGTTTCTTTTTTTAGTGATTCCCTTTCAATTTCAAGTTGCAAAACTCTTCTTCTTATTTCATCTATCTCAGTAGGCATTGAATCTATTTCTGTTTTAATCATTGCTGCAGCTTCATCCATAAGGTCAATTGCCTTATCTGGTAAAAATCTATCGGAGATATATCTATCTGAAAGAGTAGCTGCTGCAATAACAGCACTATCTGAAATTCTTATCCCGTGGTGAATCTCATATTTTTCCTTAAGCCCTCTTAATATTGAAATAGTATCTTCCACCGTTGGTTCAGTTACAAGCACTTTCTGGAATCTTCTCTCAAGAGCTGCATCTTTTTCAATATTTTTTCTATATTCGTCTAGGGTAGTCGCTCCAATTGTATGAAGTTCCCCTCTTGCAAGCATTGGTTTAAGTAAGTTCCCTGCATCCATTGATCCTTCTGCTTTCCCTGCACCAACAATATTGTGGATTTCATCGATAAAAAGAAGTATTTGTCCTTCAGATTTTTGAATTTCAGAAAGCACTGCCTTCAATCGTTCTTCAAATTCTCCTCTATACTTCGCCCCCGCTACAAGAGCACCCATATCAAGTGAAAATAAGGATTTATCCTTTAATCCTTCTGGAACATCCCCATTTACAATTCTTTGAGCAAGTCCTTCGACAATTGCAGTTTTCCCAACACCGGGCTCACCAATTAATACAGGATTATTTTTAGTTCTTCTTGAAAGTATACGGATTACATTTCTAATCTCTGCATCTCTTCCAATAACTGGATCCATTTTACCATTCTTAGCATCCTTTACCAGGTCTCGTCCAAATCTTTCTAAGGCCTCATAGGTACCCTCTGGATTATCAGTTGTTATTGTTTGATTTCCTCTTACTTTCATCAGAGCTTGAAGAAACTTATCTCTTGTTATATCAAACTCTTTAAATACTTCATTAGATAAATTTCCTTTTGCAGAAAGAATTGCTAAATAAATATGCTCTACTCCAATATATTCATCCTTGAAATTCTTTGCCTCTTCTTCTGCATCTATCAGAGTTTTTGTATACGTCCTACCCGGATGTATAGTTCCCCCAGTCTGCTTTGGAAGTTTATTAATTTTATTATCTAGCGCTTTTATAAAATCTTCTACATCAATTCCCATAAGCGTTAAAACCCTTGGTATTAGTCCATCTCTATTTGCTATTAAAGCATAGTGGAGATGGATTTCTGATAATTCAGGATTTCCAAGTTTCATAGCTATATTCTGAGATCCTTCAATTGCATCAATACTTTTTTGTGTAAATTTATTCAAATCCATCTTTTCTCCTCCTATCAATTATTTCTTGGATTATAAGTTGATTTTTCTTTTAACTTTTTATATAGTTCAAGTTCTTCTTTACTTAAATCTGGTGGATTTACAATTGAAATTTCAACATATAAATCTCCGGTATTTCCTTTTAGGTCGACATATCCTTTTTTGGACAATCTCATTTTCTTGCCTGATTCTGATTTTGGAGGGATATCGATTTTGATTTTTCCACTGAGTGTCTGAACTACTACTTTTTCACCAAAATATGCCTCCCAAGGGAGTAGATCAATCTTTCTTGTTAAATTAAGTCCATCCAAATGTAGGTCTTTTGATTCTCTAAAGTTAATCTTGAATAATATATCTGCATCTATTCCCCATTTATCTCCTTTTACCTTTACTTTTTTACCTGGAGTGATACCCTTTGGAATTTTAACGATGATATTTTTTGTCTCTCCACCTATATTTAAGGATACTTCTCTGCTTGTTCCACTGTAACCATCCTCAATTGAAATTTCTAGTTCAGATTCATAGCTTTGTCTTTGGGTCGCTCTGGTTCTTCCAGTCGATCTTCTAGTTCCACTTGAACTACCAAACAGATCCCCAATATCAAAACCCATATTACTGCTTGAACTTCTTTGACCACCTGCACCACCAAATATAGTATTAAAGAAGTCAGAAAAATCTGCACCCTCAGCTGATGAATAAGTATAGCTACCACCCGGTTGCCCTCCATAACCGTAAGCCGATGGATCAAATTGTTGACCATTTGAAAATCCATATTGCCCCATTTGATCATATTGCTTTCTCTTTTTTTCATCACTTAATACTTCATAGGCTTCACTTACCGATTTAAATTTTTCTTGAGCTTTTTCATCATTTGGGTTTAAATCCGGATGATACTTCTTGGCAAGCTTTCTATAGGTTTTTTTTATTTCATCCTGGGTTGCCGTTTTTTCTAAACCCATTATTTTGTAATAATCTTTATACTCCATAAATTCATCTCCATTCAAAAGGTTTGACCTTCTTTGACCTTTCTTTAATTATATACAATTTATTTAATTATTTCAATACTAATATACCCTTATAAACAAAAAAGTATCTACAATACTATGAATATCAGCACCTTCCTTACCACTGCAGGAATTTTTCTCCCCACAACATAATTTTTATAATATAGGGAAATAGAAAACCCTATATTATAAAAAATAAATTGGGTATGTCTGTGTCAGACATACCCAATTTATTTTACTTAATATACTTGTCGATTATTGTTATAATTTCATTTATTTTTTCTTCACCTTGATCTTCACCTTCAAGGATTGCATCAGCAACGCATGTTCTTATATGAGCATTTAGCACATCTATATTGGCTTTTTTTAATAACCCAATGATTGAAAGAAGTTGTATTGAAATATCCACACAATATCTGTCATCCTCAATCATTCTTATAATACCATCTACCTGACCTCTAACAGTTTTTAACTTTTTTAAGGCAGTCTCTTTTCCTTGATTCATATCTTTCACTCCTAGTTTATTGAAGAAACTTGGTAACCTGCCTCATCAACTGCTTCTTTCAATTTACTATCATCTAGTCCTTGACCTTCTACTACTACTTTACCACTTGTAAGATCTACTTCTACTTTGCTTACACCTTCTAATTCTTCTATTGCTTCTTTAACTGCTCTTTCGCAATGTCCACAACTCATACCTTCTACCATCATTGTCTTTTCCATGTTTATCATCCTTTCAACTTTTTATTTAAATTTTCTTAATCTTAACGAGTTTGAGACTACAGATACTGAAGAAAATGCCATTGCTGCTCCTGCAATCATTGGATTTAAAAACCCAAGTGCTGCAAATGGAATTCCCACAGAGTTGTAGAAAAATGCCCAGAATAGATTTTGTTTTATAATCTTCATTGTCGCATGACTCAATCTTATTGCAAATACTACCCCTTCAAGATCTCCTCTCATAAGAGTAATATCCGCAGCCTCCATCGCAACATCTGTACCTGTACCAATTGCAAATCCAACATCAGCAGCTGCTAAAGCTGGTGCATCGTTTATGCCATCTCCTACCATTCCCACATTCTTACCTGATGCTCTAAGTTTTTCAATCTGATTTGCTTTATCTTCTGGTAATACATCTGCAAGAACATTTTCTATTCCAGCTTTATCAGCAATTGCTCTGGCAGTTCTTTCATTATCACCAGTAATCATATAAATCTCTACACCCATACTTTTAAGCTCTTTAATCGCACCAGCAGAGCTTTCTTTAATTTGATCCGCAACTGCAATTATACCTATTAGCTTATTGGACTTTGCAATTAACATTGCGGTCTTTCCTGCTTCTTCAAGCTTAAATATTTGATCTTCATATTCCGTAAAATCGATTTCTGCTTCATTCAATAATTTTCTGTTTCCTATTAAAACATCCTCATCTTCAAATACTGCTTTTAAACCTTTTCCTGGAATTGCTGCAAAGCTTGTTGCTTCTGAAAGTCTAATTAGATTTATTTCTGCTTCATTAACAATTGAAACCCCAAGTGGATGTTCAGAAGTTTTTTCTACTGATGCTGCAATTCTTAAAACTTCATTTTCTAGTAGGTCTGAAGTTAAGATAATATCTGTTAACTCTGGTTGACCTCTAGTTATTGTCCCGGTCTTGTCAAACACAATTAGATCTAATTTATGTGCTTTTTCTAAATGTTCCCCAGACTTAATTAAAATTCCATTTTCTGCACCTTTACCAGTTCCAACCATAATAGCTGTTGGTGTTGCAAGTCCAAGTGCGCATGGACAAGCAATAACTAAAATCGCTACTGCATTAATGAGTCCTGTATTAAAATCTTTTACGTTTAAAACTATTATAAATGTGACTAATGCTATTGCTAATACTGTTGGTACAAATATTCCTGATATCTTATCTGCAAGTCTTTGTACAGGAGCCTTTGAGCCTTGAGCATCTTCAACCATCTTTACGATTTGTGCTAATACTGTATCTTTCCCAATTTTTGTAGCCTTAAATTTAAATGCACCATATTTATTTATTGTAGCTCCAACTACAAAATCTCCCTCTTTTTTATCAACTGGCATACTCTCGCCAGTTATCATAGATTCATCAAGACTTGAATTCCCTTCCTCAATAATCCCATCAACAGGAACCCTTTCTCCAGGTCTTACAACTATAATATTACCAATCTCCAAATCCTCTATTGGGATATCTAATTCTTTTCCGTCTCGAATAATTCTTGCAGTCTTTGGTTGTAGTCCCATAAGTTTCTTTATAGCCTCAGAAGTCTTGCCCTTTGCCTTAGCTTCAAAATATTTTCCAAGAAGTATTAGCGTAATTATTACTGCAGAGGCTTCAAAATAGTACTCATGTACTCCTGTAAATAAATTATATACTGAGTAGAAGTAAGCTGCGGAAGTACCAAGAGCAACTAATACATCCATATTAGCTCCGCCACCTCTTAACGAGTTATATGCGCCTTTATAAAATCTATATCCAACAAAAAATTGTACCGGCGTAGCAAGTGCCAATTGAAAATAACCGTTTGTCAGAATATTCATCTGCCCTGCCATATGAAAAAGCATCGCAGAAAACAATGGAAGTGCAAAAATAAGAGCTATTATAAAAGATGTTTTCAGAGATTTTATTTCCTTCTCTCTCATATCCTTATCTTTACCTTTATTCTCATCCTTTTCAACTTCTGCTCCATACCCTGCCTTTTCTACAGTTTTAACTAGAAAACTCTCTTCTACTGAACCTGATGCATAATCTACGGTAGCCTTATTTGTAGACAAGTTTACACTTGCATTTACAACCCCATCCACTTTTTGCAGTGCCTTTTCTACCCTAGCAGAACAAGCTGCACATGTCATTCCCTCAATAAACATAGTAGTTCTCTTTAAGGGAACTTCATATCCAGTCTTTTCTATTGTCTTTACTATAGTTTTTTTATCTACCTTTGAATTGTCAAATACTACTACTGCTTTATTTGCAAGTAGATTTACAACAGCTGAGTCCACTCCTTCAAGTTTGTTAAGCTGTTTTTCTATTCTTGCTGAACAAGATGCACAAGTCATCCCTATTACATCTATAGAAAGTTTTTGATTTGACATATTATTATACCTCCTCCTACCCCCCAGGGGGGGTGGTTGTGATTTAATACTATCATCTCTTAACGCCAGTGTCAATATATAGAAAAACTAAATTAGAAATATATCCTTGCAATTCACTCGGAAATATTATATTATATAGATGATAATAGTTATCAACTATATAATGTAAAAGGATGAAGGTGATCATAATGGTTCTATCAGCTGTTAAGCGTAATAATAAATGTAGGATCAAATCAGTTGTTGGTGGCGGAAATGCTAGAAAAAGAATATACGAGCTTGGTTTAAATACAGGTGCTGAGGTAAAAATGGTTAAAAATGATTTTGGCCCTATAATAATCTCCATATCCGGACATAAGTTAGCGATTGGAAGAGGCTTAGCACAACATATATATGTAGAAGAATAAATTTATTTACACATAATGGAGAGTGAAATGATGAATACAATCGCCCTTGTGGGAAATCCCAACAGTGGTAAAAGCACTTTGTTTAACGTGCTTACAGGTTCTAATCAACATGTTGGAAATTGGCCTGGAGTTACAGTAGAAAAGAAAGAGGGCTCCCTAAAATATAATGGAATTACTTATAACATTGTCGATTTGCCCGGCACTTACAGCCTAGGAACCTATTCCGAAGACGAGAAAGTGGCCCGGGATTTTATTGTTAACGAAAGACCCGACGTAGTAATAAATGTAGTTGACGCAACTAATTTAGAACGAAATTTATACCTAACCACCCAACTCCTAGAGATGGGTGTTAGTGTTGTTATAGCTCTTAATATGATGGATGAAGCAGCAGAACGAAATATAATTATAAAAGCTGATGAGATTGGGAAAGCCCTTGGAATTCCTATTATTCCAACTATTGCTGCTAAGAAAAAAGGTATAAAAGAATTACTAGATAAAACAATTACTCAAATTAATCTTAAACAAAATAAAATTGCATTCGGATATGGTTCAAACCTTGATATAGAAATCACAGCACTTTCAAATGCAATCCAAAGCACAGAAGTAGATATTCCATCAAGATGGGCTGCCATAAAACTTCTTGAAAACGACAATGATATTTCCGCACTTTTTTCTGATGATAAAGGTATCAAATTGCTAGTGGAAGATATTAAAGAAAGACATCCTGATGTAGAACTTGATATTGTAGATAAACGATACGAACATATATATAAAATTTCAAAATTGAATGTATTAAATCCTGATGTAGAAAAAATAACAGTTACTGATAGAATAGACAAAGTACTTACTAACGGATTTTTAGGTATTCCAATATTCGGACTTATTATGTTTATAGTGTTTCAAATGACATTTCTTATTGGCTCTAAATTTTTAGGAGGATATGCAGAAAATCTTGTTGAATGGCTTGGCATAGCCTTAGAAAAGGGACTTGTAGCTATTAATTCACCATCCTGGCTAATCTCATTTTTTATTGAAGGTTTTATAGGCGGTGTTGGTGCAGTAGTTGTATTTGTTCCACTAATAACTGTCCTCTACTTCTTTATAGCAATTCTTGAAGATACAGGATATATGTCTAGAGCGGCATATGTTATGGATGGCATTATGAGAGCTGTAGGTCTTCATGGTAAAACTTTTATTTCGATGATAATAGGCTTTGGTTGTAATGTCCCTGGAGTTATGGCAACAAGAACTCTTGAAAACAAAAAAGATAGAATGATCGCTATACTTATAAATCCATTTATGTCTTGTGGGGCAAGACTTCCTATATATTTAGTGTTTATAGCAGCATTTTTCCCCAATAATGGTGGACTAGCACTTTTTTTGATTTATTCACTTGGAATAGCGGTTGCACTATTAATGGGTAAGATTTTTAGTAAAACACTTTTTAAAGGAGACTCAGCTCACTTTATTATGGAGCTTCCACCTTATAGAATTCCTTCAGCAAAGAACGTGCTTAAAGATACTTGGGAGAAAGTTTGGGATTTCCTTAAGAAAGCTGGTACAATAATTTTTGCAGTAGTTTCATTACTTTGGGTCCTTTCAGTTCTACCACTTGGAGTTGAACCATATTCTAAAGCAAGTTTACTTGGTAAGATTGGTGCATTTATAGCCCCTCTATTCGCTCCTGCTGGGTTTGGAACTTGGCAAGCATCCGTAAGTTTATTTGCAGGACTTGCTGCAAAGGAAGCTGTTGTAGCTGTATTAGGAATGGTTTATACTGGTACCAATGAAGGCGCTGAACTTATAACTGCGATAAGAGGAGCTTTTACACCATTATCTGCCGTTTCATTTCTTGTTATGACTTTGCTTTATACACCTTGTGCTGCAGTTATTGCAACAGTGAAAAATGAAACTAAATCATATAAGTGGGCTGCTTTTATGGCTATTTATCCCTTTGTACTAGCTTGGTTTTTAGCAGTTTTAGTTTATCAAGTTGGTAGTTTTTTAGGCTTTTAAGGAGGAGTTTTCATGCTAACAAATGTATTAGAAGAAATCTATAATGCAAAAGTTTTTTCAAAAAATAAAATAGCATCAAATTTAAATATAACAGAATCATCCTTAGACCAAATGATAGAACAATTAGTTCAAATGGGATATATAAAAGAAGAAATGGGATCACCCACTTGTGAGAGTAAATGTATAGGTTGTTCTATAAGTTGTCATGTAACTCCTATTAAAATGCTTTCTATTACCGAAAAAGGAAAACGAAAAATTAACAATACTTAATAATTTTGCGTATATAGCCAATAAACTCATTTATTGGCTTTTCTTTAAAAATTAATCTATTTTATATGTTTAGAAAATTATATCTGGGTATAATATAAATACAAATCATTATAATATAACTTTATAACTTTTTATTAAGTTTTTAGTTATTTAATGGTTTCATAGGTCTTTGATAACTGCATCCAACTAAAAGTATGTATCAGTAAGTTGTGTTAAGAGTAAAGTGTAAAAGCTTGATTTTCGTATTACGATTTATTGAAAAGTATTAAGATTCGGCTCTTTTGCTGAATTCAGTATCACTATTTATAAAGCTGTTAGAGATTCGTAGATTGATTTAAAGATATGAGGAAAGATGATAGTAGAATTTAAGTAGCATAGTAGTAAAAGTATATTTAGAATGTGAAAAGTTTTAAGTAAACATGCTACACCTATTTTAAAGAATAACTGTTTAAGATTTCTCGCTTTAAGATTTATGAAAGGAAAATAGTAAAAAGTAGTAAAGTTAGATAAGTACCTGTAACAAATATAAGTGGATTAAGAGTCCACCAATATGAATTACCTGTTAGTTGTGGAGAAAGCAACTAAATGAAATTAAGTTAGATGGCTCAGATAGCCCGATGTAACTTAAATTAGGGAGTGTTTTAAAGGATTGGATAAAGTGATTGAACCAAAAAGTTCTTGTTGGAGCAGTTCTTCAGAGACCTATTTAATATGAAGGGTTTTCTAGATTGAAATTTAGATAACCCTTCTTATTTTTTTGTTTTGTTTTTTAACTTGTCTTTTAATTTATAGAATATTATAATAGAGCTAATACACTAGTGATTTCAATTAGTCTATGTATTTACTAAAACTAACTTTATTAATAGGAGGCTTTATGGATAAAATAGATTGGACTGACAGGCAAAACCTTACAATGCTAGCTGATTTCTATGAATTTACTATGGCAAATGGCTATCTTGAAAATAATATGGAGAATAAAACTGCATATTTTGATATGTTCTTTAGGTCTATTCCCGATGATGGTGGCTTTGCAATTATGGCAGGAGTAGAACAACTAATTGACTATCTGCAAAACCTTAGCTTTTACGAGGAAGATATTGAATACTTTCGTTCTAGAAAAATATTTGGCGAAAAATTTCTAAATTATCTTAGGAATTTTAGCTTTAAGTGTGATGTTTGGGCTATACCAGAAGGAACACCAATTTTCCCTAGTGAGCCAATTGTAGTAGTAAGAGGACCTGTAGTGCAAGCACAACTTATTGAAACTATGATTCTTTTAACAATAAATCATCAATCATTAATTGCAACAAAGGCTAATAGAATTGTAAGAGCAGCTGATGGAAGAGCTGTTATAGAATTTGGATCAAGAAGAGCTCAAGGTTATGGAGGAGCAATTCTAGGAGCAAGGGCTGCCTATATTGGCGGTTGCATAGGTACTGCTAATACTATAGTAGACAGAGACTTTGGTGTGCCTGCGCTTGGTACCATGGCTCACAGCTGGGTTCAAACATTCCCCTCTGAAATTGAATCCTTCAGAGCTTATGCAAGAACTTATCCCGATTCTTGCGTACTACTTGTGGATACCTATAACACTTTAAAACATGGCATTCCAAATGCTATTAAGGTTTTTAATGAGATAGTTGTTCCAAAGGGTTTTAGACCAAAAGGTATTCGTATAGATAGTGGAGATATAGCTTATATGTCTAAGGAAGCAAGAAAAATGTTAGATGAAGCAGGATTTTCTGATTGTGCTATAATGGCTTCAAGTAGCCTTGATGAGTTTGTAATTAAAGATTTATTAACTCAAGGTGCCCAGGTTGATAGCTTTGGAGTTGGAGAAAGACTTATTACTGCAAGATCAGAACCTATTTTTGGCGGAGTTTATAAATTAGTAGCATTAGAAGAAGATGGTATCTTAAAACCTAAAATAAAAATTAGCAATAATGTAGAAAAAATTACAACCCCAGGTTTTAAACAAATATATCGATTATTTGATCGCGATTCGAATAAGGCTTTAGGAGATGTAATTACTCTATTTGATGAAGAAATACCTAAAGGAGATTCTTATAAGATATTTCATCCTTTGTTTACTTGGAAAAGAAAAACATTACAAAATTTTTATGCTAGACCTCTACTAGTAAAAATATTTGAAAAAGGCGAATTAATCTATGATAGCCCGGATGTTCATCAAATAAAGGAATATTGTAAAAATGAGATTGCAACACTTTGGGAAGAAATAAAACGATTTGAAAGACCACATGAATACTTTGTAGACCTTTCTCAGGATTTATGGGATATTAAAGATAAATTACTAAAAAAACACAGATAGTATCAATTCACAATGCACAAATCACAGTTCACAATTGGAAAGATTAAAAGATAACAATTATATGCTCACATATAAAAAAACCAGCGCTATGCGCTGGTTTTTTTCGCTTTTCTTGCTTTTGATTTTCCTTTTACTCTTTTTAGTCTAAAGAAGTCTTCTCTTTCTTTTTCTTGAAGCACTTCGTCTATATACTTTATAGTAGTTCTATATCTTGGTATTTGGATTTTATCGAGAGCATTAGCTCTTTTTTGTGTCTTTTTAATCTCCATTGCAAGTTTATATACAGAATTTTCTACTACTGCAAGTTCATAAATTAGTTCTCTAATATCTATAAAGTAAAGTACCGTTCTATCAAAAGCTGAGTTAGTTCTAAAAAATCCATACTCAGTTGTAAACTCTGGTACTTCTCTCTTAATAGTTGGAACCTCTACCCCCATAACTGATTTAAATAGTATTTGGTAATCTTGTTCATTTTCTATAGAATGAGCAAGGTCCTCAATATAGTCAGATCCCTTAGTTATATTTGCAAGTTTTAGTGCTTCATATGCATCTGTAAAGCTCTTATCAATTCTATCTTGCAGCTCAGTTGCTACATCTATAAGAGCCATCATCTCTCTAATTAATACAACTCTTTTTTTATCCAATAACTCATAACCCTTTAAAGCAAAGTTGAGCGAATTTTTTGATTTAATCAAATTTGCTTTTGTTGGGGTTAATTTATATACAGCCATAAAATCACCTTATCCCATATACTTTGCAATAATTTCAGGATTCAATCTATCAAGTTCTTCTCTTGGGAGGATCTGCAATAAATCCCAAGCTAAATCAAGTGTCTCTGTTATGTCTCTATTTTCATTTAAGCTTTGAGTTACAAATCTCTTCTCAAAAGCATCACCAAATTTCATATACATTCTATCCTTTTCAGAAAGGTCTTCTTCCCCTACTATCTGAGCAAGTGCTCTAATTTCCTGCACCTTCGAATAGGATGAGAACAACTGGTTAGAAACTTCAGGATGATCTTCCCTTGTAAAACCTTCCCCTATACCATCTTTCATAAGACGTGATAGTGATGGCAATACATTAATTGGAGGATAGATACCCTTTTGATCTAAAGTTCTTTCCAAAACTACCTGTCCCTCTGTAATATAACCTGTAAGGTCAGGAATTGGGTGTGTAATATCATCGTTAGGCATTGTCAATATAGGTATCAAAGTTACTGAACCCTCAACACCAAAAATCATTCCAGCTCTTTCATATAATGCTGCAAGGTCAGAATAAAGATATCCTGGGTAACCCCTTCTACTTGGAACTTCTTCTCTTAGTGAAGAAACCTCTCTAAGCGCCTCGCCATAACTTGTAATATCTGTCATTATAACTAAAACGTGCTGATGTTGTTCAAATGCCAAATACTCAGCTGCTGTAAGTGCACATCTAGGTGCAATAATTCTCTCCATAATAGAGTCATCTGCGTAATTGATATACATAACAACTTTTTCCTGTACCCCAGCTTTTCTAAATGCTTCTTCAAAATAAAACGCCTCATCATGCTTTACGCCAATTGCCGCAAACACAATAGAAAAGTTGTTTTCTCCACTTGCTGATTGAATTTTAGCCTGACGCACGATTTGTGCAGCTAATTCATTGTGTGGAAGACCTGCTCCTGAGAAAATAGGTAATTTTTGTCCCCTGATAAGAGTAGTTAAACCATCAATAGATGATATCCCAGTCTGTATAAAGTTCCTAGGATACTCCCTAGATACAGGATTTATAGGTCTACCATTTACATTATAAAATTTTTCAGAATAAATCTCTCCGCCACCATCTATTGGTTGTCCTATCCCATTAAAAGTTCTCCCAAGTATTTCTTTTGATAATGGTATTTCAAATGGCTTTCCTTGAAAACTAACTTTGGTATTTTCAACTGAGATTCCCATTGTCGACCCAAATACCTGTACAACAACATTATCATTATCAATCTTAATAACACGGCCAACCATTTTATTGCCCATTTCATCTTCAATTTCTGCTATTTCACCATATGCTACAGAATGAATCTTTGAAAGCTCTATTAAAGCCCCTTGTACTCTATCTATTTTTAAATATTCTCTCTTCATCTAATCACCCACTATACCAAGTAATCGGATTCTAGTTGATTATAGAAATCATTAATTCTAGCATCCAATACCTGTATTTTTTCTATCTCGTCATTTGATATGGTATATTTCATCTTAATTACATCATCATAAAGTTCAGTATCTTTAACCCTAGATATTGGAATTCCTCTTTTTACAGCCCTAATTCCTCTATCATAAAGAAGTTCTATAGTCTTAAGCATTTCTAGCTGCTTTTTAAGAGGTACGTAGGTATCTTCCTTATGGAAAGCATTTTGTTGTAAGAATCCTATTTTTATTACCCTAGCTACTTCTAGTATAAGCCTTTGATCATCTGGTAAAACATCTTCACCTACTAACAAAACAATTTCTAAAAGTTTACTCTCATCATATAGAATGTTTAACATTTTTGTTCTTAACGGAGTAATATCTTCATCAAGTGCCTTTTCATAGTATCTTTTGATCATTTCACTGTATCCGCTATAAGAATTTAACCAGTTTATTGCTGGGTAATGTCTTGCATATGCAAGCTCTCTATCTAAACCTAAAAAAACATTTACAAATCGCTTGGTGCTTTCAGTTACTGGTTCTGAGAAATCTCCACCCGCAGGTGATACAGCTCCAATTACAGTTATAGATCCTTTTGTACCTGAAAGTGTTTGAACATATCCCGCTCTTTCGTAAAATTGAGCAAGTCTTGATGGAAGATATGCTGGATATCCTTCCTCTGCTGGCATCTCCTCTAGTCGCCCAGAAATTTCTCTAAGTGCCTCTGCCCATCTTGAAGTAGAGTCAGCCATTACAGCTACATTATAGCCCATATCTCTAAAGTATTCTGCCATTGTAATTCCTGTATATATTGATGCCTCTCTAGCTGCAACTGGCATATTTGATGTATTTGCAATAAGAACTGTTCTTTCCATAATAGGTTTACCTGATTTTGGATCTATAAGTTTTGGGAAGTCCTCAAGAACTTCAGTCATCTCATTTCCCCTCTCACCGCAACCTACATAAACAATAATATCTGCATCAGACCATTTAGCAAGCTGATGCTGAGTCATTGTCTTACCTGTACCAAATCCTCCTGGAATTGCAGCAGTACCACCTTTAGCTATAGGGAAAAATATATCTAGTACCCTTTGCCCAGTAACAAGAAGTTGATCTATTTGAAGTCTTTCCTCAACAGGTCTTTGTGTTCTTACAGGCCATTCTTGATGCATCATAACATCGTGAACATTTCCTTTTAAATCTGTTACCTTTAGTAGAACTTCATTAATATTGTATTTCCCTTTAACAATCCTCCAGGTTACTTTCCCTTCAACTCCTATTGGTATTAAAAGCTTATTCACAATTAGTGAGGTTTCCTGAACTGTTCCAAAAATATGTCCAGCTTTAACATAATCTCCTTCTGAAACAAGAAACTCTACATCCCATAGCTTTTCCTCATCAATTGATATAAGACCTATACCTTCAGGGATAAAGCTTCCATGTTCTTCTTTGATTTTTTTAAGTGGTCTTTGAATACCATCAAACATATTTCCAAGCATTCCTGGTCCTAGTTTTACTGAAAGTGGTTTACCTGTTGATGTTATATTTTCACCTTTTCTAAGTCCCTCTGTCTCTTCATATACCTGAACTGTTCCAAAGTCTCCGTCTATTGAAATTATCTCTCCAATTAGTTTTTTAGAGCCAACTGTAACCATCTCTCTCATTGTAAAACCTGTCATGTTTTTTCCCAAAATAACAGGACCATTAATCATTTGGATTTCTCCAACAAGATTACTCATCTAAATCACCTACCTCTCCTAGTGCTTGGGTAAGTTTCTTACCAATCATATATTCCTTCTCTTCTATAAGAGTTCTTAAAGTGTGGTCTATATTAAATGACCTCTCTTTATTACTTATTATAAACCCACCAATTTTTTCTTCTGACATAGTTTCAACTATAAAAGTTTTACCTGTAGCAGTTTTTAGATTCATAATACAATTCTCTGAAATCAACTTATCTTTTTCTCTTAGGATAAGTACAACTTCTTTTTCTTCAAACTCTTTAAGGTATTTGTCCAAATTATGGCATAGATACTCACCATATTCTTTTGTTGTTATATACTCATTTGCCTTATCGATAATAGATTTTACTATATCATCTTCTAATTCTTTTCTCTTTTGTCTAAGTTTTGCCTTTGTATCTTCTAGACTCTCAGACTTTATCTCATTTCTTTCGACTTTAGCCTGATTTATTTTTCTTCTTTTTATTTCCGCACGAACGCGTTCCATTTCTTCTTTTTTATCTTCAAGAAGTTGTTTATTTTGTTCTTCCAATTCTTTAAGGGCTTTTAGAAATTTTTCTTCCTCATCCCTATAAACAATTCTATGGAAAATATCTAGTTTTTCCTCAACTGTTATCATAAGTTCACCACCTAAATTTTAATGCCTATGGACTCTTTAATATATCTCATAATAAAGTTTTTATCCTTTAGGCCAGTACTGTCCGGAATAGTAACTACAAGTTTTTTACTTCCACTTTTCTTAAGCTCTAAAATTTCTTCTGAAATCTCTTCAAAAATCTTCTCTGTTACAATGATAATTCCAATTTCATCATTCTTTGATGCTTCATTAAAACTAAGCAGAACCTCATCTCTACTCTTTGCTAATACACCGTCTATACTCGCCAGCCTTAATCCTATAATAGTATCATTGTTATCACTGATTAAGATGGACTTCATTTTTATAACCTTCCTAAAATCATTATTGATACGATTAGTCCGTAGATAGCGATACCTTCTGCAAGACCTACAAATATAAGTGTTTTACCAAGTAATGATTCATCTTCTGATACTGCTCCAAGCGCTGCAGAACCAACAACTCCTACTGCATAACCTGCTCCTACTGCTGCAAGTCCTGTAGATAATGCTGCTGCAATAAATCCTAACCCACTTGCTGAAGACATAACTCCTTCTTCTGCTGCATTGATAGCTTCTGGTACCATTACAAAAATTGCTACTATTAGTATTGGTAAAAATACAAATAGGTTAATTCTTAAAATCTTTTTAAGCTTCTTTCTTCCACCCTCAACTTCTCTATACATCATAAAAACACCTGTTCCAATTGTAAGAAGTACTAAAAGCATTGTTGAACTTAACACGAATGACATAAAATCTCCTCCTAAAAATTAATAATTTTATTTTTCTAAACTAATTGCATTAAATAATTTCCCATTTCCTTTGTAATATCTACTAAATAGTTCATAGTACTGAAGTCTTAGACCTTGAATAAACACTATAAGACCTTCAAGTATTAGAATAAATATATTACCAACAATAATCATTGCTATACTTCCACCGGTTGAGTTCATCATATGACCAATGGTTTCAAATGCTAAGAAAAGTCCAACGTGAGTTAAAGCAAATGCTCCGACCCTTATAAAGGATACCGTTCCACTTAGCATAGAAAGAAATGTTTCTAAAATCTCAAACACTGATTCTATATAATAACCGCTTACATCCCCTCCATGTAGAGGTCTTTTTTTCTCTACTAAATGGGTAAGAGGCACGCTAAACAATATAGATACTACTGATATAATTATTAGTGGAATTGCTAGTAATTTTGGAATTAATGACATTCCAAGTAGCATCCCTCCAACCATTAGTAATAATGTTACATAAAGTACTACTCCAGCAAGACCTTCCTTGCCAAATAATCCTTTTTCAATATCTTTTCTTTTGTATGCATTGATAATGCCCAAAGTATAAGATATTAAAAGCAATCCAATTCCAACAAATATAGCTACCATAAGGATGTCATTTATATTTTCAAATGGCTTCATCCAAAGCGTTGGTATAACAGTCTCTAGACCAAATACAGCCCCATATAAAGTCCCAAATATCATTGACGCAATTCCCATTCTAGAAATTATTCCACCAAGCTGGCTTTTCTTGCTTAGAAAATACCCTGCAACCAAAAGTATAAATCCTTGTCCTAAATCACCAAACATCATTCCAAAGAGTAACATATATGATAAACTCACAAATGGTGTTGGGTCAATCTCATTGTAAGCTGGAGTTCCATACATATTAACCATCCACTCAAATGGTTTAAATAGCCAATTGTTTTTAAGTTTAGTTGGCGGACTAAGTGATACTTCCCCTTCAAATAATACTAGCATATCTTTATGCTCTGACAATTCAGCTTTTATTTTTTCTTTATCAGATTCTGCAACCCATCCTGAAATATAAAAATAGTGGCTAGACACTGCAATATAACTTTTAACTTCATCAACCTTCCCCATTAGCCAAATATGACCAAGCATTGCCTTGATTTTATCTGTATACTTAGATTTAAAATCTTCAATTACTGCTTGCTGAACTCCTATTTCTTTATGAAGCATTTCTTTTTTTGATTCAATCTCTTCACGTATCTGCTTAGGCGTTCCAGAATAAGACTTTGGAATTATTATTTCTTTAAAGTTAAGCGATCTTAAAATTCTACTTATCTCAGATTCAAGTTTCTTTGGATAAAATGCAAAATAAACTTCACCTTCAGAACTTGAACCAGTGTGTAAAAGAACTGCCAGTATGTTCTCGTAGTTTTTCTTAAGCTTAAGTCTATCTTCTTTAGATAGAATTCCCATTTTAAAATCATAGTACTCCATGTTTCTCATTTCGTCTATTGTAAGTGGAAATTCTTCCATCTCCTTAAAGCTATTTGTATGGAAATCCTCAAGGTATGCAAGTTCTTTTTCAAGAGCCTCTAACATAGTATACGGTTCGATTACTTGTTTGTAAACTTCATCTAATTCTGACTGCATTTCCTCTTTTGTAGGCATATCATGCCTTGTATCAGCATACCTAGAATCGCATTCTAAACCTAAAATTCTAGTTACCTCTTCGCATTTTTTTAGCAATTGTTGAGTTTCTTCATTCTTTGCAAAAGAACTAATATAGTTTAAATCAACCAGCATATCGACATTTTCATCGCTAACGTCAAAAAGAAAGTGGCTCTTTTCAATCTGGGTCATTGCTGATACAAGATCAACTTTTTCTGACTTCAGAAGATCTGTAAGAACATCATTGACATGTTCAATTTTTCCTACAATATTCATCATAGTCATTTTTTCTACGGACATTATTCATCACTTCCTTTTATTTCCCTTACGAGATACTCTTTTGTCTCATAATAGGATAATCCATATTTTTTAGCTTCTAGTATGGAAATAATATCTTTTATTTCATATTCCAACAAATGTAAATAAGCATTTGAAATTGAAATATCAAATTTACCCTCTCTAAAAGCATTTTTAAAGCTATTATACATATATCTTTGAACTCTTATCCCCATAAAAAGATCAATATCTTTATCCTCATTTACAAGCTCTTTGTACCTAGTTTTTGATACTACGGTTTTTAAGTGCCCAACATCACCATAACAAAGATCCTTTAACTCCTTAAATCGGAATACTAAACCATCAGGCAAAGTATAGTTAATTAGTTCTTCAGGAGCTAAATTATAGAATTTAAGACCTCTATAAATCCACTCAATATTAAGAATATCAATATTCTCGCCAAACACTTCATTAAATGCTTCTCTATCTGCTTTTGAAAGTTTTTGTGCACTCTCGTTTATAGTGTTAAAATAAAGTCTATCTAAATTCATTTCCATATAAAACATAAGCTTACTATGATTCTCATTGCGATAAGGATACAAAACATCGTAAAACTTTGTTCCCTTTAACTTATCTATAAAATCTACTACGGACTTTGCATCTACTATTTTTTCATATGAGAAGCTGTAATACTTATCCTTTAAAAGGCTCTCCATTCCATAGTCTTCAAGTTTTTCTCCCCTAGCAAGAACTCTAAGAAACAATTTAAGGTCTTCAGTTTCATATCTAAACATAAATGATCTTATATATCTATCATATTC
Source organism: Gudongella sp. (assembly GCA_034006985.1). Lineage (GTDB taxonomy): Bacteria > Bacillota > Clostridia > Tissierellales > Tissierellaceae > Gudongella. Next base: position 23,447 of record JAVERT010000012.1, read on the forward strand.
ATCTGAAAAATACTTTATTATTTTTTCAAATTGACTTACTTGAAGTCTCTCAAGTTGAAGCTCAACTTGCTGAATATCGACAGATTCATCTATCTCTTTTAGTATTTCTGAATATTTAGTTTCATCCTTTAAATATCTTATCTGGTCTTCTACAGAATTCATTTCCATCAATGCAATATAATCATCATCTTTAAGGAATTGGGAGCGCATAACTCTAATTTTTGTATTTATTGCAGAAAATCGTCTTTCATTCCCCATCATATCCCTCTATTCTTCTTTGGTTAATATTTCATTCCACAAGCCTTCTAAAAGTTCTGGTTTTACTTTAATATAAACTTCTTCAACATCTGAGATAATCTTATCATAGAAACTTAAATCCTCAGAAGTATCATCTAAAGTATCTTCTTCTGTATTTAAAGCATCTTGATAAGCTTGCTCTGCTTCATCAGTATATATTTCTAAAAGGGTCTTTTCAAGCTCTTTTATCTTTTTTTGTCCTTCTTGCTTAATCAATTTCAACTCATCATCATGCTTTTTTCTTAAATCGATGCTTGTGTGATCTAATTCATATAACATTTGACCAAGTCTTTGTACTGGTGAAACGTCATCATCTTTTTTTACAAAAGACTCTGGTGACTCACTTTGATTTTGAATATTTTCAAATCTTTTTAGTGCCCTGTTAGACCTAATGTTTGTAGGTGTGTTCAATTCTGTTTCTTCCTTAAAGATCATAAATATGTCGTCATATTTCCTAAGTATTTCTTGTATGATTTCTTTATCGGATTTTACTATCCATGCAGAAAAATAAAAGTAATTATCAGAAATTGCAATTTCTTCTTTTGCTGAATCCACTCTAGATATTAAAGAAATTTGACTAAGCAAATACTTAATTTCTTTTTCATATTTAAGTTTAATTTCATCTAACATCTCTTGTTGACGGTCAATTTCACTAATCAATTTCTGTTCACTGTCTTCAATTTCCTCAAGTATTTCCCTTGGAGTTCCTGAATAAGACTTTGGAATCACTATTTCCCCGAAATTAAGAGATTTTAGTATTCTAGCAATTTCAGCCTCTTGATTTTTAGGATATATAACTAAGAAAACTTCTCCTTCTGGACTTGAACCCGCATGAGTCAATATGGCAAGTATACTCTCATAGTTTTTCTTTAACCTGTGTCTATCATCTTTGGATAAAATCCCAAGTTTAAAACTGAAATACTCCATATTTCTTAAATCATCTATTGAAGTCTTAAGGGTACTCAGTTCTTTAAAACTATTTGTATGAAAATTTTCAAGATAAGCTACTTCTTTCTTTAAAGCATCCATCATAGTACTAGGAGCTTTTGCTTTTTCGTATATCTCTATGAGATTTTCTGAAATTTCTTGCTCGTTCATCTCTAAATCTTTATCTGATTCTTCTAAATCAAATTCTATCTCTAGAATTTGTTGCAATTCCTTTGATTTAAGAAGCATCTCTTCATATCTTTTATTTCTCTTATAAAAATGTACAAAGTTTAAATCTACTAATCTATCCACATTTTCATCATTTACATCGAGCAGAAAGTTGTTTTTTTCAATTTCTGCGATAGCAGATGTGGGGCTTACTTTCTTCGTCTCTAAGAGATCCCTTACTACATCATCCACATCTTCAATTTTCCCGATGATATTCATCATAGTCATCTTTTTTACGGACATTATTCATCACTTCCTTATATCTCCTTTGCGAGGTTATCTTTGTCTTTTTGCAAGATAGTCCGTATCTTTCCCCTAATTTGGAGATAATTGTTCTTATTTTTAATTCTATCCTTCTATTAAAATCTCTTCCCACAGTTTTTTAGTTAACTCTGGCTTAATCTTATTATACGCTCTGTCTATGGCTTCCATGCTAATTTCGTATTGACTTTTTACTTTGTCTAATTGATCAATAGCTTTATCAGACTCTATTAAAGTATCTTGGTAAGCTTTTTCACCCTCCTCCATATAAGATTTTAAGAGTTGTTGCTCAAGCTCTAGGACTCTATCTTGTCCTTCGAATTTGGTGACTCTTAACTTATCCTCATACTTCTTTTTCAGTTCAATAGTCGCTTTGTCTAAGTCAATGACTTTTTGCGTTATTTCGTTCAATTTTATCAACTCCTTAACCCTAATAATTATACTCCTTCTAGGATATATTACAATCTATTCTTCTATCTAATCCACCTAAAAGAATTCAAATTGTTCTCTATTCATTTGTTAATTGTCTGACACTCGATTTTACTATCATTTCCGCTAAATACCTTTAAATATCTCTCAATAGCTCATTTATTAAAAAATCTTAACAATATATTAGGACTTTAGTCTTGTGGTTTAGACGAAGCGCCACATAAAGTGACGCTTCTATGACACTAAACTTACTGTAATTCCAAACCTTTTTCAAAAGCTTTAATATTTACATCGTGTACTTTTGGTGGTAAAAACTTTTTAATTTTAGTTATCCAATCAATATTTTCTAATCCAAGTGCTTTTACTGTAAGACCAAGCATTACAATATTTGCTGATCTTGGTTCCCCTAGTTCATTTGCTATAGTTCTAGCATCAATTGCTACAAGATTTTCAATCTTTGATTCCATTTCTTCCATAACTCCATCTGGATACTCTTCAAATCCAGAAAGGACAGGTAGTGGATAAATTTCTTCTGTATTAATTATTAAAGTACCACCTTTTTTTAACATTGGGATATATCTTAGTCCTTCAACTTTTTCAAATGATACTAAAACATCTGCTTCTCCTTTGTTTACTGAAGGAGAATAGACTTCATCACCAAATCTAATTTGAGTAGTAACGCTTCCACCTCTTTGGCTCATACCATGTATCTCAGACATCTTAACGCTATAACCTTCTTCAAGGAGTCCTTCAGAAATAATTTTTGATACAAGGATTGTACCTTGACCACCTACTCCTACTAACAATAAGCTCTTAGTCATATTTATTCAACCTCCTTGCCAAAGGATTCTATTGCGCCGAATGGGCATACCTGAACGCAAACCTCGCATCCATTACACTGAGTTGTATCAATAGAAACAACATTGTCCTTCATCGAAATTGCAGGACAACCTATTTTTAAGCAAGTTTTACATTTTCTGCAAACTTCCTGGTTAACTTGCGAATAAAGGCCTTCTCTTTCCTTAATTACTGTCTTAATTAAAGCACAAGATTGTTTTGTAACTATAACAAATGGTCCTTCTGCATCTATTGCAGATTTAACCGCCTCTTTATTTGCCGCCATATCATATGGATCTATAACTCTAATATTTTCATCTTTTATACCTATAGCTTTAACAAGTGCTACAAGATCTATAGTTGGTGATTCAATTCCTTTTACTGTTTTTCCTGTACCTGGGTTCTCTTGATGCCCCGTCATAGCAGTAATTCTATTATCTAGAATTACTGTAACCATGTTGCTTCCATTGTATACTGCATCAATCAGACCAGTTATTCCTGAGTGAAAGAATGTTGAATCTCCAACTACGCCAAAAGTTTTTTTATTTCTACCTGCTATCCTATTAGCTCTATCAAATCCAATACCCGCAGAAATTCCAGCACCCATACATATTATTGTATCACCTACATTAAGTGGTTCCATCGCGCCAAGTGTGTAGCAACCAATATCTGAAGTTACATTTATTTTATTTTTGTGTTTTGACATTTCATAAAATATGCCTCTGTGAGGACAACCTGCGCATAATGCAGGAGGTCTACTTGGAGCAGCTATTTCCATTGAATAACCTTCTTCTGGCTTTTCACCAAGAATAGCCTCTCTAATTATTTGTGGACTTATTTCACCACAAACTGAGAAAATTTCTTTTCCTATACATTTTATTCCCATAGCCTTTATATATTGTTCCATATATGGTTCATTTTCTTCAATTACATAAATAGTTTCAACCTCATCAGCAAACTCTATGAATTTTTTGTCTGGTAATGGCCAACTAAATCCAACCTTTAAATAGGATACAGTATCCCCAAATACTTCCTTTGCATGTAGGTAACTTGCCCCTGCAGTTATAATCCCTATTTTTTTATCATTCCACTCGAATCTATTTAAATCAGTTGTGTTTGAGAATTCTTGAAGTTTTGGAATTCTTACCTCTTCCATCTCAATATGCTTAACTTTAGCATTTGCTGGTACCATTATGTATTTTTTTACGTCTTTTACATACTCTTTTATTGGGTGTTCTATCCTATCCTCTAATTCTACTACACCTTTACTATGGCAAATTCTAGTTGTTACTTTAAATAATATTGGTGTATCAAATTCTTCTGAAATATCAAAAGCTTGTTTCATAAAATCTTTACACTCCTGTGAATCAGAAGGCTCCATCAATGCTACCTTTGCATGTGGTGCTGTAAGTCTATTATCCTGCTCATTTTGTGAACTGTGCATTCCAGGTTCATCAGCAGTAATTACTACTAAACCACCATTTACACCCTCGTATGCAATTGTATAAAGTGGATCAGCTGCTACGTTAAGTCCAACATGCTTCATCGCAACCATAGCTCTAGCTCCTGCTATTGATGCTCCAGCCGCAACTTCTAATGCAACCTTTTCATTTGTCGACCATTCCGAATAAATTTCTTCGTATGTGGAAACGTTTTCCAGGATTTCAGTACTAGGCGTCCCAGGATATGCAGTTGCAACATGACAGCCAGCTTCGTAGGCGCCTCTGGCAATCGCTTCATTTCCCGTCAAAAGCTTTTTCATTTAACCACTCCCCATTTTAATATTATCATTATATATAAAAAAGTATACTCTTATATCACTTTTTGTTTTAAGAATTATTTTTATTAGACTTCAACGCAAGTTCTTCTGGATCCTCACAATAGCTATCTATATTTTTAGCGCCAGACGTTAATTCCCAGTGCAATACAAATGTCAATACGACTCTAAGTATAGCAACTGCAGCTAGAATAAAAAATTCATCTAGAGTCCTAATAACAACTGTCTTTATAATCTCTGCAGCTAATTTAAATTCTAAGCTCAAGGCCATAGCCTTTGCAAAATCAATGGAAACATCATCACCTCTAAAATTGAATCCATTCTGGAAAAATTTAAAAACTCCCCTTATAGCAGCGATTGCAATTATTAACACACCAATAAATTCTAGACTACTGCTAATATATGGAACAATAAACTCCAGTAAATGCTCAATAATCAATATAACCTCTCCTTAAATGCATATTTTATGTAGCTTCTTATTGTCTATTTTATCACAACAACAAATTATTTCCAAAGCTAATTTTTACAAAAAAACAACACCTACTAAAACTAGTAAGTGCTGTTATCAAAACAATGATTATTTAACTAGCATTACAGATATTTTTACGTGATGTATTACTTTATCCGAAACACTTCCCAGCAACGTTCTCGAAAACGCACCCAAACCTCTACTTCCCATAATAAGTAAATCGTAATTTCCTTCTTCTGCAAGTTTTACTATTTCCTCTACAACATCTCCTGTTTTATAGACTGTTTCAAACTTGCCTTTGAAATCTGCAAATATTTCCTCTGCTTCTTTTAAAACATCCTTGGATCTTTCCATTTCAGCTTTCCCAAGCTCAGATTTTATCGCTTTATTGTGAGAATATATATTGTCATACAAAGTTACAATCGAAAGTGCAGTTACTTCACTTCCCATATCTGTTGCAATTTGTTTTGCTTTAAATAAAGCTTTTTGAGAGTATTTAGAGCCATCCGTTGCTACTAAGATTTTTTTCATCTTAAACCCCTCCTTTTGTATACTTATACCCATATTGAGCAAACTCAAAAAAGAGCATTGTAAAAGAATGCTCTTTTTTAGAATATTTTATTTAATTGGATACTTGAAATAAATTGTTTGTTTGCTTCCAGCACTAAAATCTCCTGGAAAATCTATATCTGCTGTCCACGATTCATCTTTTTCCACTTCATCCTCCCAAACGGTATGAGCTTTATTCGATTCTTGACCAGATGAACTTGCTGATATTGATTCAAAATTAAGATAAATATCTGTGGTCTTCATATTGTCTATTTCAGTTTCATAGAGAACTACATCTTTAGAATCATCTATCTTTGTACTCCCAGCGAATATTTGCAGATTCCCTGCAGATTTATAATTAACTACTATTACCTTATTGGAGGTTACCGTCGCTGTTTCAAATAATGCCGGCATATTTTCTTGTGTAGAATTTATTGTTACAGTTACTGTCACATCATAGCTGTATGTTCCAGTCCCAGTCAATAAAACTGCCTTAGTATTCGTATCCTTAACAGGAAGTTCTCTATTTTGAGTGAAATCTAAATTCATCGTAAAATCATTTACAACGTAGTTATAATTTGACTCCATAACTAGATTTTCTTCCTTTCTTGAAATAGTTTCACCACTCCAACTTCCACTTAATGATGTATTAACAATATTATCCTTTGGTATAGGAATCGGATTCTGACTTAATAAATGCTTTAATGGGAACATGGAAGATGTTGCAGTATAGAGACTCTTATAATCATCTTCAAAAACAATTCCTGAACTTTGTAAAATTTCTTCTCCAGAATTTTCCATAATCAAACTAGTTAGTCTCTCCTCACTTGTTATTATAACTTCAGTATTAGGTACAGATATTACAAAATCTACCTTTAATTCCTCATCCCCATTCTCCAAAGCTGCTTTATTCGGATAGAGATACAACTCACTTGGTGCACCTGCTTGCATATGAGAAAGCACAGTAAAACTAGCTTTCAATTCACCTTTATTATTTATTCTACCTGTCCATTGATCTTTGTCTGTTTCATCTGATAATGGTCCAAAACGAACATAGTATCCTGAGTATTTAGGATTCTCACCTGTATATTTTTCAATTATATCCATGGTCACCTTCTGATTAAGTTTTCTTGCAAGCGTCTCTAGGGCTCTTCTGTAGTTTTCTTGTTGCTGATTTAAATGTTCTATTTCCATTCTTGCAAATACTGATTTTAAAAGACCTGTAGCAAGATTGGTTTTAAAATCATTTGCTATAGCAATTTTGTCCTCTTCTAATAAACCTCCCAGTGTAGAAAAGCCTGTATTCATAGCTAATGTTTGATATTCTCCGATAGTTGTATCATCCTCTTTCCAAAACTTATTTGTATAAGTATCTACCTCAACCTCAACATTTTTCTTAAATTCCTCTGCATTAATTGATTCCCTCTCTATCTCTCGCATAATCCTATACCAATCTCTCGCATTTCGCTTATTTTTTGTATCGTTATAGTATATTTTATAAGCTTCTGCATAAATATCCTTTCTCCCACTTAATGCTTCTTGAATAAACCAACTTAGTGAAAAGTCTATCGCAAATACACTAACCATTGCAGCAGACATTAATGCGTTTCCAAAAACAGATACAGATAAGTTGTATACGTTTTTTAATGCATTTGCCACCATGACATCTTTTTCTCCTTTGTCATAGTCATATGCAAGTTGAGCTACTGCTACTACTGCACCTACATGTGTAAATGCACTCCCTAGATCATCAAGAAAATCAGTAGTATAAGCCAAGCTAGAAAGACTCATTACTGCTCCTGAAAAATTAAGTACATCATTAGTCATAGTCATTCCCAAATCCAAAGCCTTTTGACCAGGTGTAAGGTCTTGATTTATAGCCTCTAAAATGACATCACTATGAATGCCCCTAATAGCATCTGGTAATACTGGTATTGCAAATATTTGATTAATTCTTGTGTATCTTGTATTTTCTCCTTTTAAAACAAAGCAACTGTATATTGAAAGGTGATTTGTACTTATTATAACTTCATTTGTTTGATCATTGCGTGAAAAAGCTACTGGTTCCCACGTATTTTTTTCTTCATCAAAATATCCAGCTCCAACAGCATCTTCTTCTGTAGCTTCTTCTGGATATGGAATTGTAATTTGGATTATTCCATTTTCTTCTGAATAACCATCCAATGTTACATTGTAGGCATTCATACTAGCACCTTCCCACGCTGGAGGAAGTATAACCGGTTCTATTTTAAGCTTTAATGGTTCTTCTATAAATTCAGGTGTAAGACTTACAGAAATTCCACTATAGGAAAACACACTAATTTCAGAATCTATAATCGATTCCTTTATTCCAAAGCTACTTTCTGTATCTGGCTTTATCGACCAATCTGTTGGTTCAACTATCCATGGAGATGTATTGGTTCCAAATTCATACTCTTGTGGTATCTCTGAAAGATCTTCAGTATTCGCTATTGGCTCGGGCACACTTTTTGCAGCTGGCGAGCTACACGCTGTAAGTAACAATACTAGGACAAGTACAAGTGAAATAAGCTTTTTATAACTTAACATACCAACACCTCCTATACTTTAACGGTTTCAATCGATAAACTCCTACTTTGATTATAATAAAAAATCAATTATTTAACAATAAGATATATTTGCATTGTCATATAGAGTGACAAAGACTTTATTGTAACTATTTGATATAATGGTCGTGATATAGAATTACGTAAATACATAAGGAGGCAAAAATGAAAATAATTGATCTTACTCATTATATATCAGAAGATATGCCGGTTTATCCTGGTACTGATGCTCCAAAATTACAGGTTGCTAACACTTATGAAAAAGACGGATTTAAAGAAACCTTGATGATAATGTACACTCATACAGGTACTCATATGGACCCACCTGCACATATCTTTGAAGGAAAAACTACTTTGGACCAATTTCCCATTGAGCAATTTGTAGGTAAAGCTTTAGTAATTGATTGCAACGATTTAAAAGAAGGCGATAAAATTCAAATGAAACATATTAATCGTGAATTGGCTGATAAAGCAGAATTTTTGCTATTCTACACTGGTTGGGAAAAATACTGGGGAACTGATAAATTCTTTGGTAATTATCCCTGTATAGATGGTGAAGTAGTAAATTATATTATCGACCAGAATAAAAAAGGTGTCGGCTTAGACACAATAGGAATAGACCCTATTAGTGATGGAAATTTAACAATACACAAAAAATTATTCCATAACAATGAAATGATAATAATTGAGAATTTAATGAACTTAGATAAGCTTGGATCAGAGTTATTTACATTTATAGCCCTACCACTAAAACATGTCAATGCAGATGGATCTCCTATAAGAGCTATAGCTATTTTGGAGGAATAAATGAAAAAAATATTATTTTTATCTGTTTTATTAACTGCCATATTTCTCAAACCATCAATCTCATCTGCTACAATCTACAGAGTTGCTGGTGACAGAGATTTTCCACCATATGAATATGTCGATTCCGATAATAGGTTTAAGGGTTTCAATGTTGACCTGATTAAAGCAATCGGTCTTGTTACGGGAATGGAATTTGAATTTATTCCCATGAAGTGGGAGGATACTTATGTATCAGTTCATCAAGGAAATGCTGATATAATTCAAGGTATGAAAGAATCAGAAGAAAGAAAAGACAAATTCTTATTTTCAGATTCGCTACTGATGAATTCCCAATCAATATTTGTACTTGATAATAATGCAGATATCAGAAACGACAATGATCTTGAGGGTAAACTTGTCGCTTTAAATAAAGAGGATACTGTCTTGAAAGAAATTAGTGCAATTAATAACGCAAGAATAATTGAATATGCTTCCTTGGGAGAAGCTCTCGACAGCTTGTTAGATGGTGATGTAGATGCTTTAGTTGGAAATACTCTTACAGTCAACTATCTGTGCAAAGAGAAAAATTCAATAGATCTTGTAAAAATTGTCGGAGATACAATTAACGAACAGAAGTATTCGATAGCTGTTCATAAGAATAATATAGCGTTAATGGAAATGCTGAATAAAGGTATTTATGAAATACAGAAAAACGGTATGTACGATTCATTATATAGAAAATGGTTTGGTACACCTATTAAGAATACCAAAACAAATTATCAGTTATTGTTGAATTTTTTAATTGGGACAATGCTTGCACTAATAACCCTAATATTTATAATAAAAAGCACCAATAACAAACTCAAGGAAATTATAGATGCAAAAACTGAAGAACATAAGGCTTTGATGTACGAACTTAGGCAATACGATAAATTACAATTTATGAATCAAATAATTTCATCCATTGCCCATGAAATAAGAAATCCACTAACCTCAGTAAAAATATATACAGATCAGATTAAAAACAAGTTGGATAATAAAGAATTTATGCTAGCTGCCTCAGAAGATATACCACAAGAAATTGACAGAATAGATGGGCTAATCAAGGAATTTATGGAATATACTTCACCAAGAAAACCAATTATTACTAATATAAATTTATATGAAGAAATAATGAGCTCCATCAAGCTTGTTAAGTTTCATATTAATAAGATAAGAATTGATGTCCAAATCGAAAAGTCTATTTATATAAAATTTGACCATTCACAATTTAAGCAAATTATAATCAACATACTTCTTAATAGTAATGATGCTGTCAAAGATTCAGTAGATCCAATAATTAAGATACGCGCAGAAAAATTAGATGAACTCATTTTACTAAGTTTTATTGACAACGGCTACGGTATGAAAAGTTCAGATCTTCAGTATATTTTTGAACCTTTTTATACTACAAAAGATTATGGAAATGGTGTTGGGATGTTTGTCGTTAAGCAGATGATAGTTGATAACGGTGGGCAAATAACTGCCGAAAGTGATGGTGAAAACATGGGAATGTTTATAAAACTACTACTTAAGAAGGGAGATGATTCTAATGAATAAACTGCTTATAGTAGATGACGAGCCTAAAATACTAAGATCACTTAAGTTCCTACTTGAGGAAGACTTTGAAGTATATACAAGTGACAATTCTACAGATGCTTTTGATATATTCTGTGAAAAAAACATATCTCTGGTTCTCCTTGATTTAAGATTAAAAAATGACAATGGTTTGGATTTGATGCGGAAATTCTTGGATTTTGAACCAAACGCTATCATTATAATAATGACTGCTTATTCTACTTTAGAAAATTCAATAAAAGCAATTAAATCCGGAGCGTATTACTTCATTACTAAGCCAGTCGATAACGAAGAGCTTAAACTATTGCTTCACACTGCCAACGAAAAACTGGACATGGTCAAAAAAATACATGACCTTGAGGGGTATATAAAAAAAGATATAATTGGGAACTCTATTCTCATTAAAAAAATAAACCAAGTTATTGATAAAGTTAAAGATACAAATGCAACCATATTAATCACTGGGGAAAGTGGTACTGGAAAGGAATTAATTGCACAAAAAATCCACGGAACCAGTAACCGATCTAAGCAGCCCTATGTAGCCATAAACTGCGCTGCAATACCAGGAGAGCTCCTAGAGAGCGAACTTTTTGGCTATAAAAAAGGATCTTTTACCGGTGCTCATAAGGATGAACTCGGAGTAATAAAAAAGGCAGACAAAGGAACTCTTATCCTTGATGAAATTGGAGAGATGGACTTGAGGCTACAATCAAAATTATTACGCTTTCTCCAAGATAAGGAAGTAAGACCCGTAGGAGGAGCTCAAAGTTGCAAAGTTGATGTAAGGATAATTTGCATTACCAACAGAAATCTTAAAAAAGAGGTTGAGGTAGGTAATTTTAGAGAAGACCTTTTTTATAGAATTAATGTAATTAATATTGTCACTCCTCTATTAAGAGAGCGAATTGAAGATTTGAAGTATCTTGTACCTTACTTTATAGATAAATATAACATTTCCTATAGCAGGCATGTTAAGGGAATCACTGATGATGCCTATAATATTCTGAGTAATTATAACTTCCAGGGAAATATCAGAGAACTCGAAAATATTATCCAAAGATCAGTCTTGCTAACTGTTTCAGAATATGTAGATGTTGACTCATTACACCTTAGTCCTCAAAAACAAATAAATGTAGACACTAACTCCTTTGATAGTTTCATTAAAATTCACAAAGGGGAAAACATGAAAGAAATAGAAAAGAAGGTCCTCGAATTTGCTCTAAACAACAACAATGGAAATAGAAAGTGGACCGCTGAAAGTTTAGGCATAGGAGAAAGAACCCTAAGATATAAAATAAAGGAATATAACCTGTAAAAAAGCCCTGCAAAATTTGCACTATGCAAAATTTGCAGGGCTTTTTTATGCAAAATATAGCTTGAATTTCCCTCCATAACTCCAGAATCCTGTATAATCCTACTCCCAGCTTACTCCATATATATTGGCATAGAAAATGCAATACATGAAAGTATAATTATTATAATTTAAAAAATTTTAATATAAGGAGGATAGCAAAAAATCCCAAACTAATTTAAAACAAGGAGGATGTCATGATTTTTGAATTAATCGATGGAATTTCAACAATTAAAGTAGATTCAGCAGTAACATTAGCCTTTGCGGCTTCATTATTACTTTTAGGTTATTTTGTAAAAAAGAATGTAAATCTATTAGATAAATATTGTATTCCTGCACCAGTTGTCGGAGGCTTCATATTTATGTTTATCACTTGGATTGGTTATTTAACAGGTGCTTTTGCTTTTAGTTTCGACAATATATTTCAAGGTACCTTTATGCTTGCTTTCTTTACAACAGTAGGTCTTGGTGCAAGTTACAAACTACTTGTAAAAGGTGGAAAACTTTTGATTATTTACTGGCTTATAGCTGGAGTAATCTCAATATTCCAAAATACTCTAGGAATAGTTCTTTCCAAAGTATTAAACCTTGAAGCCCCTTATGCATTATTATCCAGTGCAATTTCTATGATTGGTGGACATGGAGCAGCACTTTCTTATGGAAACACCTTTGCAGAAATGGGATATGAGGCAGCACCACTTGTTGGAGCAGCCGCTGCTACATTTGGACTTATCTCTGCAGTACTTATAGGAGGACCTCTTGGAAGAAGATTAATTGTAAAATATGATCTAAAACCTGAGGAAGACTTAGATATGGATACATCAGTTTCTAGTATTAATGCTAGAGTAGGTGGAAAGATTAGCTCACTTGACATAATGAAGAATGTTTCAGTAATTATTATATGTATGGCTTTTGGTACTATTATAGCTGGTTGGATTAGCGCTCTTATTAATATGGGCTTCCCAACATATGTAGGCGCTATGTTTGTTGCAGTAATCGTCAGAAATTTAAATGAGAAACTTCATTTTTACAAGTTTGATTTTGGTTTAGTTGATGAAATTGGAAATGTAATGCTTAATCTTTACTTATCATTAGCGCTTATGACTCTAAAACTTTGGGAATTATCAGGATTGATAGGTGGAGTTTTAGTAGTTGTTGTCGCACAAGTATTATTAGTAGCATTATTAGCATACTTTGTAGTATTTAGAATTCTAGGTAAAAATTATGATGCTGCAGTTATGTGCGCAGGGCTTTGTGGTCACGGATTAGGAGCTACTCCTTCTGCGATTGTAAATATGACTGCTATAAATGAAAAATATGGAATGAGTAGAAAAGCAATGATGATAGTTCCAATTGTTGGAGCATTCTTAGTAGATATTATTTACCAACCACAAACAATATGGTTTATTAAAACCTTTGTTGAAAACCTAAGATAGTAAAGGAGGATAAATTTATGAAACAATTAATGGAGTGTGTTCCAAATTTTAGTGAAGGTAGAGATAATTCTTTAATAGAGCAAATTATTGACGAGGTCCGAAAAATTGAGGGAATAACTATTCTTGATTATTCTTCTGATAAGGACCACAACCGAACTGTTCTTACAATGATAGGCTCCCCAGAAGTTGTTAAAAAAGCAGCAATTGACTCTGCAAAAAAAGCAGCTGAGCTTATAGATATGTCTAAACATGAAGGAGCTCACCCAAGAATGGGTGCAACTGATGTTATACCATTTACTCCTGTTTCCAATGTAACCATTGATGAGTGTATAGAGGTAGCAAAGGAAGTAGGTTCAGCATTAGGAGCCTTGGGAATTCCAGTTTATTTATATGAAGATGCAGCTTCAAAACCTGAAAGACAAAATCTTGCAAAAGTTAGAAAAGGTCAATACGAAGGCTTTTTCGACAAAATAAAAGAAACTGAATGGAAACCAGATTTCGGGCCACAGGAAATGAATGTGAAAAGTGGTTGTACCGCAGTGGGCGCAAGAGTTCCATTAGTTGCATTTAATATAAACCTAGATACGCCAGATGTAGAAATTGCAGACAAAATCGCAAAAAAAGTAAGACATATTGGTGGTGGACTAAGATTTGTAAAAGGTATCGGTCTTAAATTAGAAGAAAGAAACCAGACTCAAGTTTCTATGAATCTTGTAAACTTCGAAAAAACTTCTATTTATCAAGCCTTTGAAATGGTAAAAATGGAAGCAAAAAGATATGGTGTAAATGTTGTAGGTAGCGAAGTTATCGGTACAATTCCAATGAAATCATTACTAGATGTTGCAGAATACTATTTGCAAATTGAAAACTTTACTGTTGACCAAATACTTGAAAAAAGATTGTTAGATGAAAATAACTAACTCTAGATTACAAGGAAGAAGGAGTGCAATAATTGCACTCCTTCTTTTATTTATAACAAATATTTACTTTTGCCATCTTAGAGAAGGATATGAATTTGAATCCATCTTCCAAATATTTGTAAAGTCCCAGTTTTTAAATGTAGTTTGCGTTTTCATTTCTGCTGTAGATTTAGGGTCTCCTTTGCCTGTATCGTCTTGATAAGATGTCTCTTTATCATAGTAACAACTCACGACTTTCCCATCTTTGTATCCGACTAATCCCCCAAAATGTTCTTCATATTGTTTCACAGAGGGTATAACCTCAACTGAAGAATAGCTATTAGTTATACTTGTATCCTTATTAGCGGTCCCTACTAGTCCTCCTAAATTATTCCAGCCCCATACAGAACCACCTGTAGCATATGAATTATCTATAGTTTTGTCATTATAGCCTACAAGGCCTCCCATATCGTATCCCTTATAGTAAGTAGTTCCTATTTTTCCGTAGTATCCCATATCCGTAAAAGTGACATTTTCTTTTCCTTTAACTTGGGCATCTGAAGCATAGCTAATGGATATGGCACCTTTATTGTAGCCTACTAACCCTCCTAAAAACTGCTCTCCATTAACATTAGCAAAACTAGTATAGCAACTACTTATAATCCCGGAATTCAAGCCTACCAAACCCCCAATATTTTTTCCACCAGATGACCATCCACTTATCTTTTTACCAACAGTATAGCAATTTTCTATTAATCCACCATTTAGATTAGATCCTACTAAACCACCGACATTATACGATCCAGTCACCGAGTTATATTTATTCATACTGTTTCTTATTACACCTCCAAAATTTGTTCCTACTAATCCACCTATTTCTTCTGCGCCACTTATTTGCCCCTCTGCTTCACAACCATCTATTAGACCTGTATTATACCCCACAAGTCCACCTACATCAGCCGAACCTGTCACTTTTCCACTAGCAACGCAATTTATTACACTTCCATTATTATGCCCAACCAAAGCTCCTACATGGAATTTCCCATCTATTTGAGATTTACTAAGTGTAATGTTATATAATTTTGCTCCACTTGCTGTAAATCCAAAAAGACCCTGGCCGTCTAAATCAGAATGAGCCGAGATATTTTTTGATATTTCTTTCCCATTTCCATTAAAACTTCCTGTAAACATATTACTACTACTACCGATTGGGTTCCAAGCTTTTTTAACCGTATACTCCAACAAGTTGATGTCTTCTGTTTGTTTAAAGTGTTTATCCAGATGATTCCTTACATTGTTCATTTGATCTGGAGTGGAAACCAAATAGGGATCTCCAACTGTCCCACTACCACCCTCAAACTCTCCTAGCTCGGCAACTACTTCTATTGTTCCTTCAATTATATTGTATAGTGCTAATTTAATTGGGGTAAATGTCCAATTGTTTGTTTCTGTTTTCCTCATTATATAATCAGGCAATTGCCATGAAAGTGTTCCTTCTACAACATTGCCCGCTGAGTCTTTAAATGTTCCACTCAATTTTGACATTGATAATTTATCGCCAGGTTTTATCCTTGATGCTGTTAATTTTTGATCTATAATTGGGTCAGTTGTATCCGTATTTACGGATACTTCTCCTTGAATCGAATTATAGTTGTTTACATCGTCCGGTACAAAGCTCCAGCCATATAAACCTGTTCTTATTAATTCAACTTTTGGATTTTGCCATTCTAATGTTCCACTTATTGCTTGACCATTAGAATTCTTAAATGTTCCACTTAATTTTGATGATTCTAATTTCTGTCCAGCATTTATAGATGTTGCTGCTACGGCTTTGTTTATTATTGGATCTGTTTTTACTATTTTATTTGTTGCTACTACTCCTGTATATTCACTTGTTACAGTTCCACTATAATCACCGCTACCTGTTGCAGAAACTCTAATCTTCCAACCCTCATCACCTGCAACTGGTGTGTATTTATTACTTGTTGCATCTGGAATAGATTCCAACGTTCTATAATTCATCCAAATTCTTTGCCACTGATAAGTTGCTGTAGCATAATTTGGTGTTAGGCTTCCTGCAGTTAATTCTACTCCAACTTTTGCTTCTCCGATGATATCATTTATTTTTGTTAATGGTGTAGCATCCTTTGCAGATACATTTATTGTATAAGTATTTGTAACTGCTGAATGTGTTTTTGTTGCTTCTTTGCTTGCTGTGATTACTGTTGTTCCTACTGCTACTATGGTTACCTTTCCTGTTTCTTTATCTACGGTAGCTGTTTTTGGAGTTCCACTTACATAAGTAATTTCTCCATCGCCTTCGCCACCTATTACTTTATTTGTAAAGGCTACATCTCCAATTATTTTTGCTATTGGACCAGCGTCTGTAAATTCTATTGTTGATGTTATAACTTTAGTTGTATCTACTTTTTCTCGTATTGATTTATCTAACATTCTTACTACCATTGTTGCTGCTTCTGCTCTGGTTCCATTTGCTGCTCCATCATACTGCCCGTCTGCTGTCTTTCCTGTTACTAATCCTTTCATAAAGGCTTGTTCTACATAATATTTGTATTTTGCTTCTTGACTTACTTTATTGTAGTCACTCATTATCTTTTCTACATCTATTGTTCCTGTTTGTGCTTCATCAAATATTTTTTCTGTTATACTTACCATTACATATGCCATCTCATATCTATTGATTGGCTTATTCCAGTCTGTTTTTGGGAAGTCGCTTAATAATACTACTCCTTTGTCCGTTGCATCTTTAAATATTCCTGATGCCCAGTGTTCATCTACTTTTGCTGACACCTTCCCATCTAGTGCACTTCTTAGTGCTATTGTCATAAACTCTGCTTTTGTTATCTGATTGTTTGGTTTGAATGAACCGTCTGGATAACCTGTTATTCCACCTTTTTCAATTAGATTGTCTATATACTTTTTACCCCAATGAGTCTCTATGTCTTTCATTGTTGGAGTGGATGCTTCTACTACACTTGGTATACTCCCTAATGTAGATGTTGATGCAAGTATTAATGCCAGCGTTAGAATAAGTATTCGCTTTTTCATTTTGTCCTCCTCTTTCTTTGTTTGTATGATACTTGCTAATGTATCTTTTATAATCTATCTTAATTAAATCATAAGTTATCAGTTTTGTACCTAGCCGTTTGGGCTAGTCTTTTGTAAAATTTAATATATTTTCCAAAATTCGCGTAAAAAAAGCAATCTCCTAAGAGATTGCTTTAAATACAAACTAAAATTTTCTCCCACCACCACCGTGAGTCCTTCCACTTGATGATTTATGAGTAGTACTCCGTCCACTAGATGAACTATTACTGCTAGCTTTTGGTATTATCCTGTGAGTTGTAATGGTATCCACCAATTCATCATCATTTGATGTTAAGTTAATGATGCTGTTATTTCTAAAAGTTAGTGGCTTAACAGGGTTTTTCATCTTATATTTTGATTTAGTTCTAAGGAAGAAACCACCCGCTCCTGTTGTACCTGCTAAGAGACCCATTATCGTCTCCATAAATGTTAATTTATTTCCAGCCCCTACGCCCTCATCTTCACTATATTGATCTGAAGGAATTCCACTTTCAAGATACATTTTCGTACCACTTAAAAATCCCAATGTAGCACCATAATAATCCCCATCAGATAAACCACTATCGAATACACTATCTAGTATATCTTCTATTCTTTGATCAGTTAAATATCTGATTCCTAAGCCTGATGTTGATATATATGCTTCTCTATTATCCATATCAACTAAGAACAATATTCCATCCCGTTCTTCACCTAGGCCGAAACCATTGTAATCAAAATAATCATCTGCATATTCCCTCGATGTTTTACCATTAGCATCATTGGTAGTAACAATAATAATATCCATATTATAAATATTGGATAAATTATTTGCCTCAGCGTCTAATGATATTATGTCTTCCTCAGTAAGCAAATTAGCCTCATCAAATACTTTTAAACCTTCAGCATTTACTAATAAAGGGTTTAGGGCGAATATAACGATCATTAAAAACAATGCATAAATCCATGTTTTTCTTTTTATATTTACCATATCAACTTACCCCCTATTAAAAGAGCTACAGATATAAGTGCAAATATTACAGCTGATACACTAATTACTTTCTTATTATTAAGAGGTAGCTCACCAAATGATTTCCCGGTTTGACCATTTACTGCAAATACATATGTCTTCCCTTCATACAGATATGTCAATATCCAGGCTGGCAAAAGCGTGTAATTCATTTTTTGAGATAGTATATTTGTGTTGTTTGTTCTTTCCTTTACAGAAGAAAATTCTGATATAGTATCACTTATTAAACTCTTGGTAAATCTATTAATCTTTTCTTCTATCTTTGGTCCTATTTCCTCTTTAGTTATATTATATTGTTCAGCAAAAAAACCTGATAAATATGGCATAGAGAAATCTACAGCTTCTTTTTCATTATATGGTGCAATACCATTTAAAAGATTATTATCAATTTTGGTAAAAGCCAATTCCTCTACATTATTTATATCTATCTGCCCTTTTCTGACTATTTGAAATTTGCTTGTTTCTGTATACTCACTATCTCCTTGTCTCCATACTCTGTTTTTTTCGGCTTCTCCCACATAATCTATCTCCACTTCGCTATCTGCCCACCAATAAGGTAGATATATTCCAGTTATCTTTTCAAGTTGAGAATTACTATAGAATTCACTTGGCACAAATTTATTTTTTGAAGCCCAATCTAAAAAAGTTCTCTTGGCTTTTTCCTTATCAATAGAAAAAGGGATCATCTTATTAGGTTTAAAGTTACCCGAAAGTCTATCTGACAATATTACTGGGTTGTGGCAATAATAACAAAATGTAGATGTTGTAGTATCGTCTGTAACCACTGTAGCCCCACAGCTATTACAAGTATAGGAAGCTAAGTGATCGTGTTCTTTTGTGCTTTCTTGTGGCTTTTCTTCTTTTTTTTCTAGATCCTTATATATATCATTTATCTCTTCTTCAGTATATTCACTTAAACAATAGTCGCAATGAAACTTTTGCAGTTCGGGTTTAAAATGAATTGCCGCACCGCAACTTGGACATTTATAGCTTGTAACAGCCATTATCTCACCTCATTTTAAATTACTTCAATTAAAACTTTGTTCCACATTCTGGACAGAATTTTGGTATCTCACCCTCTGGTTTATATCCACAGTTAGAGCATTGTGTTGTAGCAGCTTTTTTAGTACCGCAGTTGCTACAAAAACTACCTGAATTCTTTGTGCCACATTCAGTACAGAACCAAGTATCTTTATTCGTTTCTTCTTTTTTTGATTCTTCTTCTTTTTTTGATTCTTCTTCTTTTTGTTGTTTTTCGGCAGCCATTTGGTTTTGATTTGCTTGGGATGTTGCTCCCACAAATCCACCTGTAGCATTCATTCCTACGCCCATTCCTAAGAAAGCACCCATTGCACCTGCTCCACCTTCATTAGATCCAGCAGCTTCCATTCCACGAGCTACAGAACCTTGAACATAACCTTCTCTTACTGATGGATCACCTAACATAGCACCCTTGTTTCTCATATTTATTAATTCTTTAGATTCATCATCATAAGAAATACTTGAAATACCAACTGCCTGTACCTCAAATCCTCTCATTTTCTTCCAAGCTTCATCTAAAGTATCAGACATATACGTACTTAGTTCTCTTCCCTTTGATGCTACATGCGAAATTCTAGTTCCATCAATGGACATTTGATTCATGGTTGATTGTAAGGCCTCTAAAAATTCTGATAAATATTGCTCATTTATATCTTGAATTTCTACTTTATTTGCATTTCTTGGAATTGCTTCCATAAAGAACAATAATGGGTCTGTTATTTTAATTGAGTAAGTTCCAAAAGTTCTTAAAAACAATTCTGAGTTATAAAAATTATCAAAGTAGTTTAGGGGATTTGGTGTACCAAATTTAATTCCCTTTATCTCTTGTAGATTTATATAATAAACTTTTTGAGCAGTAGATGTTACTCCACCAAACTTTATACGGCCAAAGGATTCTTTTAGTGCATCTTTAAAATCTCCATTAAATAAAGATGGTAATGATGAAGAGTCAACTTTGTAATATCCTTCCTCTGCTGTATAGTCAACTACCTTACCACCATCAATTAGCATCATAAATTGATTAGGATAAACATGAATTATTGAGCCATTTGTAACAGTATTAGCAGTCCCTTTTTTGTTAGAATTTCTTTTATCATCTTTTCTAACCTCTACACCTGATGTAAATACGGTGTTATCACCCATATCATCTGGTTCAATTACCTCCAACCATTGATCTGCTAATGAACCTCCTACTGCAGAGCCTATTGCTTTTATTATTCCCATTTTTCTACCTCCTTATTTTATTAATAATGTATTTATTCTCTTTTACCCCATTGTAACTGCTTCCCATATATCATTTAAAATATCTAGTCGATATACTTGTAAAGTATAGATGTTTATAGCATAGTATAGTTCTCGTACAAAGCTCTCTTCATTATGTGTTCCTAAAATTACAAGATAACATTCCTCATCTTCAATTATAGCAGTTTCTCCAGTTAATAGTATAGCCATACCAGCCTCTAAATAAGGTTTTATTTCTTCAACATCATTTTCAATAACATTGTATATTATCCCCTCGGCCTCAGGGTTAATATATGAATCTTCCATAAACATTTTGCGTTCTGCATCTATAAGATATATGATATCTCCTTCTTCATTGGTTTGTACAAAATATACTGCACCCTCCATTATTTCTTCTCCTAATATTTCAAAACTCTGATCCGGTACAATATTGTAAAGAACACTTTCTGGAATATCTGTTTCATATTGGGTCATACTCCTTGGATATTCTTGTGCAAAGTCGCCTTCTTCCTCTGGTGGTGTCCACCAAACATCATCTAGCCAAATGCTTTTTTCATCTGCCCCCGTCCCCCAATAGACTGCATAAAATTCATCATTTTCACGAGGCTTTTCCTTTGACTCTTCTCCAGTTTCTTTTTCAAAAATAATTTCTTCAGCAACACTTCTAAATCCATCCATAGGGTCCGCTACATCAAAAACTGTATTTCCATTACTTGCTAAAAACCAAGACATAACCCGTTTACCATCGTAAACAGTCCTATGTAGGAAAAAGAAATCTCCTCCGGGTTCTTCAGTATCAAAAAGTTTTAGGCTTATTACATCAGGTGCATTTTCTGGATTTTCAAATACACTATCAAATGTAATTTTACCTTTGTAATCACCTTTGGGCTCATCCGAGTAAGAGTTTTCAAATGATAAATCAACATTTAAATCCTCATCGATATTCATGGTACAAATTACATCCCCACGATAATAAAGATCGTAAACCCATTCCCCTACAAGGTAGTCCCTTATTCCCTCTTCACTGCTAAAGTCAGGTTGATAAATATCCCCTAATTCTTCTTTTTGTTCCTCAAATTTTGTATCCTCAGAAACTTCAGTCACAGGAGAAGGAATAGTGTTATTCGGCTCCACATTTGGTACCACATCTACTTGTTCAATTTTACCCTTGTTGCAACCTGTTAAAACCAAAATGCATATAAGTGTTGCTAACAGTACTTTTCGTTTCATAATGCTCCCCTCTCTAGTTTATTCACAGTTTTATTTTGATATATTGAGATTTGTATATTTAAATTAATTATATCACTTTGAAATATTTTGAACCTAGCCGTAACGGCTAGTTATTGAAATATTTAGGAAAAAAAACTCATTTCTATTTTCAAATAAAAACAATAACCTGAAAATAATTTAAGCACCACATTTTCAGCCTTTTAATTCTCAACCCTTGACATCAAAAATACACACTCAACGTGCCCCGTTCAAGGAAACACTTCCAAAGAGAAAACCCCCGCAGGTGAGCTTGGCTTGCACTCTGCCTGCGGAGGTTGATTTTGGTTTTGTTTGTTAGCCTACTACACGCTTTAAGAAATTACGTTAATAGGATAAGTTTAATCCTGTTTCCAAATGATAATTTTTCTACTCTTGCCATTTCAGTGTAGGATATGAACCATCTGCTATATTCCATATGCTCGTATCCCAACCGGCAAATGTAGCTGCTTGCTTCATGTCTGTTGTTATTTTACCGACGCCCTTACCTGTATCAGACTGAGTGGTAGTTGTAGAATCATAGTAGCTTGAAGTTACAGTACTTTCATTTGTACCAACTAAACCGCCTACATAGGTTCCGGTTCCGGTACCTGTTACTAAACCTACAGCGTAGCAATTTTCTATGGCTTTATTATTGTAACCAACTAACCCACCTACAGGCTTATTGCCTGTACCTGTTCCTGTGACTGAAGCTAGGGAGTAACTATTAGATACTTTAACTCTCTCTGCTGAACTCATATAACCTACTAGTCCCCCTACATTTTCAACGCCTTTAACTGATCCCTTTGAATAGCAGCTGTCTATAGTAGTATAACCACTATAACCTGCCAATCCACCAACATGTTTGTTGCCTATGACCTCAACTGAGGTACTGCAGTTTTTCATGCCTTCGCCAATCTCGCTATTATTATACAGTCCTGCCAAACCACCTACAAAGTCTCCAGTTCCCTCTACTTTACCTGACACATGGCAGTTTTCTAACTGTCCAAAACCAAATTTTCCAATTAAGCCACCAACATAAGAGTTTCCTTTTATATTAACTCCTGATAATTTTATGTTTTTTAAATTTGTATATTGAGCTCCATTTCCAAAAAGCCCCTGGTAATCTTCTGAGCTTACAATAGTGAGCCCGGTAATTGTATAATTAGCACCATCATAATTTCCTTTAAATTCTGATCCAGTTTCACTAGAACCTATTGGAACCCAACCTTTACCTCCATTATAACCAGCTCCATCTGAAGCAAGATAAGATGTAAGATCAATATTTGCAGTTTGCGTAAAGTACAAACGCTGATGCTTATAATCTCTAACCTTATTCAGTTGCTCCGCATTAGATACTTGATAAGGACTACCCACCGTTCCAAGCCCACCTGCAAAATCTCCAATCTCAACTGTTACAGTATATGTTTTAGTTGTAGTTGTATCTTGAGCAGTTACTATCACTTTATAGCCACTTGCTAGATCTGTTGCTTCTGTTGTTCCATCAGCTTGGTACACTTTAAAGGTTGCACCTGTTGCTGGTGTAATTGCTGCCTTAAAAACTTCTAATGTTGTAGCATATGGTACATCTACGATTGTGTTAGCAGTATTATCTACTGTTCCAATTGAGGATGTTAATGCTGCATCATTGCTTAAGGCTACTGTTTTTGCGAATACCGCTGCTACTACGCCGGTATTTGCAGCATTAGTTACTGTTGTTGCTCCATCTACTGTAAAGAAGTTTTCCGCCACACCTGTTAATGTATATCCTGCTTTTGGTGTAAGTGTTATTGTTGCTGTATAAACTGTATCTCCAGCAAATGTTGCCGGACTTCCACTCCAAGCTACAGTTCCTGTGTACTGTGCTGTTTCTATTGGTGTTGTTAATGGAGTTGCTCCTGTTACTGGCGCTGTTACTCCGGTTATTGCTGCGATATCAATTACTGTGTCTTTTACTTTCGCTTTAATGCTAAGACTTTCAGCTGGCATCTTAATTGTTGCTGTGGCTGAGTTTGCAGTAGTACTACCTGTAAATAATGATCCTATTAATTCTGTACCATCTGCTTTTGTCCATCTATCAAAATTAGATTCAGATATTGTAGATTGGATTGTTATTTCGTCATATACTAGGTATTGATGTGGTGAACCTATAACTTCTCCTGTTGCTAATGTAATATTGCCACCTTCTAACCCTAGCGTATATGGTGTACCGCTTCTGTAGCTAGCTACTGTGGTTGATTTGTTGACAGCAACTCCCGATAATACATCAACTGTTCCAGTTGTGAAATTGGTTGTACTAGCAACACCTGTTGAAGGTATTGTTATAAGCATGGAATTAACTTTACTTATCTTTATAACATTACTACCGTATATCCCATAACCGTTAACACTATTTGAAATGTTGATATCTATATTGCCTACTGTATCTATTATAATATTATTCGCATATATCCCCCAAGCTGTGTTACTTGTAGCTTTTAGAGTCGCATCAAAGGAAGCTTCATTTTGGATAATAACATCTTTTCTTGCCTGAATCCCATTCATAAAACCATTTGTAGTTATTCCTAATGCTTTAACTTTAGCTTTACCACTAATTATTACCGAACCAGTGCCCTGACCTCCCCATCCAGTTACAATTGTGGCGCTACCGCTTGATCCATTCTGATTAATTTCTAAGGATGCTTCGCTATCTGACGTAATATGAATATCACCAGAATAATTATATATTCCAAATTGTCCGCCAGTAATTTTATTATCATCTCCTATTAATTTAATGTTAAGAGCCTTGTCTGGTGTCATATTTTGAATTGTTTCCCCATCATAGCCCTGTAAGCTTAAGACTCCAGTTATTGGGTCAAAATGTGCTGTACAATTATCACCTCCAAGTGTTCCTGTCGATGCTGGATTATCAGCTATTAAATAAGGATTAGTTGAATTTAATGTTTTGCCACCCACTGAAATAGAATCAGGAACATTAGCCTTAGTTACGGTAATTGTTACAACTACTTCTGTAGCTGCATTACCAGCTACGTCACTTACATTGTATTTTATTACAAAGGATATGTTTGTTGTTGCATCTCCAATATATGTTTTTGCTGCTGCTAAGTCTGTAAGTGATGTTGATCCATCTGACTGGAAATATGTTGCTACTACATTAGAAGTTATATTTCCATTAACATCATCAGTAGCAGATACTGTTTCTGTCCATGCTGCTAAATTTGCAATCGGTACTATTTTATCTGTTGCTGTGATTACTGGTGGTGTTGTGTCTAGTGCTACTTTGGTTCCAGCTTTCTTAGCAGTATCGAATGTTGATGTTGCTGTTGCTAACACTGTTACTGCACTATTTACTTCTGTTTGTGTTGCACTTGTATTCTCTGCTACTCCTTGAGCTGTTGCTATAGCAGTTGTATAAGCTGTCATTTCTGCTAGTGTTACCCACTTGTTAGCTGGTAATACATCACTTCCATCTGTGCTTACTACTGCTGTTCCTTTATTTGTATTTGCTTCTGATATTGCTGTTGTTAATACTGTTTTATCTGCTACCACTATCATGTCAGTTACTGTGACTGCTTGTGTTGCCACAGCGCCCGTTTCAGTTGTTGTTGTTTCTTTTACCCTGATTTGGATTGAGGTTGTGGCGGATGTTAATCCATTAATATATCCTGCTGCTAATTGAGACCAAATTGAACCACTATCAACTGAATACTCATAAACGCCAGTCATATTTGCACCAATTGTTACTATGATTCTTTCTACTTCACCAACTACTAATATTTCATCGGCTGGAGTGAATGCTGTGCCAACAACTATTGGTGCTGCTGGTGCAGTTGCTTTGGTTACTGGTCCTGCTTCATTTGTGATTGGTAAGTTATAATTATGTGAGCTAACCTCTACTTTGATTGTCTTACCGATTTGTTCTTCTGCCAACACCAAAGTTTGATTTGTTGCACCGCTAATTTCATCAGTGTCTGCAAACCATTGATATTTAAGCTCACCTGGTTCTGTTGAAGTAATTGTTGCATTTGCAGTTAAGGTTTCTCCAAACATAGGTGTGCCAGTAATAGCTACTGTGCCTTCTAATTGTGCATCCCATAGGATCTCAAATTCATCGCTGTAATGCTCCTGGAATCCAGCATCTCCACTGTTTAGAACAAACTTTAAGCGATAGGTACCATCTGGTGCATACTTTGTTGTGTCACCTGAACTATTGTTTATACTTCTAGTGCCTGCACCAATAGCTATATCGATTGTCTTCCAATCACTCCAAGTCTCTACAGTTTTCCTTTGTAAAGATCCACTATTTGCCGCACTCTTTATATTCCAAGTGATCTTCATATCACCTCTATGGAATTGAGGTTGTTCTGTAAAGAGCATTGATTTGTAATTAGCCTTGATATTAAGATTTCCTGCAGGCATTTTAATTTTGGCTTCTCCAGTAGCTGCATTGACCATTGTGAATATTGATGGACTTAATTCGCTGCCATCTTCATTGGTCCATTTATCAAATGTGAATAAATCAATGGTATCAGCTTTGATTATTATTTCATCATTTTCAAGAGCTTGATGAGTGCCGCTGCTATCGGATACTCCTCCTAAAACTGATGTACTATCAATAACACCATTTAATACTTCTAACTTATATGGCATACCGCTACGATAGCTTGCTTGCTTAGTTGCTGTATTGATGTTGACAGCCACTCCAGATAAATCTGGACTACCAAAGATAAAACCACCTGAAGTCGGAGCCTTTAGAGTCATTAAATTAACATGATTTAGATCTAAGGTTGAGTATAGACATACTCCTTTTTGACTCTGTGAACAATCAATGCTAATATCCCCAGTGGTGTTTATGGTTAGGCTCTTCTTTGCTAATATTCCGTACCCATCCATTTCCACTTTTGCATTAATTGCTGCTGTAAAATAAGCATCTTCTTGAATGCTAACATCCTCACGTGCAAATATTCCTATTGCTTGCTTAGTATCCGAGGTTGCACTTACTGTCACCTTAGCCTTGCCGCCAATGACCACAGACCCCTTTGTGCCACTTGAATCGTATTGCGATGATATGGCATAACTATCTTGAGATGCACTAGTAATAACTTCCAATGTAGCATCACTATCTGCGGTAATATAGATATCTCCATCAGCAGGGTTCTCAATTCCTGTAGTCGTTCCTGTAACCTTGTTCGTTCCTATCAATTTAATGATAAGATCCTTTGCCCCAACGCCTTCAGCCAGGATGTTTGCTCCATCATAGTTATGCAAGGTCAGAATGCCAGTTGCGAGATCAAAGTATGCAGTACAACCGCCACTACCTAATGTTCCTGTCTCTGCCCGCTCACCATTTACTAAATATTGAAGACCAGACTGAAGTATTTTTCCACCGTTCACTGAAACTTTAGTAGCAATATTAGCTGCCGTTACGGTTACTATGCAAGTAGCAGTCTTAGAACCATCTGCAGTGGTTACTGTAATTGTTGCTGTTCCTGTTGTTAAAGGAGTTACTACCCCATTAACAACTGTTGCTACTGTAGGCGCACTTGATGACCAAGTAACATTCTTGTTGCTTGCATTGGCCGGAACTATAGTCGCTTTTAAAGTGCCAGTTCCTGCGCCAATTTTTAGGTTCATTGTTGCTTGACTTAGGGTTACACTTGTTACTGGTACTGCTTGGATCTCTATTGTGTAAGTAGTTGTCTTGCCATCAACTGTTACGGTTAATGTCTGACTTGCTACTACGGCAGAACTATCAAATCCACTTACATTCGAAGAGGTAATCGATACAATCCTTTTACTTAAATCACTATAGGTCCCTTCTATTACCAAACCTGCAATATCAAGTGTTTCTCCTACAGCATAGACTAGTTTTGTTGCTGGCGTTTTTACTTCTATGCTGCTAAGTGTCGCTGCTGGTTTAATTTCTACTGTATAGGTAGTTGTCTTGCCATCAACTGTTACGGTTAATGTTTGACTTGCTACTACAGCTGAGCTATCAAATCCACTTACATTTGCATCCGTTATTGTTTCGTCTTTTTTGCTTCCATCACTGTAGGTCCCTTCTATTACTAAACCTGCAATATCAAGTGTTTCTCCTAATGTATATACCAATTTACTTGCTGGCGTTTTTACTGCAATAGTTTCTAATGTTGCTGCTTTAATTTCTACTTTATAGGTAACTGTCTTACCATTAACTGTTACTGTCAAAGTCTGACTTGCTACTACGGCAGAACTATTAAAACCAGTTACATTTGCAGCCGTTATTGTTTCGTCTTTTTTACTTCCATCACTGTAGGTTCCTTCTATTACCAACCCTGTGATATCAAGTGTTTCTCCTACTTTATACACCAGCTTCGTAGCTGGTGTTTTTATTGCTATACTGCTAAGTGTTGCTGCTTGGATCTCTACTGTATAAGTAGTTGTTTTCCCATCAACTGTTACAGTTAATGTTTGACTTGCTACTACCGTAGTACTGTCAAATCCACTTACATTTGCAGCTGTGATTGCTACATTCTTTTTGCTTTCGTCACTGTAGGTACCTTCTATTACTAGACCTGTAATATCAAGTGCTTCTCCTGCCTTATACACCAATTTAGTAGCTGGCGTTTTTATTGCTATACTTTCAAGTGTTGCTGCTGTAAAATTAAATGTTGTTGCAGCACCTGCTTCATGTGTATCCGTTGAAGCAAATCTAACTTGCAAATATACATCTCCTGTTAAATCAGGCAAATTCGGTGTAGTCTCATTATATTCTTCCCATTTTGCCCCATCAACTGAAAATTCCATAGCTGCAGTCATACCTGTTATAGTGTTGGCAGTATTGTCTGCTGTAACACCTGTTAATATTGGTCCAGTCTTTTTGACTATGGAGATAACATAGCTAGTTGTCTTGCCACCAACTGTTATTGTTAATGTCTGACTTGCTGCCGCCGCTGCGCTATTAAATCCAGTTACATTAGCTACTGTAATTGTTTCTGCTTTTGTACTTGCATCACTATAGGTTCCTGTTACTACTAGGCCTGTGATATCAAAAGTTTCACCAACTGTATAAATTGTCTTAGTTGCTGGTGTTATTATTGCTATGCTATTTAATGTTACTGGTGCTGCTTTAACTGTTACCGATATTGTTTTAGCGAACCCACCATCTACAGTTTTTGCTGTAATTGTTATTGTTCCTGCTGTTACTGGAGTAACAACACCATTAGCAACAGTCGCTACAGCATTATTACTTGATGCCCAAGTAACATTCTTGTTTGTTGCTGTATCAGGTGACACTGTTGCTACTATAGTTCCTGCTCCTCCGCCTACAGTTAAATCCATTGTTGTAGGACTAACTGTAATAGCACTTACAGCTACCACCGAACTCCCACCACTGCTACTACTGCCTCCGCCTGAGCTAGTTCCACCAGTACTAGGTTGGTTAATTATTTCTGTTCCTGTATTATTGTTTTTTTCAGTAGTATTTTCTTTGACTGCATCTCCGCCACCACCTGTTACTCTTACTGCACCACCATTTGTTATTGTAGTATTAGGTGTGGTTATGCTAGTTCCATCTGCTCCATCTTTTACTTTTGCATCTGTAACTGTTCCTCTTCCCAAAAGCACTGTATTTGGTGCTGCAGTTTCAAAGTTATTTATTGAACCCTCAACTTCCACTTTAGTCTCAGTTGCTGATGATCCAATAATTAATCTATCCACTTTCGAATTTTTATCTAAATTTATATTACTTGTACCTTGGGTATTAACTTCTATTTTTGCTATAGTTGCATTTCTAACTATTATAGGAGTGTTAGATGATTCAATTTCTAGAGTCCCTACTTCACCTTCAATAATTACTTCATCTTTACCATCATCTACTTCAATAGTCTTTACTACAGCTCCATCTTCTACAAATATTCTTATTTTTCCATTTACTTTGGCAACAATAATCTTTCCTAATACGCTATTTCCTGCGATTATTATAGAATCTACACCACCACCTCTGGCTATTAAATTCCCTTGAACTTCTACATCCTTTAGTGTTACAGTTCCATCTCCTACTCCATCGCCTATTATTAGATCTCCACTTATAGTAACACCCTCTAGTGTTACATCAGGAACATTTACCATGATATTACCTGATGCTACCTTGTTAATTACTCCTGGAGTTTTAATATACTCTTTTATAAGATTGTTAATAATAACTGCAAATTGAGCCCTAGTCATATTAGCAGTTGGAGCAAGTAAATTATTGTCTCCTTTAATGTATCCTGCTTTTACCATGGATCCCATTCCAGAAACTGCCCAGTCTGAAACTTTTGAGGAATCTCCAAACATAAGTAAGTCTGATCTAGAACCATCATCCATCTTTAAAGCTCTTCCTAAAATAGTAAAGGCCTCTTGACGAGTGACATTATCATTTGGGCGCATATTTTCGGCTAGTTTTAGAGTTCCCATTTTTACTGCTTTTTCTATATCTTTGTAGTACCATAAACCTTGAGTTACATCTTTTGCTCCTTGAATGGATATTGTTTCATTTGCTCCAAAAGCTCTGTTTACTACAGTGGCTAATTGAGCTCTTGTCAGTGGATCATTTGGTCTGATATAGCTACCATCCTTTTCAACAAAACCATTTAAAAGACCATTGTTCACTGCTTCTCTTAGTGCTTGTGTGGACCAAAAACCTTCTTGTGGCATATCCATAAATTCCATGCTAGTATCCATTGTTTTAATTTCACTTTCTGCAAATACTATACTAGGCATGTAACTAAGTACCATTGCAATTGACATAAAGATGGCTAGTGATTTTCTCTTCTTCATTTCGATTGACCCCCTTTTATTTCCAAACTTTTTACATTTCTAATGTTGGATAATATATATCTGTCCATATTTCATATTCTTCATCTTGTTCTCTAGTATAATTGTGACTATTTATTGCTTCTTGCATTGCTTCGTAGTACCATTTACTACTACTTAAATCTGAAAATTGTTTTGCATTTGGTAAAATATTTTCTTTCATAACTTTCCTATTTAATACATTGTTTACTAGAGTTACAAATTCTGCTCTAGTGATGAATTGATCTGGCTTGAAAGTACCATCTTCATAACCATTTACCCATCCTTTTTCTGATGCCGAATTTATATATTGATTTGCCCAGTGAGTTTCTATATCTGTGAACTTGTTACTTATAAATGGTGTCAAATCATCAAATCTAGAAGCGATGGTAGCCAACTCTGCTCTTGTTATGTTGCCTGCTGGTCTGAAATTACCATCTTTATATCCTTGAATTATATTTCCTTTAGCTAGGGTAGCAATGTGCTTCTCTGACCATCTTCCAATTTTAACATCTTTGAAACTATGAGCTGTAGTGTTTAAAACATCTCTGTATTGAGGTGTTAGTAATCTAAAAAACACTGCAGAAACTTCTTCTCTAGTTATAAATGCTTCAGGTCTAACTGTGTTATCTGGGTATCCAGTAAAATATTGTATATGATCCTTCATGTTTAGTTTATCTTCAATTTTTGGTTTTACTACTTCTTCCATCTTGTATGGTAGTTTTACTGAATCTTGCGCATCTATTTCTTCACCATAGTAGATTCCAACTACATCTACTCTATTCCTTATGAATCCTTCATCTATATCTTTTTGAATTACTTTATACTCTGCAGTTACCTCAAATTTTTCACCTGGTTTTAATATATAAGGCATTGAACTTGTATCAATTGTGCCTATTATATTATCTATTAGTGTAAATGGCCCCACAGTTGCTCCCATTGATCCTTCTATTGGTACATTTCCTATATTCCTTACTCTATATTTGTATGTAATTTTTTCTCCTAGTGATGAAAAGCTTGATTTATCTGCTGATTTTATAATTTCTAGTTCTGGATAAGGTTCAAACATTGGTAATGTTAGTGTATCTGTATCTTCTGAGAAATCATTAGCTACTATTAAAGTTGCCGTTACTTCATTTGTTACTTTTCTTGCTTTAATGTCATTTTGAGTAATTTTATATTCTGCATTTACACTGAAAGATTCATTTGGTAGAAGTTGCTCTGGTGCTGAACTTAAATCTATTGTTCCTATTTTGTCATCTACTAATGTTAATGTTACATACCCCGTAGGATTCCCCAAGTCTATTGGTAATCTTCCCGTATTCTTTAGACTATAAGTGTATGTTATTACTTCTTCTATTTGTTCAAATTCTGTTTTATCTGCTGATTTTTTAACTTCTAAAGAGTAATCTCCCTCTTCAGCAAGTACCTTGAAATTTCCGATTGGGATCAAGCAAAATATTAAAGTAAATACTAGTAACATTGCTACAAAGTTTTTCCTATTTTTTAAATTTCCCATAGTTAATTCCCCCTTTTATTTTTCTAAAACTTTTGTAATTTCTATAATGATGTTAACTTCGAAGCCAAATAATCAATCGTCACATCATAGAAGACAAAATCGTCTATCTCCTTTTTTCCCTTGGCCTCTACTACTTTTCTAACGCTTTTTTCATCTTGCTCTGAACACATTAGGAGTAACTTACATTCCGGTATTTCGCTTCTGAGCCTTTTACATAAGTACAAACAATATTCCATATCATAAAGACCTGATTCTGTGGCTTCAATAAGTGCAGCCTTTGCACCATAATTCCTAATAATAGTAATTGCCTCATGATAATCAGGCTCATAAACCAAACTTATATCTGGACTATCTCGAAGTTTAATCATTAAACCCTCTGCTATCACCTTGCGTTGCATAATCAACACAATATTTGGCATGTTCTATCCCTCCTAACTTTTTCTTGTGTTTTCTTTATGATTTCTCTCAATTTTCAAGTTTATTTCATATTACAGTTTAATAATATCAAGTATTTTTCCTTTTGAACCTAGCCGTAGCGGCTAGGTTTTTAGCAAAAACATAAAAAACAGATCAAAATGACCTGTTTTTTTATGTTTTCCAATTCTTTGATTTTTATTTAGTATAGAGGATTAATTAACCCATTTGCAATCATATAAAATGCAAGGTCTATCGCCTTATCAAAACCTGTTTTGGCTAGCATATTTGATTTATGATACTTGACTGTATGCTCAGAAATAAAAAGCTCCTCTGCAATTTCTTTGTTTGTCATATGTTTACACATTAACCTGAGTACTTCCATTTCTCTTTCTGATAATGGAGCTTCTCCCCTTGTTGTAGCAATGATTTTTGGTTCCGGGAAATACAGTTTACCTTCCATAACTCCTTTAGCTACCTCTACAAAATAGTCCAAACTTTTACTTTTGTAAATAAAGGCATGCGCTCCTGCTTCCCTTGCCCGAGGTGCATAGGTTATTTCATCAAAGCCTGACATTACTATTACTTTTATATGAGGGTGTTTTTTCCTTATCTCCTTTGTTGCATCCAAGCCTGATGCCCCACCCTCTGTACAAACATCCATAAGGACTAAATCTGGTTTAAGTTTCATACAATATAATTCTGCATGTAGGGCATTTTTTAAACTGCCCACTACTAAAAAATTATCTGTACCTGTAAGTGCATTAAATAGTGAATCACACATTGATTCATGGTCATCAACAATAAGTACTTTATCCATATATGTCACCTCCTGGTAAAACAACAGACAATGTAAACTGTGGATATGGTATGACTTTTAATTTTCCGCCTCTTGCTTCTACCATTTTTCTCATTGATTTGATACCACTACCTAGAGTAATTGGTTCAGTTGTTGTGTGACCAATGTTAGATATTCTAAGATTATATGAATAATCCATTTCCTCTGACTCTATATCAATCCTTGTTGCAAAACCATGTCTTACGGCATTTGCAGAACCTTCTCTTATTATATCTACAAACAGACCCGCACGTTCTTCATCCTCTGGAAGATGCCCCTTAAAGTTAATGTCTACTCCAATAGAATTAAATATTTGCTGAATGCTCTTTAACTCATCTACAGCACTATTTTCTTCATGTTCTGCTTTTAATTCCTCTAATAGTCCTTTTGACATTGATTTTAATAGATTATAGTCCAAATTATCTTCATTTTGTATCATCCGAAGAAGTAGAGTAAGACGCTGACCTAAAACATCATGCGCACGCATTTTAGCATCCTCAATTTCTTTTTCTTTGCTTAAAATCTGTAAATTAGCAATTGTATTTTTTAATCTACTACTCTTGTTTTTTAGTTCCTGTTCCTGGAGCTGTAACTTAGCTGTTAATGCCCAATTTTCACTTACATCCGTAGCGGAAATATGAATACAGTTTTTCATTCTAAAAAGTTTCTCTGTTTTAGTAAACATCCATGCAGTTTTATCCTGCAAAATGTAAACAACCTGTCCCTCTAGCTGTACTTTTTCATATTGCGAAATATATTTATCTGATACTAGCATTTCATAAAATTTTAAGGAATCACGAAATACTTTACCTGTTATTAGCAGCATTAATCTTTGCATTTGGTGATTACAAAGAATTGTATACCCATCACCTTCACAAAACAATATGCCTGTATGCATGGTATCAACTGCATGCATAATCGACAATGCGGAGATATTTGTCCTTATTGCAATGAAATTGCTTATGCACATTTTAATGCTCCTGATCAACAAGAATACTAAAACTACAACAAAAAACCATGGAAATGCAGTGCCCATAATAGTCTCAACAAAAGGCAAGGATACTAAAGTTGCTATTATAACATTTATTGAAATCAAGGATTTATTAAAAAAGTATACGACTACACCCAGTACTAGGATAAACATAAAAACTATAATTCTAGCATTTTCATACCCCTCTGGTATAACAATTCCGTTTCTATATCCAGTTATTACTTCCCCATGTAGAAGAGACAATATAAGTATTTCTCCTAGTATAAAAACTTCAAAAAAATGCTCAAAAAAACGTCTAATAGTACGATCAGAACGATAAAAATGTAGAATGATAGCTAGTGTTTGAGCTATAACTCCGATACCAAATAGAAATGTAATAAAAATTCGAGTTGCCCATGAAGCAGCATAAAACTCAATCATTTTCTACTCCTCCTTTCGGAAAAGAAATGCTGATGCCAAATGTATCTTCAATACTTTTTCTTACAATTTTTCCCTTTGCCATTGAGATTGCGTCTGTAAGTTTTGACTCGGTTTTTAATAATCCTATATCAACTGATGGAAGGAGTCTCATAGTTGTCCATTCATTTTCAATTGCTAGCTCTACAATTATATATGGACAATGCTCTTGAACTGCTAATTCAGTTAAAGTATAGAAAAAATCGTAGAATAATGTAGCATATCTAACAGGAATTCTTTCTTTTATTTGGTTTACAGTTACAATTTGAACATTCGAATATTTTGCTATTTCACTTAGTTCCTCTATATATATTATTAGTTCAGTTGTATCACTTATAGTTGTTTCTTTCTCTTTAAAAAACAAATTACATCTTCGTTTTATATAACATAGTAATAGTGCAATACCATTAGTTTCAATCAAATGATTTTCTGAGTGCTCTAATTTTTCTATCCTCTTTGTCAATTTTTCTATATTTTCAGCTATCTCAACTTCTAACTGCTCCATTAAATGTTTCTTCTCTTTTTTTTCAATAATTGACCTTTTTATTTTTTCTTCTTCAGCTAGGATAATATTGGCCTCTGTTAATTTTTCATTAGATTGCTGAATTTCTCGATGCAACTCTTGTATTTTAGTAATATCTTCATTCCAAAAGGCATATCCACCCGGAATTGGATTGGCAAATAATAGAGATTCATCATCTTGTAACACTGGCACAGGTGATGAAGCTATAACTCTTTCAATAATATCTTTATTAATTAATGCTGCTGAGAAGGATGATATTGCCACTTCGCTTTCTTTGTTTATAATTTGCATTTTAAGTGGTGATCTTGTAAAAATATCAATATATTTAGTATTTACAGGTATCAAACCTGAACGTATGCATGATTCAAACATAAGCAATACAAAAACTCCAGTGACTATTGTAAGATCAGTTTCATAGACAAATGGTTCTCTAATTATATATTTGTAATTGTAAATACCAAAAATAGCAAACACGCCAAGAGGAAAAATAAATCTTTTTTTTCTTGGGCTCTTTATGCTTTTTTTCAAGAGTATGGCAAAAGCTATAGCAATATTCATCATACATACAAAAAGTACAATATAGTATCCAAAACCGTAGGTATAATTAATAGCCCAATCTGGCTTATTTAAATCCAATTTAAACACAAATCCATGTATATCATTTGTAAAAACTAATATGATTAATACTCCAATTAAAACTAACATTTTCTTTAACCATTTAGGTGGAAAAATTTCATTTTTAGGATTATCAATCGCCCATGCCATCCATAGTACTACTAATGGCAAAGATAACTGGAAAATGTAATAGGAGTACCATAAATACCTGGAAAGAGATTCATTTACTACCACTTGGTATTTAATCAAACGTACTAGAGCCCACATATTTAGAATTATTCCTGTGAAAAAAGCTGCATAACTTATCTCTTTTTGCATAGAACGGCGTAGAATCCACGATACCCAGATAGTAACCAAAGTCATATATATTAAAGCTGAAAAAAGATTTTCCCGAAAGTTAATTGACATAAACCGTTTAGAATTTAGAACTTCTCTCTGGATTAAAGGGCTAACATTTTGAGTGATTTTTGCAAAGTGTTCATAATCTTTAACTCTGACAGCAGGCAAATAGGCTTCTTTATCTGGATAAACAGATAAATCACTTTGTCCATCTAATAGTCTGAATTTGCTTTCAAATAATAATTTATCTACATTTTCTTCAAAAACAAGATTTTCATTAGAAAGTAAACCTTTTTCGTATGTAAATGTCCCTTCTTTGGGAACTATAATTTCTATATTACGCCCATCTTCTATAAGCGCAGTTGCCTGGTAGTCATAACATATAATAATTGGAGAATTGAATGTATCCATATTAAGACGAGAATTTTTATGAAGAGTTGCCAATAGTTTGATTGCTTTTTCCAACGTGTAATCTTCGCCTTCTAAACCGTAGGACATAGCAGCTATTAACATTTGATCATTGCCTGGGGTCTTAGAAAAGGCGACTTCTTCTTCGATTTTTGATAAATCATTCCAACTAGTAACTCTCGTTTCAGTTTGATCACGGTCGATTGCAATAATAACCGTTGCAAGATAGTGAGGATCCCAATATTTAGCAATGCCTGTTTGGAGCGCACCATCTGCTTGTGTATCAAAGGCTTCCGTAGTCAATCCACCATCTACAGTATAATATGCTTTAATCTCAGATTGTTTAATTGTATATGTAGGTAATATTTGTTCCACTATTTTTGGGTAAAGCGAATAATCGTCCAGATTGCATATAACCGAATTGGACTTTGCTTTTTCCTCACAGCCGGTTAAAATAACTGTGAATATCATGAGAGTTAGAATTAAAACTAGACTTGAAAGCTTTACAGCATTAGCACAAATAGATTTGAAAAAAAACACCCCCCAATGAAAAACATTAAAGCCTGCTTAGATTCATTATATATGTTGGTATTACATTAAATATATCTGATTTATGTTCTTTTGTCCACTTTATTGGCAATTATACCAATAATCTAGAATGCAGATAATTTTGCCAATAAATATTTTAGTGATGAATCATAAAATACAAAATCATCTACAATTCCTTTCTTCTTTGTTTCTGTTGCTAGTTCACGTCTTGCTTTATCATCTTGTGACACAAGTAAAAGCAGATGGATATCTGGCAATTTTTTATGTAATAATTCGCAAAACTGCATCATTGTTTCTTCTTCATCTATAGCTCTATCCATAAAGTCAATTAAGGCTACATCAATTTCAAAAATTTCTGCATCAAGTAAAGCCTGGTATGGATTGAGCAACATAAAAAACTCAAAATTAGAATCTGGCATGGACTTAAGAGCAACCGCTAAGCTTTGTGCCAGTATTTTATTAGTTGTAATTAAAGCAACTTTTTTCATATTAATATCCCCTCAGTATATTGGATAGGTCTCGCTAATAGTTCTCATTTTTAATATATCAGAAATATTTTATGTTTACACTAGCCGTTACGGCTAGTCTTTTATCTATTTCAATTAAAATTTATGATAACTTCAAAAAAACTGCTGCCCAAAATGGACAGCAGGTTAAGGACAATTCTTTAATTATGAACATACACGGTGTGTATTTGGCGGAGAGAGTGGGATTTGAACCCACGGTGCAGCTTAAACTGCACAACGGTTTTCGAGACCGCCACTTTAAACCTCTCAGACATCTCTCCTTTGGTTTCCAATCTATATTATATATCGCTTTTTTCGACTTTGCAAACAACTTCGTAATAAGCTGCATGCATACCCATCTTTGAATATATTTCTGGTATAAGTCTATTGATTCCACCCTTTCTCTTTATCCAACCACCTTCGTAAATCTTTACTCTATCAGAGAGCTTTTTCTCATCAAATTCCAACATTGTATTGATAGATCCTGTTTCTGTGCTTATCTTTACATTATCTTTATCATTTAAACCTAAGTCTTTTGCACTCTTCGGATTTATATAGATTGTTGGCGTATGATCTTCTCCTCTTAGCACAAAATATTGAGAATGAAGTGAACCTCTTAATTAGAATAATTTCACTAGATTATTCTAATTTTTATGCCCAAGGATTTTCAGAAACAGGTATCCGTATGTCACTAAGTAACATTTGCTCCCATAAAAACCACTCACCAGTAGAATCTTTCTTTCTAACTTGTACAGGTCTTGGGCTATCAGCACCACTTGATTTTAAATAAAGCTTAGCATAGCCTTTCTCATCAAAACTGCTAGGCACTGTTGATATAGTAACTGTATAGGGGATTGAAGCTTTATATCCATTTTCAGGTGATGATCCTAAAAAATATGAAAACGGCAAATATTCTTTTCCTCTTAGACGCTCGTTAATAAACTGTATATCGTATGTCGATAATCCTTGAGGTCCTTTTAAAAAATTCATCATTTCAAGGGCAACTTTTTTATCTTTTGGCCACATGCACAGTGCTGTTATTAAGAGTGCAGCTGTATTATGTGGTTCTTCTAAGCTTGATTCTGGTAAAGCTTTAAGCATACTTAAACTTGTAGGAATTTCTTTAAAAGAAACTTGCCATACTTGATTAGCACTTGTATTATTTACTCCATTCATATATAAGCCTCCTCTTCAAATTTGCTAGATTAAGGTCAATTGTATTAAGGCTGTTTAAGTTCAAATGTAGTCTTAAGGGTATTCCATGCATCAGACTTCATAAAGTCTTCTACAGTGCCGTTTTCGACTTTTACCCTAATGTCAAAGGACAAATATTGTTCATTAGTGTAAGCTGCATACCATTTACTTAATCTTCAATATAATTTAATGATGTATCTATAGCAATTGTTTTTGCGACCCCATCCCAAGCAATTCCAATATCAAAGACTTTTGCTATATCTCTTAATTTAAAATAATTGTTATTATCAATAGTATAAGCAAGAAGTTCTACTTGGCTACCATCTTTATATACGGCAGATGTATTCAATATAGGTGTTTTGTTTTCACTTTTTCCCTTTGCCAATTCTCCTCCAACCGGTGTGTATTTTGTGTTTGAAATAAGGTTGATTGCTTTTTTATCCCCATCCCAACTTACTTCAAATTGCTTTTTACTTCCGCTAATAACACTTGCCAAATCTCTTAATTTAAAGTAGTTATTTCCTTCTATTAAGTAGGCCTCAAAAGATATATCCTTGCCATTAACTAATACTTTTGATGATGTTGGGTTTGCTATAAAAGACTTTTCTGTGTTTTTCTCCACTTTTACTTTTTCTTTTTCTAATAGGGGATTTTTCAATATTCCAGTTTTGTCTCCTAGCTTGACTATAGATACCCCTTCTACAAATACAAAGCTGGCATCATCGTACTTTATTGGTAGAACTTCTTTCCCCGTTTTATCTATATATCCATATTTACCATTTAATAGGACTCTAGCTAAGCCTTCTGAAAAATCTTCTGACTTATCATATTTTAATGGTATCACTAGCTTACCTGTTTTATCTACATAGCCATATTCAGAATTTAATAAGACCCTGGCTAGTCCTTCTGAAAATTCATTTGCACATTCATATTTTACAGCTACTACTTCTTTTCCTGTTTTATCTATATAACCTCTTTTTTCACCTAATTTTACTTTGGCTAGTCCATTAGTAAAGTCACTTGCATAATTATAACTTAGAAGAACTGTTGATGGACTGTTTGAAAAATCACACGACTTATCATATTTAAAGTCAACTACTTTTCTTCCCAGTTTATCTATATAACCAACTTTATCACCTAATAACACTCTAGCTAATCCCTCTGAGAAATCACTTACATTGTCATAATTAAGTGGTATTACTTCTTTTCCTGTTTTATCTATATAACCATACTTCCCATCAGACTCTACCCAAGCTAGGCCTTCTGAAAAATAACCTGCGGATCCATATTTAAATGGTATTATCTCATCCCCTGCCTTATTTATAAAACCAACCTTAAAAGTGCTTTCACGCTCTAATGCTACCGGGGCCAAACCCTCTGAGAAGAATTCTACATCATAATACTTTAGTGGTATGACTTCTTTTCCTGTTTTATCTATATATCCCCACTTACCCTCTCTAAATCCTACCATGGCTAAGCCCTCGGAGAAATTGATAACATTATCATATTTAGGTGGTATAACTTCTTTACCTTCCTTATTTATAAATCCCCACTTACCATCTACTTCTACCTCTCCTAAACCTTCTGAAAAATAACCTGCACTACCGTATTTTATTTTCCCAACTTCTTTACCTGTTTTATCTATATAGCCATATTTGCCATTAAAAGCAACATTTGCAATACCTTCTTTAAATTCAGAAACATAGTCATACTTTAATACCACCACTTCTTTTCCTGTTTTATCAATAAATCCATATTTGCCATTTAATTCAACAGCAGCCAGTCCTTCTGAATACATTCTTATATAGTCATAAGATTTTTCTAGCCATTTTATCTCTAATTCTGCTGAGTACGCAATACTCGGTCTACTAATAATAAGGCCATTAAGTACTACGACTCCTATTAATGTTAGGCTAAGACTTTTTCTCATTTATAAAAACCTCCTTTTTAAATTTTGTGTTTACTAATAGCTCCCTATTAATTCTTCAAGTTTAAAGTATTGTAGAAGATCTTTGTGGGCTAAGTAGATGTATTCTTTATTATCCATACCATTATCTATGATTAGCTCTATGCCAGATCTAATAAGTTGAAAATCAGGTATAGTGTCCAGCTTTTGTCCTGATAATTTTTCAATGAAATCTTGTATAAATACAAAATCAGCATCAAAGTAGTCTTCTAATGAAATATATCTCTCTTCTTTATAGTCAAGGGTCCTGTAAATAACAGTGTACTCATCATTTCCATTAAGATCTATTGTGTTTAAAATACCTCTGTATGAAATATACCTATCTGTTTGATATTCTGGTATAATATCAAAGATAAATTTTTTATCTTTTGATGCATTTTCGATAAAATGTTGTGTATCTAGCTCTATAATACTATTAATCTTCTTTTGCTTCTCACTGTCTGATGGAAAACCCATCTCTATAAGATCATATTCTCCGCCTTGGTTATCTCTTCTAATAACTTCAAAATAATTATCAGAATTCAACCCAAACTGCAATTTTTTTAAAATTATCTCAATAGCTTCCTCAGTATCTTCTCCTTCTACTTGGATAATCTCTTCTATTATTTCTGCAAGCAGGCTATCTGGATATTTTGTTTTTAACCCCATTAGGTCTTTATATTCTTTACTAGTCTTATCTTGGTAAAGGTATATATAAGAGTTTTCTGGTCCCGCTGAAATATTAAGTATTAGAGATCTATACAAATCATGTGCCATCCATTTGACAAAAGTAGAGTTACTCTTTTCTATAATTTCTTCGACTGTAATTATATCTTTTGAAAGTCCGCTAACATCAAGTTCATATCTATCGTATTCATAATTGCTAACTTTTTTGTTAAGCTCAATAATTTTTCTAAAATCGTCTGATAAATACGATGAATAGGCCATTAAATCATCCCAATTAGTTTCAACCACAGGATACTCATAATGATATTCAACAGTTAAAAAGCTGTTTATAAGGCTAGTAAAATAATTTCTTATATTCTCATCTTTAATATTGTCTAACTTAGATTTAGCTACCACTCCCCCCATATCAATATTTAAAGCGTTAGTATATTCACTTGTTTCAATCTTTTCATTATAAGCAGTTTTGTTTTCATTTTGGTATATTAACAACCATTCAACCATTTTATCAGCTTCATCTTTACTCCCTTTCGCAATATTGTCTCTAATGTATAGACCTATATCCTCAGCTCTAGGATTAGGAGGAAGTTTCTCTAAAAATGGATCGCTAATTTTTAACCTAATTTTCCTAGTCGATACTTCTTCTGCTTTAACATCTTCTTTTGCAGG
Source organism: Gudongella sp. (assembly GCA_034006985.1). Classification (GTDB taxonomy): domain Bacteria; phylum Bacillota; class Clostridia; order Tissierellales; family Tissierellaceae; genus Gudongella. Next base: position 66,004 of record JAVERT010000012.1, read on the forward strand.
TGTTTCAATAGTCTCTTCTTTTAAAACATTTTCTTTTATTACAGGTTCCTCAGCTTTATTAGTGCATCCTACTACTGTTACTAATGAAATTAAGACTATAAGAAATAGTTTTTTTAATTTTTTCATCTTTTTCCCTCAACCTTTTTTATTTATTTGTATTAAAAACACTAATATTTATATTGATATTAATTTTGATGTCAAATAGTCAATAGTCACATCAAAGAATACAAAGTCATCAATTTCTTTTTTCCCCTTAGCTTCTACTACAAGTTTGATTGTTTCTTCATCCTGGTCTGAGCACATTAAGATTAGTTTGCAGGATGGGGCCTTTTCCCTAAGTTCTTTACATAAGACTAAGCAATATTCAATGTCATAAGGACCTGCTTCCGCTACTTCAATAAGAGCCACATTAGCATTATATTCTTTTATAGTTGCAATTGTTTTATGATAGTAGGGCTCATAGACCAGGTTAATATCTGAGCTGCCTTCAAGGTTGTTTATAAAACCCTGAGCAATGGGTTTGCGTTTCATTACCATTACAACAATGCGCATAGATTTCCCCCCTTTACTACTTTACTTTTGCCTGCTCAAACTTTCTATATCTTGTATTTTAATAATATCAAGTATTTCCTCTTTTGTACCTAGCCGGTGCGGCTAGTTTTTAAATGCTAAAAAACAATGCATTGGTTAAAGAAAAAAAAGTGTTAGAATTTATCTCTAACACTCCTAAAAGTTGATAATTTTACTATTTTTCTTCCCATTCATCATTTAAAACATCGTACTCATATACCTGCTCTGTAGTTATATTCACAGCATAATGTAGCTCTCTTGTAAAAATATCGTCATGATTTGTTCCTAAATCAATTTCATAGCATTCTTCCCCATCAATTATAATAGTTTCTCCAGTAAAGAGAATAGACATACCATTATTTAAATATTCTTGTATTTCACCTATATCCTCTACAATAAAGAAGATCATCTCTTTTATTTCATCCATATACTCTTCTGAGCTCTCTTCAAGAAATTCTTTATACTCTGCTCCTATTAAGCTAATTATATTGCCTTTTTCATCTGTTTCTACATAGTAGACATCCCCCTTAAATACATCATCACCTAAAATATCAAACTTTCTATCCTGGTCTATTTTATAAAGCACACTTTCTGCTTCTTCATTCTCATTAACTATCATTGGTACAGGATAATTCGGGTCATAACCTTCCTCTCGTGGCGTCCATTCAACCGCATCTAGCCAAATACTTTCATAGGGAACCCCATCACCCCAAAAGACTGCATAGAAGTCATCATTTTTTCGTGGCTTTTCTTGAGTAACTTCACCAGTTACTTTTTCAAGCATTACATGGCTAATATTATACTCACCATCATAATGTCCTCTTAGAATATCAAAAATGGAATTATATCTTCCTTCAAAGCTTAAAGTTTCAGAAACAGAATCATAAGCTCCTGCGAAAAATAGGGACATAACTCTCTTTCCATCATAAATTGTTCTATGAAAGAAATAATAATCAGATTCTGTATAATTATCATCATCAAATTGTAGAGTAATCATATCAGGTGCATCATCTGGATCTCTATATATTCTCTTAAATACTATATTCCCTTTGTAATCCCCTTTGGCTTCATTTGTATTTGAATCATAAAACGATAATTCAAAATCCAAATCCTCATGAATAGTCATATTGGCAACGATATTACTAATATATTCTATATTACATTCCCATTCACCTATAAGATATTCTCTAACTCCTTCTTCAGTATCTAAATCAGGTGGAGAAATTACCTTCTCTTCATCTTTTTTGCTTTGTGAGTCTTGAACAAGAGGCAAAACAGACTTTGTTTTGTTATTTTCTATAATCTCAGTTTTAGAATTGTCACAAGCTGCTAAAATTAGAATCCCAATAAGTAATGTTAATAAGCCTATGTTTTTCTTCATTTTCATCCCTCCTTTAATAATCGCTAGTGACTTGAATCATTAAATCCTCTTTTATTGCTTTGTTATTCTTAATGTTTTAAGACTTATATATTTCCTTCTTATAACTATATCAATAATTTTAACTTTTGAACCTATTCGAAACGGCTAGTATTTATAGAATTATTAAAATCGCGAGTCGTAACTTTAGCAGTTTACTATTGACATAAGTATAATTAAAATAGACAGGCTCTCTAATAATTTTATCAACTAACCCTCTCCTCCTAATATAATTTCATCATATCAATATTCTTTCCACTTGTACCTAGCCACTACGGCTAGTTTATTCTAATAATTTCTTACCCATATTAAAAACCTGTTGCCCAAAATGGGCAACAGGTGGGCAACAATTCTTTAATTTGTGAAAAGCTCAAAACTCTTAAAGTGTTGATATGACGGAGAGAGTGAAATTTGAACCCACGGTGCAACTTAAACTGCACAACGGTTTTAGAGACCGCCACTTTAAACCACTCAGACATCTCTCCTTTGATTTCCAATCTACGTTATATATCGATTTTTTCAACTTTGCAAACTACTTCGTAGTACGCTGCATGCATACCCATTTCAGAATATATCTCGGGTATAAGTCTGTTTATGCCACCATTTCGTTTTAACCATCCACCTTCATAAATCTTTACTCTATCAGAAAGCATTTTCTCATCAAATTCCAGTATTGCATTAATAAATCCTGTTTCAGTGCTTATCTTTACATTATCTTTGTCATTTAAACCTAAGTCTTTTGCACTCTGTGGATTTATATAGATTGTTGGCTTATGATCTTCTCCTCTTAGCACAAAATGTTGAGAATGAAGTGAACCTCTTAAGTGAGGTGTAATTAAGTAAAATGGGTAATCATTACTAGGCTTAGCCTTTATACTAGAATACTGAGCTATTGGGGAGAAACCTTCACTTTCTGCGAGTTTAGAATAAAACTCGTACTTTCCAGACGGGGTTTTAAATACTCCATCACTCCAGGGGATTTCTAATATCCCTGGAACTTTTATTGGTTGATCTTTTAATTTATCCATTTTTATATTAAAATCTTCATTCATAGGTCTAAGGATTTTTTCTAACCATTTTTCTGAATTCATTATTGGAAAATCAGACAGATTTAATCTTTTAGCAAGCTCCGTTAATATTTCAAGTTCTGATAATACTCCTTCTGGTGCTTCTAGTGCTTTGTTACAGTAGTTTATATAACTATGATTTGTTGGAGGCATAACTATATTATCTTCCTCCAGAAAATGTTTAACTGGCAACACAACATCTGAAAGCTGTGCTGTATCATTTAAAAACATATCAAGAGTTACTTTAAAATCTACTTTTTTAAATGCGCGAAGAAGTTTTTTGGTATCCATTGATTGGTTTATAGGATTTGCTCTTGCCGTGTATATCATTTTTACAGAAGGATCATTTTCGGTAAGTATAAAATCAGCAAGAAGTGGCCTTTTATATGTCCTAGTCTGTTTTGCAAGGCTTTTTCCTGTTAAGTATTCAGTATCTATAAGCCCTTCTGATACTGAATTATTGTAACTTACTCCTCCACCTGATCTTCCAATGTTTCCTGTAAGTGCTCCTAGTGCATCTATTGCCCTTACTGTGTCGCCTCCATTTGAATATCTTTGGATTCCAAAGCCTAAAATAATTGCTGATGGTTTTAAGTGAGCATAACTGTATGCAAGCTCCTTTATTATTTCTTTTGGAACTCCAGTTAATTCTTCTCCTATTTCGAGTGAAAATCCACTAACTGAATCCGCAAATTCAGTATATCCAAAAGTATTTTTATTTATATATTCTTTATCAACATATCCATTTTGAATTATCCAATTTGCCATTACAAGAGCAAGAACTCCATCACTCCCAGGATTTGGGGCGATATGTTGGTCTGAAATCTTTGTGGTTTCAGTTTCTAAAGGGTCAATTGTAATTATCTTTGTTCCATTTTCTCTAGCAGTCTTAATTGCCGGAATCAAGTGAGGCCCTGTTGCAACAGGATTTCTACCCCATATTATTATTACTTTGCTATTTATATAATCTGATGGTTCATGAGACAGAGCTTTCCCAAAGTCATATCGTTGCGCTTCATTTCCAGCACCTGCACAAAGGCTCCCAATGGGCATGGTAACCCCACCAAAGGCATTGAAAAATCTTTGATCAGCTTTTTTAAGCACACCGGAGTTTCCAAACTCACTTATATACAAAAGTGCAGTCGTCTGACCCATTTTTCTAAGTTCATCTAGTTTTTCTGCAACCTTATCTAGCGCTTCATCCCATGATGCTTGTCGAAATTCTCCATTTTCCTTTATAAGAGGCTTTAGAAGTCTTTCAGGATATTTTCTCATCTTAAGGTGATTATATCCCTTCTCGCATAGAAATCCTCCTGTGACAGGGTTTCTAGGGTCTCCTTTTAGAAAAATTATCTCTCCATGTTTTACTTGTGCTATTATTGAGCATGAATCCCAGCAATCTAGAGTACAGGCTGTTTTTATATATTTTATAGTGGAATCTTCCATCTTTATCCCCTGCTTTTTACTTAAAGTATTGTCCAATTAAATCTAAAACTCTATCTATATCAGCCCTATCAATATCATTTGTTGTTACAAATCGATAATTATTGTCCTCATCTGAGTTTATCTTAACTCCATTTTCTAGCATATATTTAGTAAAACTATCTGTATCTAAACCTTCTTTTTTTATTGAGAAAAACACCATATTTATATGAACATTATCTTTGTTTAATTCTATAAATGGAAACTCCAATAATTCTTCAGCTAGATACTTTGCATTATTATGATCTTCATGGAGTCTCTTTGTCATTACCTCAAGTGATATTATTCCTGGTGCTGCAATTACGCCTGCTTGTCTCATCCCACCACCAAGTATTTTTCTCATTCTTCTAGCTTTCTCTATAAACTCTTTTGTTCCACAAAGCATTGAGCCAATTGGAGCGCAAAGACCTTTTGATAAGCAAAACATTACAGAATCAGCATACTTAGCCACTTCTTTCGCATCTACATTAAGTGCTAATGCAGCATTAAATAATCTTGCACCATCGAGATGAATGGGCACTCCATGTTCTCTTGCAACATCACTTGCTTCTTTCATAACTTCTAGTGGAACTACTCTCCCATCTGAAAGTGCATTTTCTAAACAAAGAAGAGAAGTTTTTGGATAATGAATATTTTCATGTCTTATCCTCTCTGCAACATCTCTTCCGTATATAAATCCATCTGGATTATCGACCAAACTATAATTTACTCCAGATAATCTTGCTGCAGCACCTACTTCGTAAGTTACAATATGGCATCTTCTATTTGCTATTATCTCATCTCCGTATGATGTATGAGTCATAATTGCTACTTGATTTCCCATAGTTCCTGATGTTACAAAAATGCTTGCTTCTTTTCCTGTCATTTCGGCTGCTAATTCTTCTAGCTTCTTAACCGTAGGATCATCCTCGTATACATCATCCCCAACCTCAGCATCCATCATAGCTGTTCTCATTTCATCTGTTGGCATAGTAACAGTGTCACTTCTTAAGTCGATAAATTTCTTCATTTTTTTCCTCCTCTTTCTAATTTTTTTAAAAAAGTCTTGTATTAACGCTTTACATTCATTCTCCATGACTCCATAACTTAACTCTACTCTATGGTTAAACTTAGGGTGTCTTGTTAGATCCTCAACTGAACCACAGCATCCAAATCTAGGGTCCCATGCGCCTATTACAAGTCTTGGAATCCTAGCATTAACTATTGCACCAGCGCACATAGCACATGGCTCAAGCGTCACATATAGAGTGCAATCCACTAATCTCCAACCACCCAAATACTGACTAGCTTCTTTTATCGCTATTATTTCTGCATGCGCTGTCGGATCTTTTAATATTTCACGCATATTATATCCTTGTCCAATTATTTTATCTTTATATACAATTACAGCACCCACGGGAACATCGTAGGTGCTGGTTTTTGCAATTTTTATCGCTTGCTTCATATAGAAATCGTCCATAAAAATCTCCTTAAATGGTGCACCCGAGAGGAATCGAACCCCTGCACATGCCTTAGGAGGGCACCGCTCTATCCGACTGAGCTACGAGTGCATGTCACAATAAACATTTTACATTCTATTTACTGGTTTGTCAATCGCTATGAAATCATCTATTGAAAAAATACTGGGCTATAGCTTAGTGCTTAGCCCAGGTAAGTTTTATACTACTGCTTGTTTCTTTTTCATTTTTGCTTTTTGCATTAAATATATTCCGATTAAAACTACTAATCCTAAAATATCAGTTAAAAGTCCTGGATTTAAAAGACTTAAAGCTGCACCTGCCAAAAGAATTCTCTCAACAATATTTGTTTTTATCATTAAATAGCCTTGTACTGCACTGGCCAAACACAATATTCCAATAACTGCAGATATTATTACTGGAAGTGCTTTAGTAAATGGTAAGAATACTACTGTCGATCCAACTATTTTATCAACCATTATAAGTGCAGGATTAATTACAAATATATATGGTACAATAAATCCTGCCATGGCTATCTTAACTGCCTGGAATCCCGTCTTCATAGAGTTAGCTCCAGCTATCCCGGCCCCTGCATAGGCGGCTAGTGCAACTGGTGGTGTAATATCAGCAATTACTCCAAAGTATAGTATAAATAAATGTGCACTCATTAAGTTTACGTCTAACTTTATCAATGCTGGTACTGCCATTGTTGCAAGTACAATATACTTTGCAGTAGTAGGAAGTCCCATTCCAAGGATTATTGAAGCAATCATTGTAAAGAATAGAGTTAAAAGTAAATTTCCTTGAGCAACTGTAACTATAATCTCAGCAAGTCTTAATCCAAGACCAGTAAGTGTTACTACTCCAACTATCATACCTGCACTCGCACAAGCACAAGCTACTCCAACTGAGCCTTTTGCTCCAGCTTCTAGTGCACCGAAAAAGTCTTTAATTGTAAATGATTTATCTTTTCTTATCAATGTTGCAATAATTGCTATTATAACACTTATTATAATCGCTTTAAATGCTGCAAGTGTTGGTGTATTTCCTGATATCAAGAAATATATTACACTGGCTAATGGTATTAATAAGAACCCTCTTGTAAGCATAAGTTTGCCTGCCTTAGGAAGTTTCTCTTTTGGAAGTCCAACTAGTCCAAGTTTAGATGCTTCTAAATGAACCATAGTACCAACTGCAAAATAGTATAAAACAGCTGGTATAGCTGCTGCAATAATTATCTGTAAATAAGATATTCCAGTAAATTCAGCCATTATAAAGGCTGCTGCACCCATTACAGGAGGCATAATCTGACCTCCAGTTGAAGCTGCGGCTTCTACTGCGCCTGCAAAATATGGTTTGTATCCTGTTTTTTTCATAAGTGGTATTGTAAATGCTCCAGTTGTTACAGTATTTGCAACTGAACTACCAGAAATTGAACCCATAAATCCACTTGCTACAACTGCTGTCATTGCAGGACCACTTTTAAGATGTCCTGTAAGTCCAAAAGCCATATCAATAAAAAATTTACCTACTCCTGTTTTATCCAAAAATGAACCAAATAATATAAACAAGAATACAAAGGTTGCCGAAACTCCAATTGGAATTCCCATAATCCCCTCTAATCCCATATACATATGAGAAACTATTCTTGTTAAAGAAAACCCTCTATGTGCTAAAACACCAGGCATATATGGGCCGAAATAAGCATATAACAAAAATACTGATGCAACAATTGGAAGTTCAGGTCCAACTACCCTTCTAGTTACCTCAAGTGTTAAGAGTATTGCTATAGCCCCAAAGACTAAGTCAAGTGTTGTTGCATTCCCGCCTTTAAGTGCCATTTGCTCAGGAAATAAGAAAATATATCCAAATACTACAACTGCAGCTCCCATCAATACAAAATCGAAAATTGCTGGTTTTACTTTGCTCGATTTTTTACCTGCTGGATATAAGAATAATCCTAGTATAAATGCTAAAATGATATGTAATGATCTTTGTCTGTAGGAAAGCAGTGTTCCAAATCCTGCTGTATATAAATGAAATATGGACATTCCTATTGCAATTAGCATTACTGCCTTAGCTAGGTTTCCCTGTAATTTCCTAAGTCTAGATGTCTCTTTGTCAAACTCTTCCATTAAAGAATCTATGTCTTTCTCTGCTTTAATTATAGATTCTTCTTCTTCCAATTCATCAATTACATCTTGAAATGTTGGTTCTTCTTTGTTCTCATTGATGTCATTTGATTTGTCATCTGTCAATATAAACCCTCCTTCGCTAAATAAGATATAAAAGTCATATTACGGGTTTCAAACTTAACTCCCTCTGTCGGCTCCGAGAAATCTAAAAATGGATAAGACTTATCCCCAATTAAGAGTTCATGATTTGCTCGCACTGCTCCAGTTCTGTAAATCAAGTTTGTCATTTTCTGGTCAATGTTGTACAATCTAAATCCATCTTCTACTATATCGAAATCATAGGGTGAAGTCGCAGGAAGCCCCGCGCCATAAGATTGAAATATTGTCTCTTCTAAAATTATCTCATCTTTATTTAAAGAATAAGTTTCCCATACTGGCGTACGCTCTACTGAGTGAGTATACTTTACAGAAAATGTCATATCCTTAGGGACCAACCAGCTCTTTAATTGATCTCCTGTCCACATATCCCGAGCGTAAAGCACTTGCACTGGATAGAGAGAAATAATCATAAAAATAATAGTAATCAATAATAGCACTTTAAATTTTGATAAATGAAAGGTACTGATACTATCAGTACCTTTCGAATCTTGCTTATTAATACTACTTGATGCCTTGCTCATCATAGTATCTTTGAGCTCCTGGATGTAAATCGATTGGCATTCCTGCAAGTGCTGTTTCAAGTTTAATATCATTTCCTCTTGCATGAGTATCTATTATAACTTGTCTTTGCTCAAATATGTCCTTAGTCATATTATAAACTAGTTCCTCATCTAAATCTTCTGGTACAATAAGCATTGCCATTACTGCTGCAGATGTAATATCTTCAGTCATTCCATTGTAAGTATCTTTGCCTATCATAACTTCTGTATAGAAAGGAAATTCTGCTGCAAGAGCTTCTATTATATCAGCATCCATTGCTACTACAACTATATCAGCTGTTTGTGTTACTTCTGTTACTGCTGATGTTGGAAGCGCACCTGTTACAAAGGCTGCGTCAACTTGCTTGTTCTTAAGTTGGTCAGCTGCTTCATTAAATGATAGATAATCTGCTTTTCCTAAATCATCATAAGTCATTCCATAAGCTGCTAAAATTTGTCTAGCATTTACTTCAGTTCCAGATCCTGGAGCTCCTACTGCTACTTTCATTCCTTTTAAATCTGCTATGCTTTTTATTCCAGAGTCTGCAGTTGCTATAACTTGAACAACCTCAGGATAAAGCATTGCCATTCCTCTGATGTTTGTGATAGGATCTTGCCCATCAAAAGTCTCAGTTCCTGTCCATGCATAATAAGTAACGTCGTTTTGTACAAATGCTAATTCAGCTTCGCCTTGTGATATAAGGTTTACATTTTCTGCTGATGCTCCAGTTGATTGTGCATTGGCATTTACTCCTGGGATATTATCGTTAAATATCTTTGACATAGCTCCACCAAGTGGGTAATAAGTTCCGCCTGTACCGCCAGTTGCTATTGATATAAATACATTTTCAGCTGGTTCTTCCATTGCTGGTTCCTCTGCTGCTGGTTCTTCCATTGCTGGTTCCTCTGTTGCTGGTTCCTCTGCAGCTGGGCTACATCCTGCTAACATAGCAAGTGCAAGTACAAAAACTAACCATAATGATAATGTTTTTCTGTTCATATTAATCCCCCTTTTAGTTTGTACAACTCTCTTTTTTAGTTGCCCCATACACATATTTAGACAACTTGTAAGTCTATTATAACTTAAAAGACAATTATATGCCATACTAATTTATCTAATACTCTAAAAGTTAACCGAGATAGAGTCTTGAAGTTCAACTACCATAATAATCTGACTATTGATAATCAGAGTCCATTCCGCTATTTTACAATTCTTTCAAGCCCATTCATATATTTTTGAAGTACTTTTGGAATTAGCACAGTTCCATCTTCTTGCTGATAATTTTCTAGTATTGCCGCAAATGTCCTACCAACTGCAAGTCCAGATCCATTAAGAGTGTGTAGGTATTCTACCTTTCCACCATCTTTTTTTCTATATTTAATATTAGCTCTTCTAGCTTGATAATCTTCGAAATTACTACAGCTAGATATCTCTACATATCTTCCATAACTTGGCATCCATACTTCTACATCATAGGTCTTTGCAGAGCTAAAACCTAAATCACCAGTACTTAGCATTATTACTCTAAATGGAATTTCTAGTTGTTTCAGAACTTCTTCCGCATTATTAGTCAATTTTTCTAACTCTTCATATGAAGTATCTGGATGTGCAAACTTAACCATTTCCACTTTGTCAAACTGATGATTTCTAATAAGTCCTCTTGTATCTCTTCCAGCTGATCCTGCTTCTTGTCTAAAGCAAGGTGTATAAGCTGTAAAGTATATTGGCAACTCTTCTTCGCTCAAAATTTCATCTCTTAGCATATTTGTAAGTGGAACCTCTGCTGTTGGTACAAGGAAGAAATCTTTACTTGGAACATAGAACATATCGTCTTCAAATTTAGGCAATTGACCTGTTCCAATCATACTTTCTCTATTTACCATAAATGGAGTAGACATTTCTGTATACCCATGGTGCTGGGTGTGTAGATCAAGCATAAAAGCTATTATAGCTCTTTCAAGGGTTGCACCTTTACCTTTAAAAAGACTAAATCTAGCACCTGATATTTTACTCGCTCTTTCAAAATCTAATATATCCAAGTCTGTTCCTATATCCCAATGCGCTTTTGGTTGGTAAACAAAGTCTTTTGGCTGGCCAAATTTTCTCATCTCGACATTATCTTCGTCGCTATCACCTTCAACAACAGACTCATGTGGGGTGTTTGGAATTTCAAGTAAAGTTGTTTTAATCTTATCATCCAGTTTTTTAACTTCTATATCAATTTCTTTTATTTCATCTGACAGTTCTTTCATGTTTTTAAATACTTCTGTTACGTCCTTTCCTTCTTTTTTTAACTGAGGAATCTCTTTAGAAACCCTGTTTTGGTCTGCCTTTTTTTCTTCTACTTCAACTAATAGTTCTCTTCTTTTTTCATCCATCTCTACCACTTCTCTTAAAGGATAATCCCCGTGTCTTTTTGCAAGAGCTTTTTCTACTGCATCAAAATCCATTCTTATACGCTTAATATCTAACATAATAACCCTCCTTATTTTTTGAAAATAAAAAAACTCTCGAAATCCCAAAATATAGGGACGAGAGTTTACCCGCGTTGCCACCCTAGTTAGTCTAAATTAGACTCACTCAAAAAGCAAAATAGCTCAGAGCTGGATTCAGTAATATCACCTGCCAATTCACACCACACATTGGCTCTCTTAAAAGGATTCTTTACTTACTAGGTCTCTTCAAAGCTTAATTTAATTAAATTTATTATAGCACATACTGGTTTAATGTCAAATTTATTTGATTAACTGCTGTGCTAAATCGTAGAAAAATACACAAATAATTAGATTAATATTTGTCTTCATTCTCTTTTGTTATACTGACATAAATTCTGGTAACACGTACTCCTTCGATTTCTTTTACTTCAACTTGTAAATTTCGATATTCAAAACTTCCGCCGACTTGTGGAAAACCGTTTAAATTTTGTATTACCCAGCCTCCTACCGTGTTATAATCACTGTCTATATCATAATCTAAATCCAAATACTCCACAAAATCTCGAATGCTCAAATCTCCACTTACTTCATAGTAGTCTTCATCCAGTTGGGTAAATTCATCTACAATCTCATCGGATTCATCCCAAATATCTCCAACTAGCTTTTCAAGTACATCCTCCATTGTTATACAGCCCATTGTTCCACCGTATTCATCGGTGACTATTGCCAACTGTAGTTGTCGCCTTTTCAGCTCGGTAAAAATTGCTGGTAACTTCATAGATTTATGCACAAAGCATACTTCAACTAATTCATCTCTTATATCAATTTGATCAGTATCCAACAGTTTTTTTAATAATCTTCCTAAATGTAAAACCCCTATTATATTATCTATACTATTCTCATAAACAGGAATTCTTGAATATCTAGCATTAAAAGCAATTTCTATGATATCTTCCAAATCATCATCAATATCAATTGCTAACATATCAACCCTGTGGGTTAATATTTCTTCTCCTGATATCTCTGTAAAATAGAGTACAGATTGGAGTAAATCACTTTGGTCTTCATCTATTATTCCTGAATCTTCAATACTCTCTATGATAGAAAATAATTCTTCTTCAGTTACAGATGGTTCAATTTGATCCCCTACTCCCCAAAATTTGGAAACTAAAGCAATTATCCATACTATTATTGTTATAATTGGTTTCAATAAAACCATCAATATTCTTAACGGAATTGATGCTATTAATGTATATTTGAAATTTTGTTGTTTTGCTATTACTTTTGGTGTAATCTCTCCAAATGTTAATATTAATATTGTCATTACAAAAGTTGCTACTATAGCACCAGATTCACCCATAAGTTTAATGGCTATTACTGTAGTAATTGAAGAGGCTGCAATGTTTACCATATTATTCCCTATTAATATGGTAGAAAGTGCATCTTCAAAATGCTCATAGATGTATACCGCTGTTTTTGCACCGGTTATTCCTGTTTTGGACGCTTTCTTCAATCTAGATATATTGACTGAAGCAAAGGCTATTTCAGAACCTGAAAAAAATGCCGATAATACTATCAAAAGCACAATGCTTATATATGACATGATGTCCATAATATAAAACCAACTCCTATTCTAATGACATCTATACTTATTATAATAATTTAATAATAATGCTAGTTACTTTCCCACTATCTATCCTTAGTATATTAACTTCAAAGTCTTTCTCATAAAAAATATCATCTACTTTAGGCTCACCATTAAATAATTCACTTGCCCATTGGCTTATTTTTTTTGTGGGATCTACTTCTATATTTTGGTAACCCAATCTATGAAATACTTCAACCACCGAAAGACTCCCACTAACTTCATATCTATCTCCACCCAGTTTAGCGAAATCTTTATTTATAATGTCATCCTCATCCCATATTTCTCCGACTAGTTCTTCCAATATATCTTCTACCGTAACAATTCCAAGAGTTTTATTCTGATCATCGATTACTATTGCCATGTGAATTTTTTTACTGCTCATCTGTTTTAAAATATCATCAATAGACTCCCCTATTACAATAAAATATGCATCTAAAAGTGCTGCATTTATATCAAATTTTTTATATTTAATATATTGTTTAAGAAATTTCCTAACATTCAAAATCCCAATAATATTATCAAGATTAGTTTTGTATACAGGGACCCTTGAATATTTCTGTAATTTTATAATTTCAATTATTTCAGCCTCTGATAACTCAATATTAATAGCTATTATATCTTCTCGTTTTGTATGGATATCGCCAACTATGATATCATCAAAATCCAGTGCAGATTCTATTAATTCATGCTTATTTCTATCGAATACTCCTTCTTCATTGGCCGTTTCAATAATATCGTAAAACTCTTCCTCTGTAATTCCTGAGTCCTTTGGTGCTGGAAAAATTTTAGAAACTAAATTGGAAACCACAGTGAAGAAAAATGTAAATGGAGTCAAAAGTTTCATTAAGTAAAGCAATGAATTTGAAACTCCCAGCACAACCTTTATACTATTTGCTTTTGCATAACTCTTGGGTATCATCTCACTAACAAGAAACACAATAACAACTGCTAATATAGTTGTGTATTTAACTGATTCAATTCCCCATAATCTTGTAGCAATTACAGTGGCAAGTGAAGCAAAACTGATATGCATAATATTATTCCCAATTAGAATAGTTGATAAAGCTTTGTCAAAATTATCTGTAATATATATAGCTTTTTTAGCGCGTTTATCACCATTATCTGCATAATTTTTTAATCTTATTTTATTAATAGATGCATAGGATATTTCCGATGCCGCAAAATATGCAGCTCCCATCGTTAATAATATCAAAACAATAATCTGCATCCAAGTGTCACTATCCACAATCTTTCAACTCCTTTTAAACCGATAAAATAATAAAAAAAACTTTCGCTATAAAACCCTCAGTTTCCTTTTAAAATAGCTATGCTTATCGCAACAGCTTTCTTAATATTGAATGGAATCTCATTCAAAATCAGACAACATATATTTTTTTATTACTTCTGTGTTAAATCATAGGATGAAATGCTTTTTACATTTCTTATCTCAAGTTTCTTTACCATTGTTTCGTATATTTTAGGATTACCCGATGTTAGTATTTCAACACTACCCTGCCCAGATTTCTTTAACATATCTTGATTATGTAGAATTATTCTCATCATCTTTGCCTGTTGGAATCCTGGATTTATATAATTTAATGTTGGATCTATATCTAAGAATATATCTTCAACTACTGGATAATGAGTGCAGGCTAATACCACATTATAGAAGTTCCCCTTGCTCTTTATGCTATCTAAATGTCCCTGTATGGTATCATATATCTTCTTTGAGTGGAAATCTCCTCTATCTATTAGACTTGCCAATTCTGGGCTATTTTCGGAAGCAATCTCCATTGTCTTCTCTCTCTGTTTTAAGAGCTTCTCATAAGCTTTTGTTTTTATTGTAAAATCTGTACCTAAAATAACCATTTTATGCACACCCATATTGCATATATGCTCAACTGTTGGACTTATTATATCTACAATAGGATATTTAAAATGCCCTTGAAATCTATCTATAATAGTTGAAATAGTGTTGCAAGCTATTGCAACCAGTTTTACATTTCTCAATTCGAAGTAGCGCAACATATTCATTGTTAATTCAAATATCTCATCTTCACTACGATTCCCGTAGGGCACATTTTTACTATCCCCAAAATAAATAATATCCTCATGCCCTAAGACCTTTTCCATCGATTTTAAAACAGTCATTCCACCTACTCCAGAATCTAGAACCCCTATAGGCCTATCCATAAATGTCCTCCTTTTATAAAGACATATCTCCTTTTTTGATATATCCTTTTTTTCTCATCCATTCTGATACCGAAAATGCTATTATACCTGGAAATACAAAATGCATCATAAGGATTAATATCATCACATAGACGCTTGTTCCCATTGTTTCAAACATAGCAACCTGACCAACCAATCCACTTGTTCCCATCCCAGCTCCCAGTGAATTACTAGTCATTTTAAGGACAAAAGTAGAAATTGGTCCCAGAATCGCCGATGCTATTATTGCTGGAAACCAAATAAGAGGGTTTCTTATTATATTTGGAACTTGTAACATCGATGTTCCTAAACCTTGGGCTATAAATCCTCCCATACCATTTTCTCTATAGGAAGCTATTGCAAAACCAATCATATTTGCCGCACATCCTACCGTTGCAGCACCTGCTGCAAGCCCAGATAGGTTCAGTGAAATTGCAAGAGCAGCTGAACTTATCGGAAGTGTTAAGATCATTCCCATTAAGACTGCAACGATTATCCCCATTGGAATAGGGTGAAGCTCGGTTGCCCTGTTTATAACAGATCCTATCCCTGATATAAACGCAGCTATATATGGGCTAAAATAGTTTCCAACTAATCCTCCAACTATTATTGTCACTAAAGGTACAAGTATTATATCAAATTTTGTTTTGCCGCTTACTAGTTTCGAAACTTCAGCTCCTGCTAGGGCAGCTACAAACGCTCCTACAGGCTCTCCGATGCTAATTAGAGCAACACTGCCATCAAACGATACTGTCCCCGCTCCAATTGCTCCAGCAACCGCAGATGCGAATATTGATAGCGGACTGCCACCAACACTATATGCAACTCCCACTCCTATAGCGGGGCCCATCATTCGCTGTGCAACATTCCCAAAATAAACTAACTGACTAAGGCCCGAGTATGTTCCTATTTGTTTAATTATCAGGCCTATTAAGAGTGATGCAAATAATCCCAGGGCCATTCCATTTAGAATCTTTACAAAGTAATCCTGAATACCTCTACTCTTTTTTGCCATTTACTTGCTCCTTTCGATTCTTATTCCCATCTTAAATCTTTTCCAAAAAATTTAAGGGGAATAAACTTGTCAAAGATTCTTGAAAATACTCTATCTGTATAAATCTCAGAAATCTCATTTGGAGTTAAATTTGTTGAGATAATTGTCTTTTTACCCCATAAAAGTCTTGTGTTTACAATGTTAAATATCTCAGCATTTGTAAAAGTATTTGATACTTCAGTTCCCAAATCGTCTATTATAAGTAAGTCTGCCTTAAAAAGAAGATCATATTCATATTCAGATATTTCAGCTGATCCTTTTCTGAATCTTCTTTTTTCTAGGATATCAAGTATTGTAAAAGCCGTTTGATAAATTACTATTTTGTTTTTATCAAGTAATGCTTTTGCAATACAATTGCACATATAGGTTTTTCCTAATCCTGTTGTTCCATAAAAAAGTAAATTATGGCCATTTTTTTTATCGAAATCTTGAATAAAATCCTCAGCATATCCAATTATGTCCGAAATATTTTCTTTTGGCGATTTGTCTTCATCATCAAAAGTTTTATCGCTAAATATATCTAGTTTAAAATTGCTAAAATTTTCTTTCTTTAAAACATTATCCAAATTAGACATTTGATAAGCTCTATTTATTAACAATTGTTTCATGCAACTGCATCTTTCGCCTGTTTCAATATAACCTGTATCTTTGCATTTAGAACATTCAAAAATAGGCTCTAGATATTCAGCTGATAGGTTGTTTTCAGTTAAAAGATAGGCTTTTTCCATTTTTAAGTTTTCAATTTTTGTCTTAGTTTCAATTACAATATCTTCATTTGCATCCGCATTAAATAGCATCTTTCTGGCCATTTCCAAGCCTATTTTTCTAATATTATCATCAATTTCCTCAACTCTTGGAAGTTCCTTGTAAACCTGTCTTTGTCTTGTTAGTTTGTCTCTTTCACTTTTATCTCTTTTTTTCTCATATATTCTCTCTATCTGAGATATTATTGGATTATTCAT
>JAVERT010000090.1:0-2590 GCA_034006985.1 Gudongella sp.
GGGAAGGTGGCCGAGATCCGCGATTTGGTTCGCAAGATGGAGCACAAGAGGCTTACGCCGGTGCGTCCAGGCATCCTGCTGGACTGAACAGGGAAAATCTTTATTAATGTCCTCTCTATCCTTGGTCTGCAGGCTCCCGTAGTGTAGCGGCCAATCATGAAGCCCTCTCGAGGCTTCGACTCGGGTTCAAATCCCGACGGGAGCACTCATTCCTTATTCCATCAAAAGCAGTCCGTGCTACACTCAATCACACGACGTTTTGATTAAACTTTGCATAGCGTCCGCTGTCCGATATATGCGAACCGTGTTCATTCTACGCCGTACCCCGGCCTTCGTGCGGAGAGTTCCATGGGGGACCGTCATCTTATTATCCGTCCGTCCGCACCAGTGCGGAGGACCTCATCACCGCGTTCGACGTCCATTCGGTACTGCGCAATCTTTTGTCCGTCTGATCTTCGAACTGAAGATGGACAAAATGAGTTCTGCGATCCTTCCCGTCCGGCCGTCCTGCACGGATGTCCGCAAACGATACCCTCCTCAGACAACGCCCTCCATCGCGTCATCCATCTCGGAGGCGCGGGCCAGAAGGCCGACGTCATCCGTGTATGGAAGATCGTTCCTCAATACGGACCAAACGACCGTCAGGAGTTTTCTTGCGCAGGCAACCTGGACCTCCCGGTGCGCCATACCCCTGTCCTTCAGTCTGCGGTACATCCTCGTGACCACCGAATCCTCCACGTTCATCGCGTGGACGAAGGCAGCCTGGCACAGCAGACGGCACGCGTCCTCGTCACCTCTGTGCGTCGTCGCGCAGTTATGCGTCGTATCTCCGGATTCCCTCATCTTCGGCACCACGCCGAAATAGGCGGTGAATTCATTGCACGTCCTGAAACGATCGACATCCATGATCATCGATGCCAAATAGGCAGCGGACACACTGCCGAATCCCGGTATGGATAGGATCAGGTGGTAGATGCGCCGACCTTCGAACATATGCACGATCAATCTGCCTTCTTCGTCCGTACGCGACTTTATGGACCGTGCCTCACTGATGAATATCAGAAGGCACGGGTCCTCGGTCGCTCTCATCTCGTCCATCGCCCTTTTGCTGAATATATCGGAATATTCCTTCGATAGTCTGATACCGTGGAGGAGCATATGCGACCTGGCCCTCCTCTTCAGATCTGTCAGATGCACCTTCTCGTTGAATACCGCACGGCATATCTCGCGCCTGATCATCCAGTCCTTCGGCGGCATCATGCATTCCGCGAATTCGTTCTCCCCGTTGAGACGGCGGTGCATGCATGCCGCCAGTTCGATCGAGTCGTTCTTGTCCGTCTTTTTTACCGATCGTGTTATTCGGAACAGGTCTTGGGCCTGCGCCACGGTCACACGGCATCCCAAATTCGTCAGGACCCAATACGTCTCGAAGGTCTTCGTAGAATTTTCGATGAGGATGTGCGCCTCATGGCCGCGAAGTTCTGCGGCGATGCGGGCCAGGTCCTCCGGTTCAGATCCCTGCATCCGAAGATCCCTGTTGAATCTTTTCAGGAATTCGACGTTCTTCTCGCTCGGTTCACCTGCACCGGCATAGACCGCGTAACAAACCGCGGTCTTCTTATACAGGTCCATACCAACTGCCATTCTCATTTTTGCGCCTCCTTTCATAGCGGGCGATCGAAGGCGCGGGTGGTGACAGGGGCCAATCTTTATGTCCGGCCCCGCCTATTCAATATCCAGTCCGTGTTGTTCGATTGTCGCAAACTACGAATGCACGGGCTAACTTTTAATTGGGCGGTCTTTAAGATGCAGAGATGAATGTTCTTTCGCGCAGAGCCATCTTAGGGCCACTAACCCCGTGTCGTTTCTGTGTCAGCATCGCTCCGCGGGAAGGGCCCTAGATGGGATCCACCATGCTATCCTTCAGGGTATCGGTTGCTTCTCCTTGGAGGGTTTCTGGTTCTCTTCCGAATGACCCAGGCGCTTGTAGGCTACCAGAAGCATCAGCATGATGAAATCCGCGAACACTATCACACCAGCCGCGGGCAGGTCCACAACCGCTGAGAGCATGATGCCGATAAAGGTGCTGACCACAGCGAAGGATATCCCGGCTACCAACGTTCTTTTGAACGACAGGCTGAGCTGCAGGGCCGCCAGAGACGGTATGACCATGAGCGCCATCACGAGTATGACGCCCACGACCTTTATGGAGAGCACGACGGTCACTGCCAGCATCACATTGAATATCACAGACAAAATGCCCGTGGGGATGCCGTTCAGTTTGGAGGAGGACTCATCGAACGTCATCGCTATGTACTCTTTAAGCAGCATGAAGATGATTGAGAGTACCGAGGCCCCCAGGGCCGCGATTAGCAGCAGGTCGCTATTGGATATGGTCAGTATGGAACCGAAGAGATAATCCATTATCGCGATCGAGAACCCGTCGGACAACCCTATGGCTATGAGTCCCATGGAGAAGCCCAAGGCCAGCATTACTGCCATTGCAGAATCGGCCTGGGCGATCTTCTTCTTCTTCATGTAGTCCATGCCGAAGACCGCAGCCACGGACATCACGACGGCCAGAAGCAGG
>JAVERT010000035.1:0-17457 GCA_034006985.1 Gudongella sp.
GCGCTGTTTTCCCCATAGAAGGTCTTGCTGCTAAAAGAATTAAATCGGATTTTTGAAGTCCAGATAGTTTTACATCCAAATCTGCATATCCTGTTGTAATACCTGTTAATTGGCCTTTATTAGCAGCTCTTTCTTCAATCTGAGCAAAGCTCGTTAATAGGACCTCACTAATAGGAAAAAAACTCTTTTTATGGGCTCCTTGTGTAATATCAAATATGTTTTTTTCTGCTTTTTCGATAATAACATTTACGCTTTCTGAATTATCATAAGCGAGACCCATTATCTCATTGCTTGATCCAATGAGCATTCTAAGAATTGACTTCTCCTCTACAATATCGCAATAGTACTTTGTATTTGCAGTGGTTGCAATGCTACTAGATAGATTCGCAAGGTAACTTATTCCCCCTATGCTATCTAGAGTTCCTCTTCTTTTTAGTTCTTCAGAGAGTGTTATTAAATCAACTGGTTCATTCCTATTATTCAGAACCAATACAGCTTCATATATCTCTCTATTTGCTTCTTTATAAAAATCATCTGATCTAAGGTGTTCAACTGCTGTATTAATAGCTTCTTTATCTAATAGAAGAGCTCCTAATACTGATTGTTCCGCCTCAATGCTATGTGGAGGTATTCTCCCAATTCCATTTTCCATCCATTCCACCTCTTTACTCTACTGAGACTTCAACCTTTAAACTCGCTTGAATTTCTGGGTGTAGTTTTAAATCCACCGTTGTAATGCCAGCAATTTTTATATTTTCCTTCATATCTATTTTTCTTCTATCAATCTCAATATTATACTGTTCTTTAAGCTTTAGAGCTACTTCAGAAGATGTAATTGATCCGAATAATCTTCCTTCACTTCCTCCTTTTGCACTCACTTTTACTGTTATACTTTCTATCTTTTCTTTAAGTGCAATAGCCTCTTTCAATTCATTTTCTTTTTGATTTGCTTTCTTTTCTTGTTCTAATTCCCATTTTTTTAAATTATCCGCCGTAGCTTCAATGGCTATCCCTCTTGGAATTAAATAGTTTCTTGCATAACCATCTTTTGAAACTACAAGATCTCCCGCTTTACCTTGATCCTTTACGTCTTTCAATAAAATTACTTTCATTTCTTTTCACCTTCCTCTAAATATTGTTCGATTATTCCCACTAAGAGTTTTTCTGCATCCTCCATTGAAAGTTTTTCTACTTGAGCCCCCGCACTTGTAAGATGCCCTCCGCCTCCAAGTTTTTCTAAAATTAATTGTACACTTATATTTCCAAGTGACCTTCCCGATACATGTATCTTATCCTCTAATTGACTTAATACAAATGAGGCTTCCACACCATTAATGTTTAGAAGTTCATTTGCAGCTTGAGCAGCTATCAGTGTGGCATCATCCATCTTCTCTTCTAGCCTGCCAATTGCTATTTTACCAAAAATAATTTTTGCAGACTGGATAACCATAGATTTATTTTTAAATGTACTTAAATCATCTCTAAATAGTTGCTTTACAACTGTTGTGTCCGCTCCAGCTCTTTTTAATACTGAAGCTGCCTCAAAAGTTCTAACTCCAGTTTGAAAACTAAAATTCTTAGTATCTACCATTATCCCTGCCAGTAGGGCTTCAGATTCAAACTTTGTGAGATTAGGTTCCTCACTCATATATGTTAATATCTCTGTAACAAGCTCTGAAGCTGACGATGCATATGGCTCTAAATATACTAATACAGGTTCTTTAATGAATTCCGCACCTCGTCTATGATGATCTATAACTACAACTTTTGGTATTTTCTCTAGTAATTCTGGTTCTTCAGTCATTGAAGGTTTGTGATTATCCAGAACTATTAAGAGCGAATCTTTCGTTGCGATATTTAAAGCCTCTTCGCTAGTAATAACTCTTTCCAGCATTTCAGGGCTATGAGTTTTCATTCGTTCCATAAGATTCTTGATAGATGGATTTATTCCATTTAATACTAAATAAGCTGCTTTATCCCTATTGTCTATAGCTCTCATTACCCCTATACTTGAACCTATTGAATCCATATCGGGATTCTTATGACCCATTACAAATACCTTTTCACTTTGGTCAATTAGTTGCCTTAGGGCATCTCCAATAACCCTTGCCTTTACTTTATTCCTCTTCTCAAGGGCTTTTGACTTTCCTCCATAAAAATCAAATGTATTTCCATTATTTACTACAGCTTGATCTCCACCTCTACCTAAAGCAATATCTAATGCAGCATTTGCATTTACATAAGAGTCTAAAATCGACCCTTCTGCTTGGCAAGCACCAATACTTAAAGTAATAGGAATGGTATTGCCCATATCCAAGTCCCTAATTTGATCCAACAATTCAAACTTTTTAGATTTTATAGTTTCAAGACCTGCTTGATTAATAACAATTAAAAATTTATCATTTTCAAATTTCCTTACTAACCCTCCAAATTGAGTAAAATAACTGTTTATGAGTTGATCTATCTCAGCTAGAACTATTGGCTTATGGGTATCTGGAGTAGAGTTTTTAACATCATCATAATTATCTACATCTACTAAAGCAACAACCGCTTTATCTCTTGTAAATATTTTTTTTAAATCTTCATACTCTGTGTCATCTACCCAATAAAGAACTGTTAATTTACCATTACCAGTGCTTACTTTCTCCGCCAAAAAATTCGGATAGACATTAAAACTCTTGTCCATGTAATCGATATCTAAATACTCGTTTTCAACCTTTTTCTTCAGCTCAGTTAAGTTAAATGTTGGAACAAGTTCACTTATGGATTTATTAATTAAATCGTCTTCTTCCATTAAAGATAAAAAAGGTGTATTATACCAAGTTATTAATCCATCATCATCAATAAAAACAATTGGAAATGGCATATTAAATATCGCATGCTTTGTCGCCGAATCAAAATCATGAGCCAACCCTTCAATATATCTACTTAACTCCTTGTTCTTATGCTCAATCTTCTGCTTGCTATAATATACAATATAGGCAAGAATCAAAGCGAGAATAAAGGCTACAAGTGGTTGAAAAAAAGCAACTATTACAACCATTAAAGCCATCACTAAAAGATATAGTTTTATATCTGACCATGTGAATAATTTATTCTTCATAGTTTTCCTCCTATTTTGTCTTTCGTCTTCTAATCTTTCTAAAATCAAAAACCAAGTCAATACCTCCTAATAAAGAAATTACCGTAAGAATAGGAGATAGAAAAACACTTAATCCAATCGTAAGAAACCTAACAAATTTATTCTGTTTCCATTTAATAAGATAAAAATCTACTACTGCCAAGCCTTGCAATATAAAAACTAGTCCAATCAAAACAATTAAGTTAAGTGAGATAGTCTCATAATATTTAGCGTCTATTCCTCTCATTAGAAAGGCTCCTAAAAACATTACCAAGGCTCCAAGCGCAAAGTTGTTTGGAGCAGAAAATTTATGAAGCCATGGCATAGCTAGAACACCAATTCCTAAAATTCTAAGTAAATAAACAGCTACTATATAATTTAAATAACTGATAGTTAAAGCTAGAATCATAAGGATAGATGGTAATATAAGTATTATATACTTATATGCATCCTGCAATAAAACCCTTGTTTTATCTACTTCATAGTTACTAAGTCCCATCTGTTTAAGCATGTCCACTTGCAAGAACAATACTTCTTTAAAACTCTCTTCTAATTCATTCACTATACTAAGACCTCTTAGACTATCCGCTAAAAAAAATAGTACTAATGAACTTGCGAAAAATGTTATTGCTGCTGTTAAAAGTGTTTCCAAAGGTCTTCTTCGTTTTTTCATGCTGTAAATCATAGTAATTACTAGTGGCGTAAATAGTATTATTAGAACATAAGTGTTTGTAAAATTTTCTATTATCCCCAGAATAAGGGCTGTTAATAGAGATGTAATAACCCCACCATTCACTCCGTATTTTACTCCATACATTATAAATCCCAAAGGGTACAGTATAAGTAAAAATGGCAAATAAGAAAAAGCTACAATCCCTAATAAAACTGTTAAAGCAATTACTCCAGATCCCTCCATTATAGGTTGGATCCATTTATTCTCTTCATTCAAATATTTCACCTCATTTTGCTTTGCTCAGGTATTGTCTATATTTATTCATTATATTATATACTCACCTAAATTGGAAGAGTAGCTTGTCGGGACTATTTTGTATAATAAAAAAAGAGAGGTTACCCTCTCTTAATCTGCGCTATATGGCAATAATGCAACTTGTCTTGCTCTTTTTATAGCAATTGTAAGTTGTCTTTGGTGCTTTGAACATGTTCCTGAAATTCTTCTAGGAAGTATTTTCCCTCTTTCAGTTATATGTTTTTTAAGTTTGCTAATATCTTTATAGTCAATATGTGTGGATTTGTCTGCACAAAAACTACACACTTTTTTTCTAGGTTTAAATCTTCTTTGCATCTTTTTCCCTCCTTAGTTAGAATGGAATGTCATCATTATCAGTTGGATGGAAACCGCCTACATCAGGAAAGTCATTGCCATTTGAGCTTTGAGATGATGTTTTATTACCTGAATCTCCCCACTCTAGAAATTCCACACTGTTAGCTACTACTTCTGTGGTATATACTTTTTTACCATCTTTATCGTCGTAGCTACCTGTTTGAATTCTACCGTTTATGCCAACTAATTTTCCTTTGTTTAAGAAGTTTGCACAGTTTTCAGCCTGCTTACCCCAAACAACTATTCTAATAAAATCAGCTGTTGGCTGATTTCTTGACTCCATTTCAGCTTTTTTATCTTTCGAAAGATTTTTATCAACCGCCAATGAAAAAGTAGATACTGCCGTTCCCGAATTTGGAATATATCTCAATTCTGGATCTCTTGTTAGTCTACCAATTAAAACAACATTATTCATAAAATTCACCGTCCTTAGATTATTCTGCTTCTCTAGTGATCATGTGTCTCATAATGCCGTCTGAAATTTTTGCTATTCTGTCGAACTCAGCAACAACTTCTGGATTTGATTCAAAGTTTATTAGTACATAATATCCTTCTGGTACATCATTAATTAGGTACGCAAGCTTTCTAATACCCCACTCATCAAGTGTTGTAACGCTCCCACCTGTCTCAATAATTTTTTTGAATCTTTCCAATAACGCGTTTCTTTTCTCTTCTTCAAGATTTGGGTAAAAGATTACCATTGCTTCATATTTTCTCATTTCATTTCACCTCCCTATGGACTATCGGCTCTGCTTTATATAACAGAGCAAGGAATACTTAAAGAGTATACCACAGAAGATGGCTTGCTGCAAGTATCTATAAAAAAATCTCTCAGGTAAAATCCTGAGAGATTCCAGTTCTTTATTCTATTTCAAAGCTTCTTTAATTACAACTGCTAATCTCTTCATTCCTTCTACTATTTTATCATCTTGCATAGCTGAATAGTTTAGTCTCATTGAGTTTTCATGTCCTGGATTAGCATAGAATGATCCACCTGGAACAAATGCTACGTTTTTCTCAAGTGCTTTTACAGCTAAGTCTCTTGAATTTATACGCTCTGGCAATGTAACCCAAGTAAATAATCCACCTTCAGGATAAGTGTAAGTAACTTCTTCTGGGAACTCTTCTCTCATAACCTTTATCATAAGGTCTCTTCTTCTCTTATATACTTCTTTTATTTTCTCAATATGTGCTTCTATATCATAATCTTTAAGGAACATTGCAACTTCCATTTGAGAAATTGTACTTGCTTGTAAATCTGCTCCTTGTTTAATAAGTGTGTACTTATTAACTATTTCTGGTGATGCTGCTACCCAACCAAGTCTATATCCTGGGCAGAGTATTTTTGAGAATGTTCCTAAATAAACTACTCGTCCTTCTGTATCAAAATGTTTTATTGATGGTAGAAATTCTCCTTCAAATCTCAACTCACCATAAGGATTATCCTCTATTATTACTACGTCATATTTATTTCCCAATTCTATTAGTTTTTTACGTTTTTCTACTGACCAAGTTTTTCCTGTTGGATTTTGAAAATCAGGTATTACATATATAAATTTTACGTTTTCTACAGTTTTAAGTGTTTCTTCTAACTCTTCCATATTCATACCATCTGCTTCAAGCTCAATGTCTACGAAATTAGGCTCGTAAGCTTTAAATGCACTTATAGCTCCTAAGTAACTTGGTTTTTCTAAAACAATAGTGTCTCCAGGATTGATAAATAATCTTGCACTAAAATCTAAACCTTGCTGTGAACCATTTGTAACCAAAATTTCTTCTGGTAATACATCTGCTTTGCCTCTTTTCATTCTCTTTGTTATTTCTTCTCTTAAAGGTAAAAAACCTTCAGTTTGTCCATATTGCATTGCTTGTGCTCCATTTTCTTCAAGTACTTTTTTTGAGATTTCAATCATTTCATTCACTGGAAATAACTCTGATGCGGGTAGTCCTCCTGCAAATGATATTATTTCTGGTTTAGCTGTCAATTTTAATAATTCTCTAATTTCTGAAGCCTTAATTCTCTCCATACGTCTTGCATATTTAAAAGCCATATTCACAACACCTCCATATATTCGGAAAACCTTTTCCTATTCTTATTCCTATTTTATCGCTAAAATAGATAAATTACAATACTAGTTCTGCTTTTTCTCCTTTTTTGAAATATTTATGCAAGTCATAGGGAGAAAATATTCCTCTATCTGTTACTACGCCACTTACTAAATATGGCGGCGTTGCATCAAATGATGGGTAATATCCCTTTACTCCCTCCATTGCAGTTTTTACTCCCATTGCTTGAAGTACAAAGTTTGGATCTCTTTCTTCTATATTTACAGTATCTATTGTCTCATGACCCATATCTGGTATTCCTGTTACGAAATATGGTATCCCAAAATGTTTTGCAACAATTGCAATCTGATATGTTCCAATTTTATTTACAACATATCCATCTAAGCAAATTGCATCTGCAGCAGATGTAAAAAGATCCACATTTAACTTCTCCATAACATATGCTGGCATATTGTCCGTTATAACGGTTGTGTCAAAACCCATATCTTGAGATACGCTTGCCGTTAGCCTTGCTCCTTGAAAATAAGGTCTAGTTTCTGGGCAAATTACTTTGATATCTTTGTTTCGTTTTCTTGCTTCTCTTAACATAAGCCCAACTATAGTTTCGCCAAAACATTGGGTCATAATAGTCCCTTTATCTGGAAATAAATCAACCAAATTCATTGCGACCTTATCAATCCTATTATATCTCATCTCTGTTTTAACTATAGTATGTTCAAAAATTGCAATATCTACTTTTTCTCCATTTCGGATTGCATTTTTTGCAATTTCTAAGCAATCATCTACAATGATTCTCATTCTCTTTGTCGTAGTTGGTCTTGCAGTTGAAAGTGTATTAGCCGCCTTTCTTAAATATTCAATTTGAAAATCTTCGTTTTTCCCCTCGACCTCCTTTGCTGCCAGTGCCATCCCCATTCCAGCTGCAGTATATGGCCCTGCACTTTGAGTAACCATATCTTTTATCGCTTTTGCAACCTCTGTGTGGTCTCTGCAAATCTCATATCTTACTGTTCTTGGATAAACTCGTCTGTCAAGAATTCTAACTATCCCCTCTTCATACCACGCTACATTCTCATAACGAAGCATAAAAGCAAGGTCTTTATCTCCTCTATCCATTGAGCCCCTCCTTAAATTTGTCGTATAACCTCAGTAACTAAATCTATAATTTTTACTTCTGACTCCTTGGCTGTCTGGTTTACTTCAGCGGTTGAAATTGGTTTTCCAGAAATCCCAGCAGCCATATTTGTTACTAATGATATCCCAAGGACTTTAATTCCACAGTGAGCTGCTGTTATTGCCTCAGTTACTGTAGACATACCAACCAAATCTCCACCTAAAATTCTCATTGCCTTTATCTCAGCTGGGGTTTCAAACTGTGGCCCTGTAGCATAGTAATAAACTCCTTCTTTTAAAGCTAAGCCTCTTTTTTTTGCTATAAGTTTAACTTTTTCTCTAAGAGATTCTGTATACATATCTGTAACATCAATAAATCTTGGTCCAAATTCCGGTATATTGTATCCTCTTAGAGGGCTCCCTCTCATTAATTTTATATGATCTTTAATTAAAACAATATCTCCAGGAGAATAATCCTCGTTAATCCCCCCTGCTGCATTCGTTAAAATAAGTTTTTCTACTCCCAAAAGTTTTAATACTCTAACTGGTACTGCAAGCCTTTCAAAGTCATAACCTTCATAATAATGGAATCTTCCACTCAAACAAATTACTCTTTTGCCTCCAAGAGTCCCCGCAATCAACAATCCAGCATGATCTTCAACTGTTGCTAAGAGAAAATTTGGTATTTGTTTATACTCAATAATTATCTTGTCCTGTATTTGGTCAGCGATTGCACCCATTGCAGAACCAAGAATCAATCCAATTTCTACATCTCCACCTATCTTTTCTCTAATATAATCACTTGCCTTCTTGTAATACTCGTATGCATACCTCATACTATAATCCTCCTAAAAATTCTTCTATGATAAATAGTATAGCAGATTTCAACATAAAAAGAGGCCTTAATTCTAAGACCCCTTATAATTACTCTGCTAAATTATATATATTTATAGCATCCTCTTTAGTTATTTTTCTCAAATTTCCTAAACTTCCGTGAATTACTGCAGCAGTAGCCATTCTTTCAATTTCATTTGTAGGAATCTCTGCAGCGCTAAAAGTAGTTGGTAAATCAATATCTCTTAGAAAATCTTCGAATTCCTTAATACCTTCGAGCGCTATGTGCTCTGCCGATTTTCCAATATCCATTACCCCAAATACATTAATAGCAAATTTATTAAATATCTCAAGATTATTTCTATAGACATACTTCATCCATGCTGGAAACATTATCGCTAAACTCACCCCATGAGTAGTTCCATAAAGAGCGCTCAATTGGTGACCTAGTCCATGACTTGCCCAATCATCCACTCTCCCGATTCCTAAAAGCCCATTATGAGCAATGGTTCCTGATAACATAATCTCCGCTCTTGCATTATAATCATTAGGATCTTCCAATAACCTATAAGCATTATCTATAACAGTTCTCATAGTGGCTTCAGCTAGAGCATCCGTCAATTCAACATTTTTTACACTGGTAAAATATCTTTCAAATATATGTGACAATATATCCATAACACCTGCAAAAGTTTGTTCTTTAGGAAGTGATAGTGTATATTCTGGATCCATAATTGCAAATTGAGGTCTTAGCATTGGATGATTTACGGAAAGCTTTAAGGATTCTTTTTCATTTGTAATTACGGTTCCCATACTTGCTTCACTACCAGTGGCAGGAATTGTAAGAACTACCCCAACATCCAAAGCTTTTTCGGGCTCTGCTTTTCTCATAAAATAATCCCAAACATCAATATCACTCATAGCACCTAGGGCGATTGCCTTTGAGGAGTCTATAGAACTACCACCACCTACAGCTAAAATTAGGTCTATCCCTTCTTTTTTAACAAGTTCTACTCCTTTTCTGACTAAGGATAGTTTTGGATTAGGTTTCACTCCTCCTAGTTCAAATACTTCTATATCTAGACCATCTAAAGCATTTATAACATCATCATACACACCATTTTTCTTAATACTTCCGCCACCGTAATGTAACAATATCTTTTTATATTTGCCCTCAATTAACTTTGGTAACTCAGATACACTCCCTTTGCCAAAAACTAAATTAGTTGGAGCATTAAAACTAAAATTTTTCATAAACAAACCCCTCTCTATTTGGATATTTTATTAATACCCAAAAGAAGAGGAGTTAAATTCTTTAATATCTATCTAACCAGCCGTAATCTTTATAAATCTGATCCACTATAATTATAGCAGACTTGTTTTTAAGCTTTGACATAAGTGACTTATATGCTTCATTCTTCTGGTCATAAATCTCTCTACTTATTAACTTTAACAAAAATTCATCAAAAACTTTTTTATCTTTTTCGCTAATGCCTTTAATCTCCAAGTCATAAATTGCATCTGTAGTTTTAGAAGTTGAAAGAATGGATGGATAAAACTTATCTGATTCTACGTTTTCAATAGCCTTTTGATAATCACCCAAATAAATATTTAAATTTAGCAAATCATTCGGAACATATTCCTCTATCATTTCGAAGGCATCCCTTGCATCTTTAAATTCTTCAAATGCAATATTTAATTGACCAAGAATCTGATAATATTCATCATCTCTTTTTTTAGTATTATAGACCACTTCTTTTACAAGCTCTTTGTTTGCTTTTATATCTTTATAATCCATATAGCTTATAGCTCTATAGACCATTATTTCTTTAGAAACAGCCTTATCATATCTATTTGCATAGTCGATTGCCTTTGTGTAATCTTTTTTTCCATCTTTCCAACCAATAGCATAAATCTTTGTTAAATAAAGGAGGGCTTCAGCGTTTTTTGGATCTTCTTGTAATTTCTCCTCGTAATAAGAGATTGCTTTTGGATAATCTGTACTAAGTATAAGCTTCTCCCCTTGACTAAGGTCTCCCTCTCTTTTAATGCTTGATATATTATCATAATAGCTTCTTAAAGCAAGGCTACTTGTGATAATATTTCCATTTTTATCAAAGGCATTTACAACAATTGGATACTCAACTTCTGGTAAAAATACTCCTAGGACACTACTTGGTTCTAAAAGCATTTCTTCACCACTAAAGGAAAGTCCACCCAAATTATTTTTAAGCTTTTCAATATTAAAACTTGCCTTAATATCTTTTATTTTTATATCTCCATTTATATCTTCAATTGGGCTTCTGAAACTGCTACCAGACATATTATAGGGTTCTGAAAAAATAACAGGCTCGACATTGTAATAATCTGCCCCCTCAACTGCCTCCCATGAGACATCAAATATATTATCCTTTATTACACTTGCAGGTCCAGGGGATAGGATATTTAAAGTTTCTTTAAATACAAAATCAACATTTACATCTTCTCCACCTAGTTCAATATAATCTACATTTGTTTTTTTAAGCACCTTATCAGTAAGGACTACTCCATCTAATCCAAGAACTATTTGAACTGTTCCTGTTCTTAAACCAACAGTTTCAAAGTATCCATTCTCATCTGTAATACCAAGGTAATTTCCTCCACCAGTTCTAAGACCACCGTGGGGGTCTTGTACATAAATTTCAACAAAAGGCAGAGGTTTGTCTTCAAAAAACACTGTCCCTCTTATTTTATTTGCGTCTCCTAGTATATCTTTTTCATTTTCTAAATAGTATTTCCTATCTAAATACCTACCAGATGCAAATATAGGTTCCATCCTATCCCAATAATTTATATTATCAGCTTTTCCAAGAAATTCTTTTGTTTTTTCATAATCACCTTTGAAAAAATAAATTTCAGCCAATAGTACATCTAGTAAGCCGTCTTTATACTCACTATTCTTATATTTTTCTGCAATTTCAAGTGCCATCTCTTCGTCACGGTTTACATGAAAAAGAAATGCCCTGTACATATCTCTTGTATATTCCATCTTCTGAGTCTCCTCAGGATTTTTAAAATCTAACCATTTTTCTAGCATATTTACATTATTAGTTGAAATTGCAATATCAAGTAGCATTTTATATGCCTCTTCAACATATCCTAAGTCTGATTTTGATAAGTTTCTTTCCTTTAGAATATCAGCTAGAATTTTCTTAGACTCTTCTAATTTTAAAGGATCTGTGTCAGATCCTCCGCCCCATCCACTAAAGGTAATTTGAAACTTTAGAAATCCATCTATCAAGCTATCTGCGTATATATATCTAGCTTTTATAGAATCTTTAATAAAAGGGTAATTATAGTATCTATTATAGAAAAAATCTGCCTTTTCATTATTCCTATCTGCGAGTACATTTGCTATTTGTAGTGTCACGAAAGGAACACCCCAAATAAACACTAACACTGTTAAAGCTAGAATCAGTATTAGATTTTTAATCTTTATTTTCATATTCACTTTTGACTCACCTCTTTATACTCACGGACAATCACTTGGGAAGTTCCAAAATCAATTGTTCTGGTTTCAGGTATTTCTAATAAATTTTCAACTGGAATAATTGAAAGAATAATAGCTGCTGCCAATCCTAAGCTTATAGGAAGTAGTGGCAATTCAACTTGTCTATTTAAGAATTCACTTAATCGTTCGAAAGGAGATTGCTTTGAATTCTTTAAGATACCTTGTTTAATCTTATCTGATAAAAAAAGCCCCTTAGTTTCTTCTTCCACAATGGTCTTTATTTCTTTTCCCAATAAATCTTTTTTATCCAATTAAACTCTCCTCCTTCTCTAACTCAGTTTTTAAAATATTTCTAGCCCTAGATAATCGACTTTTTACTGTTCCTTCACTTGTTTCTAACATCCTCGCTATTTCTTTTATGGGAAACTCTTGAAGATAAAACAATACAAGCACTTCATAATATATTGGATTTAAAGCTTTTAATTCTTTTTTTAAGACCTCTTTATCTATTTCTTTTTCTATATGAAAATGAGGATCTTCTTCTCCTATCCACTCGTCTTCAAGACTTGAAAAATCTACTTTTTTTCTTAATATATCTCTTGATAGATTAAGCGCAATCTTATAAATCCAAGTATATAGTTTACTATCTCCCTTAAAGTTCTTAATATTTTTAAAAACTTTTATGAGGGTTTCTTGAACTACATCTTCCGCATCTAGCTTATCTCTTAAGATTAGATAACAAGTCCTAAAGAGCTGATCTCCATAAAGATCGATTACCTCTTTATATGCTGTTTCTTTTCCTTTTATTAAGTTTTTTATCAACTCTTTTTCGCTCAAATCTAACCCCCCCTTACTATTTAGACGTAAAAATCTGCAAAAGGTTGCATCAAAAGAAAAAAACCGAAAGAAAATTTCCAATCGGCATTATTTATCGCTATCTTGTTTGTGGTGAACTATGCTAATCCACTTTTCATCAACTAAAATTTTTCTAACCCTCTTTTCAAACTCCATCCTTGTAAGCCAAATTTGTCTGTCACACCCGACACATCGTAGCTTTATATCTACACCTGTCCTTAAAATCTCCCATTTATTTTCCCCACAAGGATGACCTTTTTTAAGTGTAATAATATCACCAACTTCATAATAAAGCATCATTCTTCATCGCCTCCATACACAACCATTTTTGAATAAGGTATCTCTATCCCTTCTTTATCAAAGGCTTGTTTATATGCTTTTCTCATTATTCTCTCAACTGACCACTGTTCCATAGGTACTGTCTTAGCAATAGCAGTTATGATAACATCAGATGCACCTAATCCTGTTACACCAAGTACAGTTGGCCCTTCTACTATTGTTTCTGTAGAATTTGCAATCTCTTTACTCACTCTTTCCATAACTCTTAGTGCATTGTCAATATCCTCCTCATAGGCAATAGACATTTTAACCAGAGCTCTCATAGCTCCTCTAGTTCTATTTGTAACTACATTTATACTGCTGTTTGGAATAATATGAAGTTCACCTGTAAAATCTCTAATCTTTGTCACTCTAAGTCCTAAGTCTTCAACTACTCCTTCTTTACTGTCAATTTGTATAAAATCACCTATAGTATATTGATCTTCTAAAAGTATAAAAAAACCAGTAATAATGTCCTTTACTAAAGACTGAGCACCAAAACCAATGGCTAAACCACCGACTCCAGCAGTTGCAATAATAGAAGTTGTATTAATATCAAACAATTCTAAAGAAATAACAATTCCAATAAAATGCAAAATATATTTAACTATTTTCTTTAGGATTTCTGTTAATGTATCTCTTCGGCTATCTGTAATTTGAAGCTTGGACATACCTTTTAATTTTACTGTCCTATCAATAAGTTTATTAAATATATATGAAATTATTCTTATCACTATAAATATTAATACTATGGTAAGTAATTTACCTAATAGATTTAAATTCCCACTTTCATCTTTTAAAAAATAATCAACCGTGTCTTGCAAGAATAATCTTGCATTGGTTAATAAATCCATAAAAACCCCCTATAATAATTTCTTTAAAAATCTACCTTCTGTTGATTCTCGAATAGTATATAAATTTTTAAATTTCAAATCACCATTATCGTATAATTCTTTTATCTTATCTATATCATCCAAATCAACGCGTATAGCTAACCCACAACTAAGTGTAATATCTCTAGGTGTAGGGATCGTCTTTGTCTTAATTTCTGCTTTCACTAAGTCAGACTCAGCTTTTATAGCATGTTGCGTTGACTCAAAAGTTAAAATCCCAAATTCTTTCTTATTCATGATATTATCATCCAATCGTTTTTGTATTTTGAGTTGAACACATTTTTTCATATATTGAGTACATGTTTGATATCTCTCCAACTCCAAGTTCATCCTTTAAACCAAAGAAATCAAGACATGTTCCACAGGATATTATTTCAACTCCTTCTTCTTTTAAACTAATTAAATCATCTAATACAGGACTTGATTTAATAGTTAACTTAACTCCCGCATTATAAAATAAAATAGCTTTTGGATAAGGTTTTGTCTCAGCAACTGTATAGATTAAGCTTTTCATCAAAATCTTCCCAAGTTCTGGGTCCCCACTACCCATTAAGTCAGATTGAATTATAATTACTGCACCTTCACTTTTTTGTACAACAACATCTTCCTCTCGCTTTTCAAGACCTAAGTCGGTTTGTTTACCCTTAGTAATAGAAACTTCATAGTTACCATCTGCATCTTGTTCTACTTTATAGTCCAAACTCATGCTTGTTGCAAGCTTAGATAAGTTGTTCTTTGCAACTTCATTATCTACTATAGTTTTAACTACACCTTCTTCAATCTCCTCAATGCCTTTCTTTGTTAATATTACTGGTTTTGGACATTCAAGGCCTTTTGCATCAATTATTTTTATCATTGTTATTCCTCCATTTTTTCTGGTTCTATATTTTCAATACGCATTGTATAAACTCCCGTTTTTAATGTTACAATAAGGTCATTAAACTGACTTCTAATATCCTTTACACCACTTCCAAATGTGTATTCAGCTCTATCTTCTTTGTTGAATAGTGCTATTATACTCTTATCTCCATAAAGAAGTATATACTTTTCATGACGATGCAATTTAGTATATGAGAGAGCATAAGTATTTTTATAGATTGTTTCCAAAGACCTATCTAAAATCTCTAAATTATCCCCATAAAGAATATATATTTCTTCTCCATCAATTAGTATATCATGAACTAAATCGTAATCTCTAGTTATGTTTTCATTTCCTTTACTAACTTTTACTATACCCATATCTGTTAATATTATATACCCTTGTTTAAAAGGAAGTGTTTTTAAGATTATTTCATCTTGTAAATCAGCTCTTATCTCTGTATTTTCCTCTAATTTTTCAAAGAGCTCAGAAAATAGCTGATTTTGTTCAAACTTCATTTGAGTATACATCATATTATTAGAATTATTAATCCAGTAATCTAGTGGAAATGAGTCAATAAAGCTTACTTCTTCCCACTTATCTCTTTCAAGATTATAGTAAAGAATCTTTTCTTCATCTTCTAATTTCAAATGTGCAATTAAACCTTGATCCCAAACTTTTATATTAAATATTGGTTTTTCAAAATCATGTTCTAATAGGGTTTCACCATTTCCATTGTATAAATATACTACTCCAGACAGTTCATCATATATAACAATCCTATTTTCATTTAAGACCATTTTAGGATTGTCAAATAGAAATGTTTTAGTCCATAGCTCTTTCTTAGTTGAATCAGATACCTTAAGAGTTTCACCATCCCATTCTAAAAACCTACCATTTAAATATTGAATACCTTCATTTTCATAGCTTTTTACTATCTCGAATACTTTTTCAGATTTATCAAAACTATAGATGTAATTGACTAGTTTTTTCTGATTTTCTTCTCTAGCAAAGAATAAAGCTATTATAATAAAAAAAAGAATAATTATCGTGGTTACAATTAATTTAAAGTTTTTCATTTTTCTACTCCTTGATGTTTCTACATATAATGATTTTATATGATTAAACTTAAAAGCGCTAGTCAATTGTCTTATTATTATTCAAATGTTATAATAATTGTATCCATACAAAGAGGGTGATTATATGCTAAGTAATATTTCTTTAAATAAGTCAGATAGTATAGCACTATATATGCAACTATATGAACAAATTAAGAATCTTATTGACCTAGATCAGCTTAAAGAAGATAAACTTCCTTCTATTCGATCACTTTCAGCTCTTTTAAGCGTGAATAATATTACAGTGATTAATGCATATAAGCTACTTGAAAAGGAAGACTATATTTACACTATAAAGGGAAGTGGAACTTTTATAAAAAAAACTGAGCTTAAAGAGGAAACACTCCTTACTGAGGATGGAGATATGGCTCTTATGCTATCTGGAATATTCCCATTTTTAAAGAATAGCATCGACTTTGCAAGTGCCTCCCCCACTCCTGAAATGTTTCCTATTGAGCTATTTAAACAGTCCTTGATAGATGTTTTGGACCGTGATGGTGGTTCTGCTTTTCTATATCCTGAAATTAGTGGATTTTTACCTTTGAGAGAATCGATAAGTAAATTCCTATTTGAAAATTATTCTATTGAAGCTCAAAGTGATCAGATATTGATAACATCTGGTGGACAGCAGGGATTAGATATAATATCTAAGGCTTTAATCGATCAGGGTGACATAATATTTGTCGAAAATCCAACTTATCCAGGAGCCTATGCCGCTTTTAAATCCAGAGGCGCTAAAATAATTGGAATTCCATTAGAAGATGATGGAATTAATATAGAAGTTTTAGAAAATTATGCAAAAAGGTATAAACCTAAGTTTATATATGTAATGCCCAATTATCAAAGCCCTACAACTCTATGTTATAGTGAAGATAAAAAAAAGGAGCTTCTAAGACTTTCCCATGAATACAATTTTTATATTATTGAAGATGATTTTTTAACTGATCTTTCTTTTTCGGAAGATAAAAAAATTCCTTTAAAAGCAATCGATCGAAAGGATAAAGTTGTTTTTATAAAGAGTTTTTCAAAGATATTTATGCCTGGAGTTAGAATTGGATTTATGATTCTTCCGAAATCTATGTTTAAAACTATTATGAAAGCAAAACACTCCAGTGATATATCTTCCTCAGGTTATTTGCAAAGAGCTTTTGACCTATACCTTAGAAATGGCTATTGGAGAAATCACATAGACAATTCAAGAAAATTCTACGAAAAAAGATATCGTGTAATGTTAGAAGAATTAACACAACTAGAGTGCTATGGATTTTCATTTAAAGCACCTGATGGTGGACTTAGCATCTGGGTAAAACTCCCATCCAACTGGGATTCTATCCGTTTTTACGAGGAAGCAAGTAAAAGAGAAGTCGCATTAGTACCAGGCAATGTATTTTTTACCGAAGAGGAACCTGATGTACATTATATTCGACTAAGTTTTAGTGCAGTTGAT